>JADQBA010000466.1 GCA_016903675.1 Stigonema ocellatum SAG 48.90 = DSM 106950 | reverse complement strand
TTAACACCTCTGGCAGTTTGTCCGCTAAGGCACTTAGGGCATCGGCGCGATAAGACTCAGACTGAATCTGTTTGGCGGCAGCCAGTGCATCACTTAACACCTCTGGCAGTTTGTCCGCTAAGGCTCTTAGGACATCGGCGCGATAAGACTCAGACTGAATCTGTTTGGCGGCAGCCAGTGCATCACTTAACACCTCTGGCAGTTTTTCCGCTAAGGCACTTAGGGCATAGGCGCGATAAGACTCAGACTGAATCTGTTTGGCGGCAGCCAGTGCATCACTTAACAATTCTGGTGGCAGTTTGTCCGCTAAGGCACTTAGGGCATAGGCGCGATAAGACTCAGACTGAATCTGTTTGGCGGCAGCCAGTGCATCACTTAACACCTCTGGCAGTTTGTCCGCTAAGGCTCTTAGGGCATAGGCGCGATAAGACTCATCCTGAATCTGTTTGGCGGCAGCCAGTACATCACCTAACAATTCTGGTGGCAGTTTGTCCGCTAAGGCTCTTAGGGCATCGGCGCGATAAGACTCATCCTGAATCTGTTTGGCGGCAGCCAGTGCATCACTTAACACCTCTGGCAGTTTGTCCGCTAAGGCACTTAGGGCATCGGCGCGATAAGACTCAGACTGAATCTGTTTGGCGGCAGCCAGTGCATCACTTAACACCTCTGGCAGTTTGTCCGCTAAGGCTCTTAGGACATCGGCGC
>JADQBA010000264.1 GCA_016903675.1 Stigonema ocellatum SAG 48.90 = DSM 106950 | reverse complement strand
CCACCGTTGCGGCTTGCCATGAGGTAAAGCCAACCCGATTCGCAAAGGCATCCGCTTTGTGCTGACTGGCCCACCGGATGCGCTCGGCGGCGGCTGACCCGGCCCTCTCGATCTGATCGGCTGCGGTATTGCCCACAGCTGCGATCTGACTGGCGCCCGCGTTAGCGGCCGTCCTGATCTCCTCGGCACTGGGTAGGCCCTTCTTCAATTCGGGCAGGACAAACCCGGCGATCTGTTGGCTGTCGATGGTGAAACTAACGCCCTCGCGGGCCTCCTCCAGCAAGGTCTGTACCTCGGATTGGGTGGCGGCTTTGGGCCGTTGCTCCATGCGATCAATCCGGGTGGTTAATCCCTCGATAGCCCGACTATGCCGGCTCAATTCATCCGTCAACCGTTTGATGGGGTCATATTCCGCTGGGCTGCTATCCGTCGGATCACTCCGGCGCACGGGCTGGGATGGTGTTGGTTCGACCGGTACGCCGGTGCGGGCCTGACTAGGACTGCTCTGCTGCCTTAGATTCCGTAAAAACTTGTTCTCGTTCATAAGCCTAACCCCCGGCTGATTCGGGGGCTATTTTCGGGTTTCTGTTCGATTTTCTGTTGCTGGGCTAACTTCTGTTGCTCGGCTAGTTTGGTGGCTTCTAGGGCCTGTTTACGGGCTTCTTCTGCCTTTTGCTCCTGTGCTACTCGCTGCCGTTCTCGCTCGGCCTGTGCGCTGGCCAGTGCTGCGCCTAAATCGTTTACATCCTTTTGCTGATAAGCTTTACTTAGACTGGCCCGCAAATCGTCGGTAAACTCGTTTTGGGGCGTTTTGCCGGGTTGCTGGTACATTTCTAGCCGTTGACTCTGTTCGTGGCTCTGAGCGCGTTTTTGGCGGTCGGCCGCTGCCGCCTGTTCTGCGGCCTGTCGTTGCATCTCCCCTTTGGCCTGTTCATCACCGTACTTCATGCAGTGCAAAAACCGGAAGGATTCGGTTAACGAGCGCTCGTAGGTAAACGCCTGGTCAAAGGTCTGCTCGGCACGCTGACTAAAGCTATTGCGCCCAAAACCGCCTAGTACAACGCCTCTCGTGGTGGCCTTGTGGTTGGTCAGGGGGCTAAGATGATACGGGTTCTTGCGCTCATGAAGCCCGTTTTTCTTCCCTTCTGCATACGCCCGTAGATTCTCCGTTCGGCTGACGATCACATGAATGTGGGTTTGATCGCCGGTCTTGGTTACGCCCTTCTGCTGCTCCCCTAATTGGACCGCGCGGTCGGTGTGGTCGAAACTGCGGCTGTGCTCGATCTTGGCAAACCATACTAAGTCTTTGCTTTCTATCCCCTTTCCAAAATTTTGGGCGTACTCTTCCATTGCGGCCCTTGTAAATGCCTGTAACTTCTGCGAGTCACTACTGATATGGGCTAATTCAGCCTGTGAAGGGGCTAAAATCACCTGATAGTACTTAGCATCCTCCCGGCCTAAATTGCGTTTGTTGGGGTCGATCTCGGCCACAACCTCATGGCCCGCTAACTGCTCCCGATTCTGGTTAAACCATAACCCCGCCTGTTCCTTTTCCAAATACTGGACGAGTCCCCCACAACTACCGGCACTCCCCCCACCTATCTTAGTCATCATCGCTTACCAGGCTCATTCTGTTGCTGAATCAATTCGTCCGTCTGCTTTTTGTACTCGGGCCGTAAGGCATTATCCACCAAAGCCGTCCGGAAGGATAGCCGAATCAGGCTTTGAATCGCTTCGACCACACTGGTTAACTGTTCCTCTAGCTGCTCGGCATTAATAGCACTACTGCCTGAGCCTTGCCCGATCTGGGTTCGCATGGCCTTTACTTCAGACAGGATAGGCTTTAGCAATTCCTTCTCCTGCTCCCGGATAAATCCTATCATGCGTTTATCTAGCGTATCTACTTTTTCTGTCAGCTTTTTCAAGGCTACATCAGGTACATCGGCTTTTGTATCACGGGGATCAACCTTGGTAACGGTGAAATATTGCGCCATAACGGCAATCAAATCTTTATGCGATAGGCCAAATTTAGTGCCTAACCGCTCTAACTGCTGGTGCGTCCCTGCGCTGACAGATAGGCTTTTACGGTCGCTCATGTAGTAAGAATTTATACAAAAATTAACTGATTATCAACGCACTATAAATAAAGTATACAATACTTACAATAAGTCGTTAAAATAATTAATTGTAAGCATTTGATTATTAACCCCGTAGGGCGAGAAGAACGGTATGGAGCGTAGCGGAATAGCGTTCCGTCTCGCTCTCTACAAGACCGCTTCGCGCTTCACGCACCGGATGGCTTAACGTTGGAAAGGGGAAGGTAAAGAGAATCTATCGGAGTCACAAATTGACCATTGGTTAGATGGCTAATATGGCGAACTGCGGCAGTGATAGAATAAGATAGAGTAACGGATAGGCTTTTCTTTCCCCGTTGTTATGGGACTGACTTTGTACAGGCTGACTATTATTAGAATAATACAAATCGTGAAACAGTAATAACTATATTTATAGTTGCCCCCCCCTCTCCTTCCTTTTAAATTTTTGATTTGTTTTTTTTTGTTTTTTCTCTCCCTTTCATACTGACGGTATTAGCCTGTTTTTTACTCTAAATGCCGAAAATCAAACGTTTTGGGAAACAAATGTTTCTATTTGTTATTTGTTAAAGGGCTTGTAAAGCCCTGACATTCACTATAGTTACGGGCTTAAAAGATGACTTTTCGTAAGCTAAAAGATGACTTTTCGTAAGCGTTCAAGCATTTAAAAGATGACTTTTCGTAAGTGAGAAGGCCGTAAAAGATGACTTTTTGTAAGCGTATAGAACATTGTAAAATATAACTGGTCTATTTTGTAAGTCATATTTTAGTTTTTAAGTTTGGGGCACGAATCAGGCGGTTCCGCTTCTCACAACTTCCCCGACCTGACCGGCCCCAATGGACAAAGTTAAACCAACCATGGTTCTTTTTGAGAACTCGCTCAATCGTATCGCTGTCAATCTCTCCAAGCTACAGCGAAACTTATTCTACATGGTCTGCTCTCAAATCCAGCCTGACCACACCGCAGAAACCATTTATGAGATTTCAGCTATCGAGTTGATGGAACGTACAGGCGACAAGATTAACTATGCTAGGTTGCGCCAACAGACTTTACAGCTCATCCATCCCAAGGAATTTGAAATGCCTTCTAATCGAGTCGATAAGGAAGGCAAACCACGTAAGAACGTCTTACAGACGGGCTTATTCGCGTCGGCTCTATATTTGGAGGGAGAAGGCACAGTGCAGCTCACAATCTCAGCGCACGTAAGGCCGTTTATTCTCAATTTCAGTGAAAAACTCAAAGGAGGTAACTTCTCTCAACTTGATGTCGATCTGGTGCTGGCCCTGCGTTCTAAATATGGTCAAGCAATGTATCAACAATTAACACAGTGGCGTTTCCATGCTGATAAAGGCCATATGTACCCCTTAGACGAACTTAAAACGTTGCTTGGCGTGATGAACAAGGATGGCTTTGATAAGTACAGCAAATGGGGCGAATTCGATGCTAAAGTGTTAAAACCGGCCAAGAGAGACCTCGAAAAAACAGACCTGCAATTTACCTATGAACCAATGCCTGCTCCTAGGCGTGGACGTGGCCACAAGGTAACTCATGTAAAGTTTATGCTCTCCGTGGATGACGACCGTAATTTCCCCCCTGGCTTTGTGATTAGTGAAGAGCATACAACCTTATTCGACCGGCTCGTCAAGCAGTTTGGACTACGGAAAGATCAGGCTCAAACCGTGCTGTTAAATTTCCCCATCAAGGAAATCAATAAACGGCTTTATGACCTTCATATACAACATAATGACAAGAAAATCAGCAATTTAGGCGCGTACACGGCTAAATCGTTCGGTGTTTAGCACCAAAGGGACAGAAAAATGCTTGAATTTCAGTGGGATGCGGCTAATAAAGGCCATATTATCGACCAATACCCACTCCGGGCCAATACTGTCGAAGAAGTAGAAAGTATATTCACCGACTCGAATTTTCGCCCGACTCCTGATCGGGTAGATGGCCGGGGTGAACAGCAATACAGTGGCGTGGGAGTAAGCAACCAAAACCGCTTACTCTTCGTTGCTTATTCACTAAGAAATGATCAAATTCGGCCCATTAGTTGTCGGCCAGCCAGCCGAAAAGAACGCAACCGCTATGCTCAAATCACCCAGAAATCCTAATAAAAAAGTGACTGCGGCTCCCAAAATGGTAGCCGTGATTAAAAACGGCCATACAGCCGCTGAACTCAAAGAAATGGGGGAACGGTGGGCCAATCATCAGGGGCCTTATCTGACCTTGGCCGAAACGATTGCCATTGAAAAAGCCAAACGAAACAATCAGGCCGATAAGCCTGAGTAGCCTCGGTGAACTTAACTAAATCTAGTTATGGGAAAGGAACCAACCACTCAGGACGAAGCGAAATTAGAAAACCAACCGATCATTGACCTCGATGCTGGAACCCAGGCGTTAATGGCTATAGAAGAAGCCTACCAGCCTTCGGACGACGTTCCGGTGCTACCTGAGTCAGCCAGCACCCAGCAAGAGACTGGTAAGAAACGTACCCATGACCTGACCGGTACTCACCGCGACAAGACGGGCGAGGGAGAGACAATGGCAACGGAGTCGTGATGAATTGGTCGATACAAGCGAATTTGACCCCATGAAAGCAATTGTTAAATTAATTGGTTTACCGGGCCTGATCGTTGCCTTGCTC
Source organism: Stigonema ocellatum SAG 48.90 = DSM 106950 (assembly GCA_016903675.1). Classification (GTDB taxonomy): domain Bacteria; phylum Cyanobacteriota; class Cyanobacteriia; order Cyanobacteriales; family Nostocaceae; genus Stigonema; species Stigonema ocellatum. The sequence goes on along the minus strand of JADQBA010000264.1, from coordinate 2,686 downwards.
AGCGCCTGCGGTCCGACCGAATCAACCGAAACCACGACTAAAAGTACCCGTCTGGATTCACTGGCAACCATCCTGGTTGACTCGGCATCAACCCTTGGCGCTGATTCGGTAATCTCGCCCAGGTCAACCCCTTGATGGCGTAAAGGATGCGTATTTTTTAGATAGATCTTAATTCAGATGCCATTCTGAAACCAGTCGCCTGAGCATGCTAATAACGGCTCTTAGGGAGCAGGGTTTAGTCAAAAAACCGTTGGCTCCCAAAGCCAGGGACTTGCGTTTATCATCTTCGTTATCCGACGTGGTTAAGATAACAACTGGCAATTTTCGATAAGCAGGTACCGTGCGTAACTCGGCTAACACATCAAACCCATTCATGCGCTGCATATTCAAATCCAGTAAAATCAATTTGGGTAGCGAAGGCGCTTTTTCTAACTGGGGTAACAACTCATCGCCATCCGACAACTGCTTGATCGCCAAAGGGAAAATAACTTCTTGAAAGGCCGTTTCGATCATCAATTGATCATCCTCGTCGTCATCCACAATCCAGACCGTTGGGGCGTTTTCCATGGCTAGTAAAAGAGTTGAAATGAACAGTAGGAAGTAGATAGAAGCGACTCCGGACAGGTTCGAACTGCCGCCCTATTGATGCCTGATGAGAATCAATCGCTCTGCCGGTTAAGCTACGGAGTCCTACAAGGACATAGAACCTAATTAATCATGTAAAAATACCTACTCCCTCTAGTGGAGTAGGTAAAGCGGAAGGTATAACGTTGAGTAAATCAGCCTTTTATAAACCGATTTAGACTAGTACTGTTTAATGATAAAGAAACTTTTGCTTTATGGTCTCTTTGTCTAAACAAGCACAACAACGGTTGAATCTTTGGCAACGCCATTGCCAGGAACAAAAAGCCCTTTACACTGCTGAAATAGAGAATAGACGCGCCTTGGGTCGAAGGCACGAGCAGGAGTATCATGACCTCTCGTCAAGAAGGTTAAGTTATTATGAACTGCCTATTCTGCTACGCCAACAGGATTCGGAACTAATGGAGTTCAGAGCCATTTATCAGGAAAGATGGTGACGCTTAATTGTTCGTCAAGAGCAGGAAAAGGCGGATTTAGAAATAGTCTTAAAGCGGGCCGATCAAGAGGTCAATTCTGAGAAAAACCGCATAGCATGATAATCCTTTCTGTATACCGTTGCCTCACCTTTGTTATCGTTCCAACACCTTATTGATTCATTGACGTTTATCTCTTTGATTAGTCTATTCAGTTCTAAACAATAGTTTTTCGCCTGGTTGCCCTATTGGGACTAACTTCCTCCGGAACGAACCGTACAACCGGATGTTGGTCTCTTACTCGTAGCCACCACTTCGGCGGTCCGATCATGGCAACCCCTTCTTTGAATACCCCTCAGTCCCTGGCAACATTCGTCTGCCTCGTCGATGACACGGCGGATTACCGCTCGCTGGTTGAGTTGATCTTTAAAGGTTACCTACCTGGCTGTTCATTGCGCTCGTTTGAGAATGGACAGGCTTTTTTGAATACCTTACAGCAACTAAGTGAAAAACCTAATTTGGTTCTGCTTGACCAACATATGCCCGGCTTAAGCGGATATCAAACCCTGGTGGCTTTGAAGCAACAAGCCCAATACCGCTTCATTCCAATTGTGATGATGAGTGCGGATGCGTCTCACTCGGAAATCAGCAGTTTTTACGGAGCTGGGGCGGCGACCTTTTTGCCAAAACCGATGGATTTCAATACCCTTACCGAAACGCTGCTAACCGCTTGCCAGTATGCTAGCAAACTAGCCTGAATCTTAGAATAATCGCTTAACATAATAATCATTTATACAACAACCCTCGGAATAGTACAAAAACAACGGGGCAAAAAAGAGTCACTAAACTACGTTATTGGGGTGTAAACAACTTTGCCAATACTCAATGATGAGTCTGACTTGCTGCTGAAGCTGGGCGTAGTTGGTGGCCTTTTCGTAAAACCCCTGTACCGACTCCTGATAAGCCTGTCGGACGTACTCGGCATTAGAAGCCGTCGTCAAAAACACAAACGGGATCGCTTTTTGGCGCAAGTACTCGCTGTCGTTAATCCGCTGCCGTAGTTCTAACCCATTGAGAAACGGCATATTGATGTCGCACAGGATCAGAAAGGGTTGTTCAGTCGTCGTTTCAAAATAGCTCAGCGCGTCCTCGCCATTGGCAAAGAACCGGATTGGATTCGTAACACCTGCTTGCTCAATGGCATGTCGGAGTAAATGTTGATCATCGTCATCATCGTCAATGCAAATGATAGGGCCTTTCAGGGACATAGACTTAAAACGGGTTGAGTAGTTAGTATAACAGGGTGGGCAAACGATTAATTCAAGGGTTGTAATAGCGATCATACAGCCGTTTCCCTTCCGGCTGGGTCTTCACCCAATCGGTAAACTCCCGCACGGCCTGGGTCTCCGATCGGGCTTTTGCTAAAGCCGCTTCCCGGTCGCTGTTCAACCAATACACGCCCACGATCAGTAAGCTAAACCCCAAGAAGACCACCGTTGCGGCTTGCCATGAGGTAAAGCCAACCCGATTCGCAAAGGCATCCGCTTTGTGCTGACTGGCCCACCGGATGCGCTCGGCGGCGGCTGACCCGGCCCTCTCGATCTGATCGGCTGCGGTATTGCCCACAGCTG
>JADQBA010000240.1 GCA_016903675.1 Stigonema ocellatum SAG 48.90 = DSM 106950 | reverse complement strand
TAGCTGTGTCAAGTACTGAGTTTTCTGACTCTCCATTTTCATTTTGGCCCCGTTTTGCAGTGCAGACCGACTTTACGGGTTAAGAAATGAGAACACCCTATATTCGTTTCATAAACTTAGGACATGGCAAATACCGCAGATCAAACCAAGTAGTATGTAGTTTTTCTACGAGCTGGCCACTACACAACTCTACCCGTTGAAGATGAATTTGAAGCTCACTATCAACTATCCCAACTGTGTCAACTACTCCAATTAGGACTATTGATAATCAAATAATTACATTTGTAGCTACATACCTGCTACGATGGAACCTAAACCTAGAATTAACAAGGACGATTTTGATAAGGTTTTTATTGAATACGTTCGTCAGATGAGCAAAATGCACCATTTACCTAAACTTGTGGAGAACCAACTCTTACGTCAAGTAAGCCATAGGCGTAAGTTCTAATTGTCCCTTCAGGGGTGCTCTATGCCTAGAAAAACCTATCAATACATAGGCGTCACAGACACCGCTTACTTTAGTAGCTTTCGGAGTTCGTTGGCCAATGGATTAAGTTTATTTACTATATGATCTGAGTGCTGATTTTCAAGCTGATCTGTTAACTCAATTATGTTGTTGATAAGATCTTCTTGAGGGAAGTGTGCTGATAGGTTAACCAGAACACATTGTATGTTTATTCTAGCGCGATCAAGCATATCTCTGTACACTTGGTTCTCCTGGTAGGAAAGCTGTTCTTTGCTTAAAATATAAATGGCCGAGTTAATGATACTCAAATGGCCATTAAGATCATGGAGAAGCCTATTTAGCTGATCCATAGCTATTCAGTTATAAATGAATCGCTCTTATTCAGTACCAGTTAGAGCGAACACTTTTTAATTAACATAGACTCTGAAAAATCTTCATAAAAAGGGCCTTCCAAAGTATCATTGTACCACATACACCGAATCCAAGCCTTTGTAGGTTGATCAGTTTTTATATCTGTAGGAATTATAAATCTGACAATCATTTCTTTACTTGTCTGCTTTTCGATAACTGTATCGCCAATAGTGAGCATCACAAAATTTTTGTTTATCGCTGGGAGTAATTATACTTAACGAGATACAAAGGAATAAAAATTTTGTTGAATATACTTAGTCAAAATCTTGACGTCACCAACGGTTAATTAGCTAGAGTAGGGAAACTTTCCAGCACTTAAGTAAAGTCGGTTGTTGAATAAGATTAGTATAACCTATCTATGTTTACTAGGCAGAAGGGTATAGGAGATGTCGGTTTATGCACGTAAGCAAATCCATCTCCGTGAACGGCTTAGTTAGATACCCATTGGCTCCTAGTTTAATTGCCTTTTGTCGGTCAGCCTTCTCTGACTTGGCAGAAATGAAGTAAAAGGGCAATTTCTGATAGTGAGCATTGCTCCGTATGAATCCCAATACATAATATCCGTCGTAGTTGGGCATTAGAATATCACAAAAAACTAAATCTGGCTTAGCTTTCTCAATTAGCGATATACCTGTCAGAGCGTTGATAGCTGATATTGCGTGAAAGCCAAGCAAGTCTAGTAATTCAACGAGATTTTCTCGAATGGCTTCGTTGTCTTCAATCACCAGTATAGTTTTCATAAAAACACATATAGGCTCTTATAATTCAACTACGAAGTTGGCTATCCTGTTTCCATATATAAGTCTCACTGTCTCGGCAGTCTAAGCTAGACTTTATGTTTTCTCGATGTGGCTTACCTGAACTAAAAAAATTAATATCTGCTAGACGGTTAATAAATTAAATAGTTTTTACTGGCTTATAGGAAAGCTAACCGATAAATAAAACAACTATTTTTCATATGCCTTTTACGCTTTTCCGGCTGTCTATTTAAAACCAAGTTTTAAATAGACGGTACATGCCCCGTCTTGATAGCTCTAAATCAAGCGGGGCTTTTTGTGGGCCGTAGGCCACAGGATTAGGAATAGACCGCCCCAACTACACGAGCGAACGCTACATAAGGAACGACAAAAAAAGGAATGTACTTTAATTAAGTACTTTTTTAAATGTGTAGTTGGGATAGTTCATGCTTAAAAAGATCCCGTCAATTTGGGGGCTAGCCCCAAACACTTAAAATAGCATCTCGCCCTGGCCTTTACTTAAGCCTGTAGAATTTACGGCTACATCGGTAACACCTATAAGCCCGAAGAGGAACAAAAAAGAATATGGAACGGACTATGCTCCCTCGGGGCACCCGCTCAACGGCAATGTAGTTCTTACAGCGCGGGCAACATGCAGACGCTTGCTGACTTTGGGGAGTAGCCCAAGAAGCCGTATTGACTAATGAGGTATCATCAACCATATCAACTTTCCTTACTTAAAATTACGGTTCGTAAATTTATTGATAATTTGTTCGGGGAGCCATTTTATTAATAAAATCATGTATAAATAAACTAAAAGGTAATGGTTTCTGCATAAACATCATTTCCCACTAGGGATAGTAATTTAACTTTAAAAGTTACACAGGCCGACAGGTATAGGTTAACTATGATTAAAATAATGGCCTGCTTTCAAAAATTCTGTTTTATAATCTCAACTTCTGTTAATTATTGCGACCGCTTAATAAAAAATAACACATAAGATGAGGCATTTTGAAAAATAGTAGGGATATTTTTCAAAATGCCTCATCTTATGTGTATACGGTACAATATAAATCTATCCTATAATCAGCCGTTATGTTCAACTAAAGAGGAATTGAAAAAAGTCATACTATATGTCATACAGTTGATTGGCTTCAAGAAAAGCGGTTAGTTTGCTGTATACTAAATGTATGACTTTTCTCAATGGCTGACCAAGATCCGCTTACAGAACTCGAATTAAGTAAACAGCAGTCTGAAAATACGATTACAGAACTGCCATTAAGTAGTACATCCTCTGACACCTTGGACGAAAGTGGTAAGAAGGGCAAAGGTGGCCGTCGTCGCCATGCGCCTGATGTTGGTGTTTGGTCGATTCGTGGTATTGAGTTCGAAACTCGTACCGCCTTTGAGAAAGCAGCCGAGCGAAGCGGTAAGACCATTGGTCAGTATCTAAATGAGGATCTACGTCAGTACGCCCAAGGACAACTTAAGAAAGGAAATCAGCCACCAGCTCGTCAGGAGGACTTACGGACTGAGATTGACGATTTGAAGTCAATTGTTGTCCAATTAGCTCAGCGTACTGAGTCGGATAATCAACGAGACGAAGAGTTCCGAGTTATCCGTGAAGTTATTCAACAACGCCCGGCCAGTTTCCGAGAATGGTTGTTTGGTAAGTAGTCTAACTTGCCCCCTTCTCTAGTAATTCTCCACCCATGAATTTTTTAAGAAGACTTTTCAATAAAAAGGCAACTCCTTCTTTTGAGCTAACATCTCCCGTTGCTGAAGAGGTAGCTACTTACTTATATCAAGCTACTGAGTTACGTCTAAATGGACAATGCGAGCTTGCGATTATTGAATGCAACAAAGTCTTATCTCTTCATCCCAATAGTCACCTGGCTTACCATATTCGAGCTCTTGCTAAATACAGTATGGACGACCGAGATGGGGCTATTGAGGATTGGAAACGCTCTCAAACCTTACGCGAATTTTTAAAATAAACAGGCTTGCTTGTGAAAAAGCTGGCGCGTGCTAACTTTGCTGGTCTGATTGAGTAGCCAGCCATGTTTCACCCCTAAAAAACCTCCTTGCAGTCGTCTTTTTAGGGGCTAAACGGCTGTCCCCCCTCCGACTGTCGGGGGTACAAAAACCGCTCACTTTGTTCGCTATGACTCCTACTGAACCCCTCAAAAAGAAAGGCGGACGCCCGCCCAGTGCCACCAAACGCGACCAGCAAATGACGGTTATGCTGAGCAAGCTGGAGAAGCTGGCCATCCAGAAGCGGGCCGAAAAAGCGGGTCTGAATCTGTCGGATTATGGCCGACAAATGGTGCTCACCGGTAAAGCCCAGGTACGGCTGACACCCGCCGAAAATGAGACCTTGAACCAGGTCGCCCGGCTGGGGAATAACCTCAATCAGATCGCTCATAAAGCGAACGCCGACGGTATCCGCAGCATCGCTTTTGAGGCCAGTCGATTACTTCAGCAGTTAAGCCAGCTCTTAAACAAGCCCTCGGATTCATGATCGGCAAAACCAGCATCGGCCGCAGCTTCAAGGGTTGCTGCGCCTATAACATGGAAAAGGTGGAAAAGGGGAAAGGCGAGGTGATTATGTCGCAGGGTGTGCGCGACTACGAGCAGAAGGCGATGGTGGCCGACTTTGTTCGGCAAGCCCAACTGAACCCCGATCTAAGTCGCAGTGTGTGGCATACGGCCATTAGTTTCGACCCTCAGGACGAGGCCCGCCTGCGGGCTAACCCCCAGCTGATGCAGTCGGTGGCCAGCGACTATCTGAGGGGCATGGGCCTGGATCAAAGTCAATACGCGGTGATCCAGCACCGGGACACCGGCCACAGCCATTTTCACATCATTGCCAACCGGGTGGCCAACGATGGGCAGACCGTTAGCGACAGCCACAATTTTAGCCGTTCTGAGACACTTTTACGTCAGATTGAGCAAAAGTATGAGTTAACGCCGATGAATGAACAGGCGCAACGGAAGAGCCTGGAGAATGTGCCCGAGCGGGATCGGGAGCGGCTGGCCATGCGGGACCAAGTGCGGGAGAGTTTAAGCCGCTCGGCCAGTAGTCAGGAATTGCGGGATGATTTAGCCCGGCACCACATTTCCATGATTGTCAACCGGGATCAGGCAGGCCAACCGCGCGGCATTAGTTTCGAGCAGGTCAAAGCCGATCAAAACGGGGAAGAAATCCGGATCGCTTTCAAAGGCTCCAAGCTACACCAAAATTTAGGCATGGGTCAACTTCAGGAGCAGCTTGGGGTAAACGCGCAGTTACGCCAGAAACAAGCTCTAGAAGCCGAGAAAGAAAAACAGCGGGTGGAGGCTCAGAAAATTCAGAAGTCCCCGCAAATCGAAGATAAATCACTCAAACGCGGCCATGGCCGCCGTATGTAAGATGGACGAGAGCCAATTAATTACTGAACTCTTAGAGGGGTTAACCAAGGATATTAAAGCCCTCAAAGCACGCGTCGAGAAGCTGCCCACTCAAACCCCCGCCGATTACGGGACCCGTCTGGATGAGTTAACTAAAGCAGTGCAGAGCTTACAAAGTCAAGCCAAGCCTACGCCACCTACTATCGACCTGAGTCCGCTTACCAGCCGACTCGACCGGCTTGAACAGGCTCATCGTCAATCGCCTGAACGCAAGATGAGTCAATACCTACAGGTGGGGGCTTACGGGTTTGGACTAATGGTGGTTTTGCTGATGGCCGTTACCTGGTTTGCCTTGAGTTGGCGTAGTGAGCGGGATGCGTATGAGCAAGCTTTTGCCGCGGATAATTGGCGAATCCGTTACACCAAGCAGGCCAATCCGGACTACTATAGCTTTATGGAAGCTAAGTTTAAGGATACCGCCATTTATAAGTGGATCGGCGAACAGGAGGAAGCCGATCAAAAGCGAGAATTGGCCCGTGAAGCCGCTGAGCAAGCCAAAGCCCTGTCTCGTCAGGCCAATGAGCTGGAAGGAAAAGAGATGACAAAGGGGAAGAAAAAAGGACAAAATTAACCTGCTCCAAAAGCATGGACTCTGTATTTGGCCCGGTAGTAGCTCTACTGAGTGAGTTGGGCTTGTTTGGCTTTCTCAATGGCTAATACCTCTGCCAGAGTCATATAGGGTCCCTGATGATTTGCCCAGCTTTCCTCCATATCATCCAGTTCTGCATCGGTATGGCCATTCTTAATTACGGCTATCATTTTGGGGGCCGTCTTCTTGGTTGGGTTTTTCTTATTCTTGAGCATAGTTATCTCTTGCTTTACGGCCAGCGGGTCGGCAACTGATGGGCCGAATTTGGCCATTTCTAACTGAAAAAGCAACGAATAGAAGCCGGTTTTGGATGCTTTGTCCCACGCCACTGTATTGCTGTTCGCCCCGGTTATCTACCCGATCAGGAAGTGGCCGGAACTTAGGGTCATTGAACACGCTTTCGACTTCTTCAATGGAGTTGGCTCGTTCTGGGTAATCTTGGATGATGTGTTTGATGTTTCCAGTATCCCATTGAAATTCAGGCATCTTTCTGTTTCCCCTTTGGTTGTTTCAACCCTAAACGGGTCAGTAAATAGCCTGCGACATTCTTTTCGACTTTGACTTTTCCGGTCTGTAACTCGTAAGCAAACTTGTTGACTTCTTGAATAAGTTGAGCCGAGTTCATAATCTGGTTCACCACATCAGCCCGCTTGATGTTCCACTTCTCCAGTAATAGCCGGACGTTTTGGTACTGGCTTTCGGATACTCCCACTGGAGCGGCCCCCGGTTTAACCGCTGCATCCTTGATGGGTATGACTACTCCCAGTGGCTGCGGTTTGACGGTAAAGTGGATGTTTTTAAAGCTACGACCCCTCTTCTCAAGAATATAACCAATCTGTAAGTCAGTGTGTTGGTTGACTTGCTTAACTGATGCGTCCAGCACCCGCTTTTTAAACATTGTTACTTCTGTATACTCCTGATCTCCCTTGTTATTAAGCAACCCGAGCATACGTTTAAACTCGTCAATATCCTGTTTTGGGGTTTCCCCTTTGTCCTTCCACTGGCTGCATAAGGCGTAGATCCGTTTGGCATGTTTACTGCTTAATCGTAAAGCTGAATAGAGTTGAAAAGAGGTGAAGTTAGCCTTTAAATCAAACATATAAGGTTGAATAGTTTGTGTAAACTTAACCTCAATAACCCCCGTTCCATGAATATAATCGACCGTATCAAACATCCACATTTGCCGCCATACCTGCCGCCCTTTTTTATCGGTTTCGTTGGGTATTTCAAACATCCGACTCCCCATGCCTTCAGTGGCCAGCCGTAATTGCTGATAGTTGTACTTCTTACCCGTCAGTTTAGCCATCTCCGGTACGGAGATTTCATAAACACCCTCAGGCTGGTCTTTTCGCAGACTGGATAGCAAGTACAAGAAAATGTCTAATTGTAGTTCTGAGTACTCGTAGCGAGCATTTGTGATAGCATTATGTTGGCGTACTTGAGCTGCAGTCTCCATTGATACATAAGGATTCAAGCCCTAAAAATAACATATAATAAGAACAGTTAAAAAAAAATGTTCGGTTTCGCTTATCAAATGTTCGGTTTCCACTTATCAAATGTTCGGTTTCGCTTATCAAATGTTCGGTTTAGGGCTTGTAACGCATTGAAAATCAAATTGTTACAAGCCCTACAAATAGAACAAATAAGATAAATAACACAAAGTTTGTGTTGTAAAAAAATCGGCTTCTAGGGAGCTACCGCAAACCGAAAAAAGAGCTGATGCTAAAATGAATATAGAAGGGGAAGAAAAAGCAGAAAAAAACAAAGACACCAAAAGAGGAGAAAAGACAGAAGGGGGCAAACTATAAATTTAGTTATAAAGGCGTAAACCTGCTAATATGGCAGTAAATCCGAGTTCCTCTGCTAAGGAATAATCGATGCTCTTGTTCCCCTTTCCACCCTCTTTTTTTGCCCCGTTGTTATTGTACTTTTCCAAGGGGTGTTGTATAAGTAACGTTATGTTAAGGGAATATTCTAAGAATTGCTCCTACTGCGCGGGTAAGGTCACCGTATCGAACCAGTAGGTCTTTAGTACATCACATAGATTTTTCCATTCCTGATAACTGTTGGGTTTAATCATGTACGCGTTTGCGCCCAACTGATAACAGGAGATTTTGTCTAAGTCGCTGGTGGAGTGTGTCAAAACGACAATGGGGATCGGTGTCAGCTTATAAATTTTAAAATAGGCTTTAAACCGCGCTAATAACTCTAATCCCTCCGCTTGGCTGGGCAGGTATAAATCCAATAAAATTAGCCGTGGCACTCTAGACTCTATATACATCAGCGCCGTTTCTGCCTGATGGACTATATCCACTTTAGTGTCAGCCATACAGCGTTCCACTAATAATTGAATCAAATCAGCTTCTTCAGGGTCATCCTCGATGACTAATATGTGCTTGAGTCTAAGCATCGTAGTAAATCCAATGGGTAGATAGATAGTGATAGATTCAGAACTTACAGTAAAGTAAGTTTTGAGAGCCTAAATGTAGTCTTTAGTGCAAAACGGAGCCAAAATGAAAATAGCTCAGTAAAGTGTTGATTCTCTGTTTCAGTAAAGAAAACGGTCGTTTTCTTTACTGACTGGTTAGTAGGCAGAATACAGCCTATCTTGGCCCATTCAAAGGCAATAAACCCGGTTAAACTATCAAAGTAAGCTTAGCTGGGTACCTACCAACATTCCGGGAAAATGTTTCATCAGCCAGTGGTATCACTCTGAATTTAAGTACGTTAGGGAAGAAGATCAGCGGCTAGGATTCCTCTGAGCGTCATGAGGGAGTAAAGTGAAACGAACGTATGAATGTACCAGTCCCTGATCAGGAAAAGGATCAATAAACTCCTTCTTAAGTGCTCAAATTAGTTAATTGAACTTGTTCATCAATCAAGGTTCAGAATATTCGGTTAATCAGTAAGCTAACCTGAACAAATTCAATAAAAGTATAGGGGTGGCCAATATTCATAGTAAGCGGGAGACCGAAATCTAGATAAATTACTGATTATCAATTCGTAAACCCCATCTGACGAAACATTTTCCCGGAATGTTGGCAGGTACCCTTAGCTGTGTCAAGTACTGAGTTTTCTGACTCTCCATTTTCATTTTGGCCCCGTTTTGCAGTGCAGACCGACTTTACGGGTTAAGAAATGAGAACACCCTATATTCGTTTCATAAACTTAGGACATGGCAAATACCGCAGAT
>JADQBA010000238.1 GCA_016903675.1 Stigonema ocellatum SAG 48.90 = DSM 106950 | reverse complement strand
TATGCGGAAGAAATAGAAAATGAGAATTTTAAGGGTCGTCAAGATAATGACAATACGGAGCAAGCATTAGTAGAGAGAAAAAAATCTAATCAGTATGATTATGCAGACGCACTAATTAGATACTTAAGAGCGACACAGCTAATAAGTTTTGATAAAAACTTTAGAGTAATAGTATCGCCAGCCCGTATTGCTGAAGTAGACTACATATTGGAAACAGTAGATAGAGATGCATTTGTTTATGCAAGTGAGAGAGACTATAAGAACTACCTATTCAGTCCTAATAGTCTCTCTCTTTTTACAGATTTGAAAGCAAATATTTATAAAAGATTTAATGCAATTGGAGTTGCTTACGACAAAAATTTAGGAATAGAGGAATTGAAGAATCTCTTAGAAGAAGAGGAAATAAATAGAACCAAACAGAAAATAAAAGAAACCGAAACAGGATTAAAACATTATAAAGAGTTCAATGATGTAGAAGATGTATTTAGCAAAATACATGACAAAATTATGCCTGATCCTTCTTTATACTTAGAGTGGAACGTATGGAGAGCTATGGTTATGATAAACTTTGCACAAAGAGTGCAGGGTAATTTCAAAATAGCTTTAGATGGTCTACCATTAAATACAGCAGGGGCAAGACTTCCAGATATTGAAGTGGATTATGACGGCTTTAAACTGATCGTAGAAGTTACAATGTCATCTGGCCAGAAGCAGTATGATATGGAAGGTGAACCGGTACCCCGACATTTTGGAGTTATCAAAAATGCTACTGAATTGCCGGTTTATTGTCTTTTTATTGCCCCAAAAATTAGTGACGGTACACTTGCTCATTACTTTGCTTTGAATCAGAAAGCTCCTAAATTCTATGGAGGTCAGACAAATATTATTCCAATGAGCGTTCAAAATTTTAGAACCTTTATCACAACTGCCAGAGATCGGACGTTTAATAATCCTAACCAGTTAAAATCTTACCTTGATAATATACTAGCCGCTAATAGAAAACTTGATGATGAGAGTATTTGGTTTAGCCAAATTCAAGGCTCTGTAGGTAGTTGGCTATGAGACTGACTGAACTTCATGCTTCAACCGCTCTTGAGTAGCCTTACCCATTCTAACAAACACGGCATTACAGTACTTTACCCGGTCGTTTATTCGGTCGTCTGTGTTCTCTTTTAACTGCCATTCGTATATCATCTTATTAGCCGCTTCGGTGCCTATATCTTCCAGATAAAGAGCGATGTTTCTATCTAACACCTTCCAACTCCGAAGGCCCGCCACTACCCTCGAAACTAATGTGTTTTGCAGCCAGTACTCCGGTATTTTGCCATCTTGTTTACGTTGAAGAGTAAATCTAAACCCGGTAATCTTCTTGCGGCCTCGCGTCAACCTATCAGTCTCGTAAACTGGCTCATAGCTGAACGCTAGATTTGTACCGGCTAACTCTTCCAATGGCTCGGCAATGGTGTATTTAATGAGATCCTTGGTTAATGGATACTTCATCTTAGGGGTCCCGTCTTTGCCCTTCTTAATTTTCCCCCTTTTGTCCTTTTCGTGCCAACAGTCCATCAATTGCCGGTACTGCTCGACCGTTGGACACCATACGCCCGTATCTCGAAAGGCCGACAATATCTCAAAGAAGCGCATCGAATACCAGCTTTTTAAGCTCATGTAGTTATTAAGCTGATACTTCGTATAGTGGGCAATCTGGAGAAAGTACGGTTCTAATGCAGGATTGAGAAGTACCGTGATAATCCCGTCTTTATAACCAACAGGACGTTGATAGTTTGTTGTGTCTAGTAGGTGCCTGATATACCATTCTGACCCGTCTAAACTCTCAAATTCCCACGTTGCCGCAGTTAGTTCACGTAAAGCCCCCTGAACCTCTTTGTAGGCTGTTTCTTTAGCTATCCCCGCGTCAGTGATAATGTCTACGATACGAAACTGATAGTAAGGCCGCAGCTTAAAATCATCGTCTCTTATCTGGTCAATCACGCGGGCCATGATCCTTTTAGCCGCCACACTCATACGTCCCTGACGGGCAAACGTTACGTTCCAATGCTGTTTGATAATGTCCTTATGTTGCGGCTCATAAGTCAGGCCGAGGGGTAACACTAACTGAGTGCTACGCTTATCTTGTCCGTCCATCATTGCAGATTCTTATTTATAAACGCCTGCAATTTAATAAAAGGAGTTGTGTTTATTAACTCTTATAATTCAGGGGTAAAACTCCTTTTATTACTTAGTTGAGTGGGGGTATATCTCCTTTTATTAAGCTTACTGAGTGGGGGTATATCTCCTTTTATTCGTCATCACTCTATATATAGTATTTAACTATAATAGGAAATTTCCTACTACAATAGTTGTGAAGCCGCGCGTTGCTAAAAAAATGTGGATAAGGTAAAAAAACTAAAAAAAGCCGGACCAGGGCGGACCGAAAAACAGAAAACAAAAAAGACCGCGCGTTTAGTAAAAAGAGGGAAGAGGGCGGCAACTAAAAATCTAGTTTATTTACTAAAGTCATAAATTAGACACATATCATTTTTATTTGCTTTACCCGCCTACATGTTCGCTAGAAGTAGTATTTTAGTATTCTGATTTGGTACAGACAACATGCCCAAATCATTAACCTTTTTTCCCCTTTCCAACATGAGTTTATTTACCTGGTTGGGTATCGGTTCAGGAACGAACCAAGCCCAGGCCAACAACGAGCGAAGCCGAGCGATAGCCGGAGAACAAATTACCATTGATTGGCATGAAGCTGATAAAATCAGCACTCTACAAGAGATTGAGTACCAGCGGGGACTAAAGGCCGAGTTCTCTAAACTCAAATGGGAACCCGCCCGCATCTGGAACATGCAGGACCGGGACGAGGAAATCAACCGCTTAGAACGCTCCATCCAATGGAACGATAGCTACATCATTCACGCCCGCAATAACATTCTTTACCACCAGCACCGGCAGCGACGATAAGCCAGGCCAAAACGCGAAGCGGTCAGAATAGCCCCCCTATGGGGTGCAGCGCGTACGCGGTCTTGTAAAGAGCAAGCCGGAATGCCGCTTCGCGTCATTCTTAGGCTTGCTTTACTTCGTAAAGATTTGACCGTCAATATATTGTGGTAATAGGGTCCAATTAGAAAACAATGGTTTCTCTATAATTATCTGATTATCAGAAGTAAAAACAATGGAAACGACAATAAACGACCAGACCACGTTAAGCATTGACCGGTCCACCGCTGACGAGTTAGGCCGCATGGCCAGTAGCTACGGACTAACAAAAAAAGGGTTGCTGGTGGCCATGGTGCAGTATTTCAAAGCCACCAAAGCCGACCCCCGCGACCCCAAAGCCGACAACCCTACCGATGCCATCAAGGCACTCGACCGGCGACTAATCAGCTTTATCAAGCAGCAGGAGAAGGAGCAACTACGGCCCATTAAAGACGAGCTAATTTTAATTAGCCGGAAACTCTACGAGTTAGACGACCCCGCCAGCGGAGTGGGTAAGATTGAGCATCTGCGGAAGATGAACGAGCGACTAAAGCAGATAGCCGAGAAAGTAGGCGTAACCCTGTAAGCGATGGTGACGAATTTTTCAAGCCCGATTAAGGGAGCCAACAGCGGAAGCTGCCAGCGGTTGGCCGGTTATCTGGAAAAGGAGAACAACCAGTTACCCCCCGCCCAGCAGGAAGCGTTTTTTTGCGCCCAGAGCGACAAGGTAAGCCAAAGCGAGGTAATGGCCGGAATTGACCGAAACGGAGCCGCCCAGGGGCTGAAAACGGACCAGGACCGGTTTTATACGTTCACCATCGACCCCAGCCAAAAGGAATTGGCCCACATCGGTAACGATGCCGACAAATTGCGCGACTATACCAGGGGCGTAATGGAAAATTACGCGGCCAATTTTGGAAAGGGGATTGAAAGTAAAGACCTGGTTTGGTACGCTAAAATCGAGTACAGCCGCAGCCATACCCACGAGGATAAAGCCGTACAGGAAGGCACCGCCCAGAAGGGCCAGCCGAAGGAAGGCGACCAAACCCACGTACACATCATTGTTAGCCGCTTCAAAGAACGCCAGAGCGAACAGGAGCGCAGCTCGTCACTATCCCCGCTGACTAACCACCGTAAGGCAGGGGGAGCCATCGGCAACGGCTTCGACCGGGTGAATTTCATCCAGGCAAACGAACGGCTTTTTGATGCTAAATTCAGTTACGACCGCCCCCAGACCGAAACGTTCGACCACGCCAGAGCCGCCAAAAGCGAGCACCAGGCCGACCGATTAGCCGCCCGCGAACAGGCTATAAAAATGCAGATCGACCAGGCCAGACCCCAGCGGGAGCAGTCCAGGCCGCAGGAACAGACCATAAATCAAACTAACCAGTTAAGCCGTTAACCCGATCCGTTTATGAATAAGGGAATTAGTTACTACGTAGGCACACTCATTGGCTATTTAGCCTTCCCCTGCCTGATTTATTGGGCCGTCAATTTTTTACTGCATACCACCTTTACTACCATCGGTATGTACAAAGTGGCCAGTTTAGGCAAGTTGGCCAGTGCCCTGGAGGGATGGGGAGCCGTAGCCGCAGCCCTGTACTGTGTGTATTTGCTGATTATCGGTAAACCCAAACAAGGTCCCTCCGTTGGCCAGGCCAGCACCACGACCCGGACCAAGCGCAAAATTACCCGGAGCGTTTACACCATCGAGACCAGTACGCCCGCTGTTCCCCGGATTCATTTAACCAATCCGTTTCGCGGGGTGCTGATTTTAGGGGGTGCCGGAGCGGGAAAGAGCAAAAGTCTGATCGAGCCGATTATCAGCCAGACCATTGCTCAGGGCTACGCGGGTTTACTGTATGATTTCAAATTCCCCACGCTGGCCAGGGTTGCCGCCCGCGCCTGGCAGCAGGCCGGTAACGGGTTAGGGTTCTACTTTGTGAACTTCGAGGATTTGACCCGCTCCCACCGGGTCAACCCCCTGCACCCGGACACGATGCCCACCCAGAGCCACGCCGACGAGTACGCCAGGGCGATTTTATACAACCTCAAACCGGAAGCGATCAAGAAACCCGATTTCTGGACCGATTCAGCCCAGAGTTATTTAACCGCGCTGATCTGGTTTTTGCGGGAGGAACACCCGCAGTACTGTACGCTGCCACACGTGATGGCCTTAGCGTTCCAGCCGACCGCTGATGTTGTGGCCCTGTTATCGACTAACCCGGAGACACGCGGCACCATTGCCAGTTTACGCGAATCGGTGCAGCGCAAAGCCGAAGGACAAACGGCGGGCGTAGTCTCCACCCTGCAAACGGCTCTACGAAAAATCAACACCAAAGAAATCGTTTGGGTCTTATCGGGGGATGATTTCAACCTGAATATTAACGACCCGGAGAACCCGAAGTTTGTCACGCTGGGCAATTCGCCCACCCTGAGCAGTACGTTTGCACCGGTTATTGCCTTACTGGCCACCGTCGCCTTAAAGCAGATGAACCAGCAGGGTAAAGCCCCGTCAGCGATTATTTTAGACGAAGCCCCCACGCTGTTTATTCCCAACTTTGAGCAGTTACCCGCCACCGGACGGAGCAACAGCATAGCGACCGTTTACGGGGCGCAGGACATTAGCCAGATTGAGGACATGTACGGGCGCAGCAAAAAAGACGCGCTGTTAGCCAACTTAAACAACCAGTTTTACGGGCGAGTTGGCCACCGGGAAACGGCGCAGTACGTAGCTGATCTTTGGGGCCGGGAGTACGTGCAACAGCGCACAGAAGGCGAGAGTGAGAACAGCCGGGATTTAGAGACGAGCCGAGGGCGCAGTACGTCGCACAGTTTCACCGAGCGGAGCCGGGTACGCATCCAGGACGTGTTAGAGCTGAACACAGGCGAGTTTTACGGCCAGTTAGTAGATTCTGATTTCAGCAGCTTCAAAGCCCAGGTAAAAGCCCTTGAAGGGGGGCCACTGCCCGAAATGGTACCCGTTACGCTGGTAACGAGCCAGGACACAAAGCAGAACTTTTTACGCATCCAGGATGAAATAGAAAGCCTGTTACACCGCCAGCAACCCCAGCCCATAGCCGAACGCGGCCCGGTCGAATCGAAGACCCCACCCGTAAACGGCCATTCGATTAACGGCCAGCATAAGCGCGACGAGCGAACAGGCCCCGGCGAGAGCTTAGATTTTTAGGCCGCTATTTGCCTACGGCAACCCCTTAGCGGGGAGCAGGCAGTACAACAAATGCGGGTCGATGGTGCCACACGTGGCCACCATCGACCCGCATTTGTTGTACTGCGATGTACCGCCCCAAACCAAACTTTATTTGGTACGCCAGCGGGGAAAAGGACCGCAGCCGCCAGGAGCCGCGCCCGATCAGGCCGGAGCCAGGCTCGCCACCAAGTAAAAAAGGTTGTGGTTGCCAAATGTTATTTTGTCGCAGACTACCCACCGATGTAAATAGGAGTGGCATTTCTAAAATTTTTTCTGTATTTTTCAGTGTACTTAAACAACAAGAGAAAATGAGTAAAAAAGGAGGTTCTACAAATAATTCGGGTCAAAGTACCCCTAAGGTTGCGACGTTGGCCAGTAAGGTTTTACAAAATCCCAACGCCAGCAAAATAAGCAAGACTTTGGCAGGGTCTGTACTTAGCCAAGCCCCCAATAAATCAAAGGGGAAATAAAGCACTAATCTTGGAATAGCACAACGCCCGGTCCCTCGTGAGAGTGGCCGGGCGTTGTACTTTGGGGGGAAGTGTTGTATAAGACTTCTTATGTTATGTGGTTATAACTCGAAACCCGACACAATGACAGATAGCCTCTAAACCCTGAAAAATACAATGAGGTCCGAAGGGAAAACAAAACCCCGGTTTTGTCGTACAATATCATAAGCGAGGAAAAAAGCGTAGTTTAGGGCAATAACAAAACGTCAAACTTTACTGCTATGGCTACCCAAGTCGACAAAACAAAACCGGAGTTAAGTTCTGTAGCAGTTGTAACGAACGTAGCAGAGCCAGAAACGGAGGATAAAAAAGCGAAGGGGGGCAGACCCCGACGCGCCCCGGACGTAGGTTTGTGGACAGTTCGGGGGGTTGACCTAGAGACCCGTACCGCCATAGAGAAGGCTGCGCAGCGCAACGGCAAGACGATAGGCCAGTACGTGAACGAGGATTTACGGCAATATGCCCAAGAGCAAATAAAAAAAGGGAATCAGCCGCCAATGCGTCAGGAAGATATACGGACCGAGTTGGACGATATTAAAGGCATGATTACCCAACTTGCTGACAGACTACCAACTCAAGAGAAGCGAGGTTTCTTTACAAGGCTTTTCGGATAGTAAGATTTAGATTGTAATAAGTGTACTTTGCCTAACTTCTCTGAGCAGATAAAGAAACTATGGTTGTTGATACAATTCAAATAGAAAAGAAAGTCAAGAAACGGATTAAAGTTGATGTGCCTAAAACTACTGATAATCAGATGGTTATTAGCGGTAACGGATTTGATACTAGCAGGCCAGTCTACCAATCTTCAGATGGCCGAGTTTCTTTACATCGAAACGATGCAATAAGCTTTTTAAAAAGCTTACCTGATGCCAGTATAGATTTAATAGTTACAGACCCAGCCTATTCGGGAATGAATCAAATGTTAAAGCTTGGAAGAGGCAAAATAATTGGACATTATAAGAGTAAGGGTGAAGATGGAGCAAAATGGTTTGATGAGTTTCACGATACAGAAGAAAATTATTTGGCATTCTTACAAGAGTGCCATAGAGTGTTAAAAAAGGATCGTCACATATATATAATGTTTGATTCTTTTTCTTTACTCTCACTTGCCCCAACTGTTCGTCAAATATTTGATGTAAAAAATCTATTATGTTGGGATAAAGCTAACATTGGATTAGGTCATTATTTTAGACGTAGGCATGAATTTATAATGTTTGCAAGTAAAGGTAAAAGGCCTTTAAACTCTAAAGCAATCCCTGATGTTTGGAAAGTTAAAAGGATAACAAGCGCAAAATACCCAACTCAAAAGCCAACAGAAATATATGAGTTGATGATAAAAGGCAGTGCATCAAAAGGATTTACAGTATGTGACCCTTTTTTAGGTAGTGGCTCTGCTGCTATAGCAAGTTTGAGGAACGGATGTAATTTCGTGGGTTGTGATATTGCTGAGAAATCGTTAACCACAGCAAGCAGTAGGGTAATACATTATATGAGTACTGGTGTGGATAATTTACAACCAAATTCGTGTTTAGCAGATGATGAACTTTTAAATAAGTTGTTCAAGAATGGCCAATCTAAATAACGCTCGCACAATATTTGCGTTTACTTCCCCAAGAACTATAGAAAAAATTATTCCTGAAATAGAAATTTTAGTCGATAATTTTTCTGGACAAAAATGGAATAAAGAAACACAAGTCAGATTTTTTGATCTTCTGTTTGCGTCTGAATATTATGAAGGTAAACAAAGACCCCAAGATCCTTCTTTTGCAGCTCGTGATAGGATTACGAGGGCACCAAAAGCATTAGGGTTTGTTGATCTAAAACCAACTATTCAACTTACTGAAGTTGGTGAACAACTTTTAAGCGGTAGAAGGACTAATGAAGTAATAGCAAGACAATTATTTAAATTTCAGCTTCCTTCACCATATCATAGAATTCCAGAAGCAAGAAACTTTAATGTCAGGCCTTATCTTGAATTACTGCGTGCTATCAAAGTAATTGGTAATATATCTAAAACAGAAATTGCGATTTTTTTTGTACAACTTGCTAATTATCAAGATTTTGACAATGTGATTTCTGCTATACGTAAGTATAGAGAAGATTATAAAGCACATACAGGTAACAAAAAATTATTTACGGATGATATATTCTCCGAGGAAGTAAAAAAGATTTATGCGGAAGAAATAGAAAATGAGAATTTTAAGGGTCGTCAAGATAATGACAATACGGAGCAAGCATTAGTAGAGAGAAAAAAATCTAATCAGTATGATTATGCAGACGCACTAATTAGATACTTAAGAGCGACACAGCTA
>JADQBA010000170.1 GCA_016903675.1 Stigonema ocellatum SAG 48.90 = DSM 106950 | reverse complement strand
TGAGAGCCTTCCTTTGCTTCCCACGCTGCAATTACACGAGCACGTAAATCTTTTGCGTAAGCTACTGGCATCTAATTAAACAATCACTCTATCCCTAGTTTCTCACATTTTGTGGTTCAATTACCTGAAAATTGCTGTAATGTCAATACTTTCCAAAATACTTCCAGCAGACTTGATGCAATTTCACATCAGGAGGAATTCGTGGAACAAGTTACGCAGACTTTGACTACCAGTCCCGAGCATGTCATCACCAATCTCAACTCGGTCACTCCGATGGAGGCGCTGATGTTGCGCTACGAAGCTGTCAGTGTTGCCGACCACCCGTTCTTTCAGCGCCTGCGCACTGAGCCCTTCAATGCAGGAGTCTTGTGGCTCCTGTTGGTGAACATCCATGAGGGGGCGCGTGACTTCGTGATGTGGCTTGCTGACCTGACGGCGCGAATTGGCGATAACCGCATCCGCTCAGTGTTGGCTAAGCAATTAAACGATGAGCTTGGGGACGGAGATTTTACACGTATTCACGCTGTGCTCTTTGATCAGCTCCTAGCTGGGATTGAGTGTTGGCGTCCGCCTCAGTTTGTGGATGAGATGATACAGCCTGGTCGCAACCTTGGCTTGGGGCTTACTGCTCAGTTCCAGGCTCCCGATCCATACCAGGGCGTCGGCGCGGCGATGGTCACGGAGATCTACGCCAAGAAGTTCGACCTGTGTGTTGGTAACGAGATGCGTAGGCAGGACGACATCAAGCCCGAAGCCCTCACCTGGCTGCATGTACACGAGCAGCTCGAGCTTGAACACGCTGCCGACTCCCGTGGAATGATCCTGGTAAAAATCGGACAGCCTTCCTAGACGGTGGGTCTGGTGTTCAAACTAATTAGTTTTAAACAAGGCTGTCCGATTTTTACTGGTTTTGTGCGTCCCACAACCTCGCGCTGCTGATAAACGATCAGGGATCTGCTCCGAAGGCTGTGCAGGATGGAGCTGAAGCCACCTGGCATATATTCTGGGTCTTTCTTGATGATCTTCACCGACTCTGTTTTGAGGCACCTCCCTCTAACTTGAAAATGGGGAGTGGGGAGTAGTTTGTGTAGATAGAGAGCGCTGTCTTCTTGACCAAACCAGGCAGAGGGGCAGGGGGCTCTTGAGCAGGGAAGAGGAGTTTTTGAATTGTTATACAGATGAGGGGACGAACATAATACAGCTCTTTCCCTCTGCTCCGCATAATGGGACCTCTGCTCCCCATCCATCCTCCCCACTCCCCCCATTGGTGACAAGTTAAAACTTAAAAACTTTTGTCAATATATCTATAGAGTGAAAAATCCGCCAAAAACTGTGATAGAAAACATCGTTTTTGGGTTAGCGATGCGTAAGCGCTTGCCCATCGGCAGCATCGCCTAACTTTTATAAAGCGATCGCCATCACGGAACTAGCAGAGTTTTTACGTAAGAAATCTGGTCTGATTAGAGCCAAGTATAGCTCAGGGTAAGCTGTGGGAGAGGATTGTGAGAGATTGGCATAGATTCTGAGAAAAAAAGAAGAGGTTGATAAAAGTTGGTTCTAAGGGTGATAAGGTAACGGAAAGATAAATTATTGTATCTTCCCCACCTCAACCATGCAAATCCACACTTTCGCTAGACTTGGAGACATCCCAGGAGTAGCGCGAGAACTAGCCAACGGAATCGATGTCGATTGCGTAGACGAAACCGAGTATCAAACACCACTCGTATGCGCCATAACAAGCCCCAGCGCAAGCGTGGAAATGCTCAAATTACTAGTATCCCAAGGCGCAAACGTCAATGCTCTAGTAAACGAGTATCCAAATATCGAGAGAAAAAAAACAGTACTTGGATTCGCCCTCAAATCCGGTAATTTTGAGAAAATCCAATACCTATTAGACGCTGGAGCAAATATTAACTATCAAAACCAAAATGGTTATGATGCCTTAATGGACGCCATGTACAGCGAGAATGCATCCCTTAACCAAAACTTACTATCCATATTAAACTTACTCATCTCCAGAGGTGCTTCCGCAAGCGGCGTTAGCAGTTACGGAGAGTCCGCAATTTCAATTGCTTCAAGAATTGGAAGATTTGACGCAGTCAAGCTTCTACTAGAATCAGGTGCTGACGCAAAACAACTAGGGTGGACAGAATTAATGCACTCCATCGCTTTCCAGAGCGCAGACGATGTCAAAGAATTACTCAATAAAGGAGCAGACTTAACCGCGAGCGACGGTGAAAAGACACCCTGGCTTTTGAGCGTTCACGTAGGAGATATATCCAAAGCAAAATTACTATTATCAGCAGGAGCAAATCGCGACGACTGCGGATTTTCTGGAAAAACACCCCTCATGTTCGCTATCGACAACAATAACATTGAAATTCTTCAATGGTTAATTGCAGAAGGGTTTGATATCGAAGCCACCAACGAGTATGAAAGCACCGCGTTAATGGTAGCAGCAGAAAACGGTAGAACAGATTGCGTACGCATCCTTCTAGAAGCAGGCGCAAATCCCAGCAAAGTTACTAAATATGACGACAAAGCAATTACACTAGCCAGCAATCTGCAAATTGTCAAAATGCTCGTGCAAGCAGGGGAAGATTTAAGCGAAATTAGTAATGATATGCGAAGATTGCTAACTCAAGTAAATTATAGCGACATACAAATATCCTCAGAACAATATTTAGCCGGAAAACACCGACGATTTGGCACAAAAAATCCAGAATTAATGGATATCGATTTTTGGCAAGAAATGGTTCGTAATGGTCAAGATTCTTACTACGCTAGAAAAAAATTTGGCGATGAAAATTATAACGAACCAGTATGGTGCTATGACCGTTTTGGGAGAACAATTACAGAACTACCAGATGGAAGAATAATAGAAATAGCTGGCGAACACGAAGATTTTTGCGACCCAGACTTTTGTATATATAACGATATAGTAGTTTATACTCGCGATGGGAATTTTCAAATTTTTGGTTATCCAGAGGAGATATTTCCGCCAACAGACTTTCATTCAGCAACGTTAGTTGGAGAATATATATATATTATTGGCAATTTAGGCTATGACGATCAAAGAATTACCAACGAAACGCCAGTTTATCGTTTAGATTGCAAAACATTCAAAATAGAAAAAGTAGAAACATCAGGGGAAAAACCCGGCTGGATTAGCAAACATAAAGCTAGCTATAAAGAAACAAATAAAATTTATATTACGGGTGGTAAACTATGTGTAATGGTGAATGACGAAGAAGAATATGTGGATAATTCGCTTGATTGCGTTTTAGACTTAACAAATTTTACTTGGAGTCGCTTGTCTAAATAAAATATGTTCGTAGTTGAATAATAATGGTTCTTCAGTACATAGTATGTTAAAATAATAAATAAAATGCCAGTTCAATAAACATCTAGCTTGAAAGTTTTCAAAGTTTCTAAAGCCATAACTAGAGCGTTTAATCAGTTTAAGTTTGTTATTAATACCTTCAACAACACCACTAGTTGTTCTATTGTCGAAGTAAGCGATTACCTCCATTGGTAACAAGTTAGAAATGAGTATATTTTGTCAATACCTCTTGGTGTAGAAAAACACTAAAATATAATGATAATCAAAAAAGGGAAAGAGTGGGAGAGTCAGCCATTGGCTGACTCTCCCACTCTTTATCTTATTATCATTATCAAAAATCTCTCAAATACTTTTCGCGATCGCCAGAAAAAAACAAGTAAACGATAGAATTGACCAGTAATTGAGTGATTGTGCGGGTAAATATGGGTGCTAGCCGAAAAACCAACCGTGACCATGCCAAAAAGACTCAAAGACCAATGCCTGAAGACGAAGCGATCGCCGAACAACTAGAGGCATTATTAACGCCAGCTATTACTGTACAAGAAAATTACTGCCGAAAATTGGGATTAAGAGATAGAATTCTCAACTTACCGTTGATGGTAGCAGCAGTGTTAACTCTTCTTTGGCGAGACGTAGCAGGGGTGACGGAACTGACAAGAATGCTAGCAAGAGAAGGTTTTTTGTGGGTTAAACCCACAGAGGTTACTCAACAAGCAATGTCTCAAAGATTTTTAAGTTTTCCGGCCGAATTATTTGAGCGAGTATTTAAAGATTTATTACCGCATTTAAGAACTGCTTGGCACAACAGAAATCAACGACCTCTACCAGAAAGCATTCAATTCACATTGACGAAATTTTCAAGAATTTGGATAATAGATGGCTCAACACTAGAAGCATTGTTTTGCAAGCTCAAAAGCTTGGAAGATATTCCAAAAGGGCAATTAGCAGGGAAAATGGCAACAGTTATAGATTTAATGACCAGGCTACCTGTAGAGATTTGGTTTCAAGAAAATCCAAAAGCTTCTGATATCAAGCTTGAAGAAAATATCTTACAATTAGTTGCACCCAAAACCTTACTATTGCTGGATAGGGGATTTTATCATTTTAGCTTTTGGCTGCAACTTATCGAAAAGGAAATTCACTTTATTACTCGATTAAAGAAGGGAGCATCAATCAAAATTGAGCAAGTTTTTACTGATAGTTATTCTTTGCGGGATAGGTTGATTCGTCTGGGATATGGTACGACTAAAACTCCATTTATCACCTTACGTTTGATTGAAGTACGTTCTGGTAAGACTTGGCATTTTTATTTGACAAGCTTACTTGATCCTCATGTGTTACCTCCCTACGTCGTGGCAGATTTATATCAAAGGCGTTGGAGAATTGAGGATGCTTTTAATACTGTCAAAAGACTCTTGGGTTTAAGTTATTTGTGGACTGGTTCTATTAACGGTATTCAGCTACAGATTTGGGGAACTTGGTTATTTTACGCTGTATTGGTCGATTTGGGTGATGCCGTTGCAGACGAACTCTCTTTGCCTTTTGATTCCATTTCATTAGAAATGATTTATCGCGGACTTTACCATTTTTATGTAGCTCATCAAAAAGGTAAGGCTACTGACCCAATAAAGTATTTTGCTGCGCCCGAAAATAAAGATTTAGGTATTGTTAAACAACAACGAAAACCAAATGTTAAGTTAATCGTCGCACCATTTCCAGAAAAACAGCGAGGCTCCGACCAATTTTTCTTTAAGGCATCTTCTGGAACCCCCTTGACAACTGCCATGCAGGCTTAACTTGTTACCAATGCACTCCCCCTGGTTCCGTCTCTCTTTCAACAGATGTTGAATTAACTGAAGGTGTTGATGTACAAGGATTTGAACCCATTCAACAGTCATTCAACACCAATTCAACAGATGTTCAACAAACCAATGTGTTGACAGAGGGTGTTGAAACAGTAGAATCCTTGTGCAGTAATAGTTGTGAGTCTGATTCAACACTTTCAACAAACTCAGGGGGGAGAGGGGGTGTTGAAGGGGAAGATGACCCTATTAGGGTGGCTGGCAATGTTGAATTGGTTAAAAGCGCGATCGCTCTCAACTCACCAGAAGCCATACAAGAATTAAGTGCAAGGTGGAGTCGAGAGTTTAAGGCGATGGTACTCAGTTTCTTGAGTGATGAGGAGCGGGATTTTTGTCGTAGAAACCTGGTTTTTGATGGGATATAGTGCATTGGTTGCTTACGCTACAACTACCCCTACAAAACAGACTCTGGTTCATTTTCTTGAATTTTCACCCCTAGGATTGGTTTCAAGATTTTAACGATACTTTCCTTCACTGGTGGTGTTTCTCCTGTGTCTTTGTCTAAAAGGATGCATATCCACAAAACCAGTTCCTATCATACGCTTTTTTGATATATTCTTCTTCTATTGCTTGATTTGAGGAACTAGGGGTGGAAAATCCAGATGGGTGACGGGAGATGTTGTAGGCGAGCGATCGCAACAAGAAAGTGATCGAGGAAAGCCTTCATGTGGGTTCGCACTGTTGACCGCCAAGGACTAGCTCAATCAGTTCCGATAAAGTGCAGTAACCGTATTTTTCTGCACTCAGGTTATCAATTGCGTCAATTAACTGACCCAACACCTCTCCACCAATTTCAGGTAACATATCCTGGGTTTTAAGTCTAGAAATACTAGTAGGATGAACCTTTAGCTCATCCGCCAAGGCTTTGTTAGTAATCTTTCGCCTAGCCATGACTTCTCTTAGCTTCCAACGAACTCTACTTACTTTTGGTGGACTTAGCACTGCATTCATCGCTATCTCTCATTAACTTTAGTAGCACCTCATGCCACTAGCATAGCGTCAGGTCAGTCACCAATACCTTCACAAGTGCGATCGCCTAATCTTTATGCGCCTAACGCCATATAAATAGCGTTGAATGCTATATTAAGGGCAACAGA
The DNA here is from genome assembly GCA_016903675.1 of Stigonema ocellatum SAG 48.90 = DSM 106950. GTDB lineage: Bacteria > Cyanobacteriota > Cyanobacteriia > Cyanobacteriales > Nostocaceae > Stigonema > Stigonema ocellatum. The sequence goes on along the minus strand of JADQBA010000170.1, from coordinate 11,047 downwards.
GAAAGGCGATCGCGCCTGCCAAGCTGTAATCGCCTTCTCTTACAACCCTTGAAACAAAGGATTATTTCCTATAATGACACAATTACAAGATGTAACAACAATCTGCGCCGACCAGTTAACTGAAGGTGACATCATCCAATATAGACCGGGCGACAACTGGATGGTCATCACTGAGCCTGAATACACCACGAGAGGCATCAGCTTTGAGGTGTTGTGCCTGGATGTGGAAGCCCTAAACAATACGCAACCTGTGTGCTTTGATCCCCAGGAGAGTTTTGTGCTACTTGACCATCAAGGAACTGTGCGGGGTAGACGTTCATGTCATTCCAGTTTGACAACAGAGGTGATTGCTGTTTCTGAGGAAGTACTAGCAAGTTAAAGAGCGTTTTTATCGTATATTTCCACCCTAACTGAGTCGCAAGAGTACTGTTAGGGTGCGCTCATGGCTTCATTCCTCTCGAACTGCACCCTAACCATGTCAAAGCGTAAACCGAAATCTCCACGAACGTCTGATTCCCTTTTCAGAAGAGCCACAAGCCGTAGCTATTGAAGTTGTTGAACCAGAAGAATTGACACCAGAAGAAGTACGCGATCGCCTACACCTAGAGCGCCAAATCGAAAAAGCCTTCTACCTTGCGGGTAAAGCTTTGCTGGAACTTAGGGACAGACGTTTATATCGTTCCACTCACAAAACCTTTGAGGAGTACTGCCGTGATAGATTTGGGCATAGTCGGCAGAAATCTAACTATTTAATTGCTGCTGTGGATGTTTTCGACAATTTGACAACCATTGGTTGTCAAAATTTGCCAGAGGATTTGACAACCAATAATTTACAAATCCTGCCCACTAATGAGCGTCAAATCCGTCCCCTGACCAAACTGGAACCAGACCAACAGCGTGATGTTTGGCAGCAGGCAGTGACTGAGGCAGGTAATAAAGCCCCATCGGGTAAAATTGTGAAAGATATAATAGAACGCTTAAAGGAGAAGCCTTTGTTCAAAGCTAGCGATTTCTGCCAGGTAGGAGATGTATTTGTTGTCACACGATTAGAAGAGAAAGAACGCGAATATAATGGCTGCTGGGCGATCGCTCTTCAACTAAACGAGTTTACAGTGGAAGTGGCCATGCATGACGGTAAGTTGATCGTGAAACCTGAAAACCTGAACAAAATCGATTCACCGGAAGCCCAGCAACAACTACCGCTGCTCAAAGAGAGGATTTGGCGGTTACGTAATTGTGGAGAGTTGGATCGTGTTGCGTACACAGTCTTGGAGTCTTTAGGGCGGCAAACTTACTTGACTCCTGTGTCCGAGGGGCTGCTACGTTGGTTGGAGGAGTATTATGGCATTGATAAAGAAAGCTAGATGTTGTCAGAGTCTTGGTGGATGGCTTAACTCAAATCTCAAGAACGGAAGTCACGACAATGCTTGAAGAACTCTACAACCTAACTGGACAAAAAGTATTGATTAACTGAAGTGAGCGATCGCCAATCAGAGTTTGTAAGTCGCCTTGAGACAGCTTTGGAGAGAGAGGTAGGAAGAACGGTTTTCAAGTCGGGCGATCGCTACTCACAGCCATAGATAAAACTACTGAGAGTGAGGAATAACATGCGTACCCCTGGTCTTCAGGGTGCGATCGCCACGGCGCAGCTGTGGTCGAGCAGCTCTTCTCCGCTCCCCCTGTCGCCATGCAGCCAGTTGGCCGTATCAGCTAGAAGGATAAACCCCTCGCTGCCGTTCTCGAACTTCACCCCCACTATGACGAGCGTCTGGGCACGCATGTTATTTTGCACCTCATGCTCCTGCGCCAGAAGAAGAAATGGATTGACGTTTCTCAGATCCTTCGAGTAGATGCGCCGCGCCCGGTAGGTATGCCCGTTAAGCTTGATTGGCAGCGCCGCCCAGTCCGTGCCGATGGCGCTTAAGTGATCGAGCAGCGCCGAGCGCGTCTCGAGCGAGATGCAGTCGATATGGATATGCAGCTGGTTCTGGCTGCGCCCGTAAGCCGAATTGACAGCCAAAGCGATCTCGTCGCGCCGCAGCTTGCGCCGTAGATGCTGCGACATCAGATCACGCGCCTCCCAGGCATATCTCCAGTATTCGGGCGCGGTTTTCTCCAGCAGAGTCGGGCTCTCGATCCCGGAAATGGCAGCGGTTGGGATCAACAAATATTGCGCTACGCCTACCTTGTCTTTGAGAACCGCGTAGCCATCCTTGAGATCGACGCTGACGCAAGGTCTGGGATTGCCGCTATGCTCCTGACCTGGAACGCAGCGGTCATGTACAATATGCCACAAGGCGTCGCTTTTAAGCCCCATCCCCGTAGAACTCGCGCAGCCTGCGAGTAACCCCATCGATAGCGCGAGCGCCCGATTTCCTATCCAATGCTTAACCATTTTTGTTCTCCAGAAATCATCTAAAAGGATGTTAATTGAAGAACGCATTCCATTTTATTATCGCCAATTGACAAACCAAACAGAATAATCATTGCTCAAAACTACTAAAAGATTGGTAGTCAACAGAAAATATACTGGATTTTTAACTTTTTTAAATATACTATAACAAGAGAGTCTTTTTTACGAGTCTAGTAAATTAACGGATTACGAGTCAGCTTTTCCGTGAATACGATGTAGCAAATAACATATAACACCTGTTACGTCATGTGATGAACTATGAACTAGATGACGGTTAAAAAACCTTTGGTAATCAATCAACCAGAAGTTGGCAAACTTATCCATGAGCTTCGTCTCTCGACTGGTCTAACCCAAGAACAATTTGCAGCAGAACTAGGTGTCACCTATCCAACGGTGAACCGCTGGGAACGCTTAAGGTTTAAGCCGTCACCGATGGCGATGCAGCGGATTGAACTTTTGTTGCACTCGTTGGGCGACCAGGGGAAGGATTTACTCACAAAGTACTCGCTTGCTGTAAGCAGTGCAGATATGAGGAGGCGATCGCTCGAATGAGTCACGATTTCCGCAGATATGGTGATGGCTTTCTTTGAGAGTGCGATCGCTGATCCCGGTGTAATTTTTTGTGTGTAAAAGATACCTAGAAGGGCATGAGTTCAGGTCAGAGAAAGCTACGAGAATTTAATATAAAGGGAAATTTAAATGCCAAAGGGTAGAGGCAAGGGGCAGCAGAAAGAAGCGCAAAGTTATAAACATGTAGAATCAGATAATGTTTTAAGACCAGATATTGGTGTTCAACCCCAGTTTCGTAAAATCAAATCTCCTGCTACCTATCGTTACGATTCTTCCCTGTCTCCAGCACTGGAGTGGGATAATAACCCCGTTCGTGATCAAACAGAAAAACTAATAGCAGCGATTCTTGAAGCCGATTCACTCTCAGAGGTAAAGGCAGTAGCTGCAAGGCTAAAGGGGATGAGTCTGCCTTTCCTCAATTGGGCAGGTAAGGCAGAGAGATTATCCTTTGATGTGCCTACCTTGCCTTTGTTTGTGCATGAGAGACTTTCAACTGAAGCTATTATTGAAACTCTCAAAGGGCATAAGAAGGGAGGGGAACAGTTAAGTTTAGATTTGTGGGGCGACCCACAACATTCCATCACAGACCAAGTGCTGAAGGCGTATGAGTATCGGGATGATTGGACAAACCGAATGATTCTCGGTGACTCGCTAGTGGTGATGAACTCACTTCTTCAATATGAGGGGCTTGCCGGACAAGTCCAAACGATTTATATCGACCCGCCCTATGGTGTAAAATTTGGCAGTAACTTTCAGCCCTTTGTGCGAAAGCGGGATGTGAAGCATAACGAAGATGAGGATATGACCCGTGAGCCAGAGATGGTTCAGGCATACCGAGATACTTGGGAACTAGGGCTACACTCGTATTTAACTTATTTACGCGATCGCCTTTACCTTGCTAAAGAGTTACTAACTCTAAGTGGTAGTGTTTTTGTGCAAATTAGTGATGAGAATTTGCATCATGTTAGACAGATAATGGATGAGGTATTTGGGGCAGAAAATTTTTTCTCGCTTATAACTTTAAAAAAACTTTCGCCACTTGGTACAGGAGGTATGGCGAATGTGTCAGATTACATTCTATGGTATGCAAAGCAGCGTGACCAAGTAAAATTTCGTTCGTTATATGAACGTAAAGAAAAGGGTGAAGCATCAAGGTATGACTGGATTGAATTACCGGATGGCTCACGTCGAAAACTAACTCAGAAAGAACTTGCGCAGATAGACAATTTGCCTTCTGATTGGAAACTGTTTTGTCCCCAAGGTATGTTGTCTTCGGGTTATACGGAATCATGTACTTTTGGCTTTGAACTTAATGGTACGTATATACCTGCACAGAGAAAGATCTGGCGAACTAATCGACGAGGTGTAGAGGAACTGATTCAGAAAAATCGCTTGATACTCATGGGAAATCTGCCATACTTCGTTGCTTACTACAAAGATAATCCGCTTATGACCATGACAAATATTTGGACAGATTTAGGATCGGCAAGCACCTCATATGAAAAGATGTACGTGGTGCAAACTCCTTCAAAAATAATCCAACGCTGCCTGCTCATGACTACTGACCCTAGCGACCTTGTACTTGACCCTACTTGCGGGAGCGGTACTACTGCTTATGTTGCTGAACAGTGGGGAAGACGCTGGATTACTATCGATGTTAGTCGTGTTCCTTTAGCTTTAGCTCGCCAGCGATTACTTACTGCAATCTTTCCTTGGTATGAGCTAAAAGATGAATTACGGGGACCAGTAGGAGGTTTTGTTTATAAGCGTAAGCAGAACAAGAAAGGCGAAGAGGTCGGTGGTATTGTTCCTCACGTTACTCTAAAAAGCATCGCCAGTAATGAACCACCCGAAGAAGAGATTATAGTAGAACGCCCAGAAATAGTTAAAAGTATCACACGGGTAGCAGGAGCGTTTACCGTGGAGGCAACTATACCGACCCCAATAGATATGGGTGAGGAGCAGCAAGTTGAAGGAGAAGCAACACTTGATGAATCAGCATCCTTTATTGACCGGATGCTTGAGGTGTTGCGGAAAAGTCCTGTGCTAAGACTGGAGGCAAATCGCACTGTTACTTTTAAGAACGTTAGAAAACCTACGAAATCGCTCTCACTCTTTGCTGAGGCAATCGTAGAAGAGAATCCTGTAGCGTTTGTATTTGGTCCCGAAAATGGAGCAATTGTAGAACGAACAGTTTATGAGTCAGCTATTGAAGCAAAAGCTAAAAGCTACACTCATCTCTATGTGATTGGGTTCGCCATACATCCTAATGCTCGAAAATTAATTGAAAACTGTGAAAATGTCACTGGTATTGCTGCAACTTACGTTCAGGCAACCCCAGACTTGCTTATGGGTGATTTGCTTAAGAACATGAAAAGCAGCCAGATTTTTAGCGTGTGTGGTCTGCCAGATATAAAGATTCATCCTGCTGAAAATGGCAAATATCAAGTGGAACTTTTGGGGCTTGATGTATTTGATCCAGTGACGATGGAAGTAGATCACAGAAAAGGTGATAATGTCCCAGCTTGGTTTTTAGATACTGATTATAATGGGCAGTGTTTTTACGTTGGTCAGGCTTTCTTCCCGAAAACAAGTGCTTGGGATAACTTAAAAAAAGCTTTGAAAAGTACATATGAACAGTCCCTTTGGAGTCATTTATCTGGAATTTTAAGCGCCCCTTTTGAAGCGGGAGATAATCGGCAAATTGCTGTGAAAGTGATTGATGAGCGGGGAAATGAGTTGTTAGTAGTTAAAAGTTTATCAGAGGTTAGCTAATGACCTACGAAGTCGATACACCAATACTTAATTCTCCTTACAATCAGCCTAACCACTACTGGTTTTTGCGGGAAGGGGAAGAACCATGTCTACGAGATGGTAGAAGACCCTCAATTATTTACCCGCCCCGTGAAGGTAATTTTGAGTGGGATTTAAGTGACCGGGTTTTAAAACTTTCCAAAGATTTTGACCCTGGCTATGAGATGGAGCTTGTTAATTACATCCGCCAGCGTGTAAATGAATGGAGAGAGCATGGCTACCCAGGTGTTACCCGTACCACGCTAGAACTGTTACAGTACTGGCAAAGAGATGGGCGGCAAAAACGGCTGTTTTTCGCCCAGTTGGAAGCAGCGGAAAGCATTATATTTTTGCGGGAAGCACGGGCTGACTTTCTGCAAGGTATTGCCATTCCATTGGATGAGCCAACAGAGCAGCAAAAGCTAGAAGGTATCAAAGCTTTTACCCGCTACTGCTGCAAGTTAGCAACTGGTGCAGGTAAAACAACTGTTATGGGAATGCTAACAGCTTGGAGCATTTTAAATAAAGTAAATGACCGCTCCGATGCCCGTTTCTCTGACGTAGTGCTGGCAGTTTGCCCCAACGTTACTATTAGAGATAGGCTTGCTGAACTTAACCCGGATCTAGGGGAAATTAGCCTTTACCGCACCCGTGACCTAGTGCCGAATTCTTTGATGGATAAGCTTCGGCAGGGTAAAGTCTTAATTACTAACTGGCACGTTTTTGAGAAGCGATCGCCTCAGACTTCAGGAGACACACCAGCAAAAGTTAGTAAGGTGGGTGTACCAATGCGTACCACTGAAATGATCCGTATTGGTTCTAAAAACGAAACAGCACGAGGAAAACGGTATCTTACAGAAGAAACCATTAATCTTCAGATAGCCCAAGGATTACTCACTGTAATTAAAGAGGAGAGAGACAAGCAGGGGAATCTTAAATCTGTTTTAGTAGAATCTATTCGCTACATCGAGAGTGATACCGCTTGGATTCAACGCATTTTAGAACGAGAGGTTGGGGGCAAACAAAACATATTAGTCTTAAACGATGAGGCACACCACGCCTACCGCATTCCACCAGAGGAGAAGGAAGAGGATGGCGAGGATGATGATGAGGCTATCGAATATGAGCGCCAGGAAGCAACCATCTGGATTGAGGGGTTAGATCGGATTCACAAGCACCGGGGGATTAATCTCTGCGTTGACCTTTCAGCCACACCCTACTATTTAAGTCGGGTAGGCAAGGAAGCTAACAAGCCTTTCCCTTGGATTATCAGTGATTTTAGCCTGATAGATGCTATTGAGTCTGGGTTGGTGAAAATCCCCCAATTAGCAGTGAGAGATACAACGGGTGCTGCTATCCCCGGTTACTTTAACATCTGGAAGTGGATAATGGAGAGGCTTACTCCAGCAGAGCGGGGAGGAAAAAAATCTAACCCAAAGCCAGAGGCTATTCTAAAATATGCTCAAACCCCAATTGCTATGCTGGGGGGACTGTGGGAAGAGATGCGGCTTGAATGGGAGCAGAACAAAGAAGACCCTCGTCCCCCTGTGTTCATCTTGGTGTGCAAAAATACAGCTATTGCTAAAGTGGTCTACGAGTGGCTGGCAGAGGGCAAGCAAGCTCCTAACATTTCTCCGTGTAAGATAGCAGGATTCCGCAATACCGATGAGCAAACTTGCACTATCCGAGTTGATTCCAAAGTAGTGCAAGAGATGGCATCTGATGCTTCTAAGTTAGATGAAACTCGTTGGATGCGCTTTACTTTGGATACTGTTGGTAAGACTGAGTGGGCAGTTGACCAGATGGGTAGAGAGGTCTACCCAGAAGGATTTGAAGCATTAGCTAATAAGCTTAATCGCCCACTGCACCCACCAGGGCGAGATATCCGCTGCATTGTGTCTGTGGGAATGCTTACCGAAGGTTGGGACTGTAATACCGTAACCCACATTATTGGGCTTAGACCATTTATGTCTCAGCTTCTCTGTGAGCAGGTAGTGGGTAGGGGGCTTCGCCGAGCAAGTTACGACATCAATGAAGAGGGGCTTTTAGAGGAAGAAGTAGCCAAAATTTTTGGTGTGCCATTCGATATTATTCCCTTTAAGGCTAACCCCAATACTGCCAAACCCAAAAAGGAACAACGCCACCGGATTTATGCTGTTCCTGGTAAAGTTCAGTACAAAATTGAATTTTTAAGAGTCGAGGGCTACACTCAGGCAGTGCGTAATCGGGTAACAGTGGACTGGAAGGCTATACCATCTTTGAAACTTAACCCGCTAAAATCTGATGGTATTCCTCCTGAAGTGCAAATGAAGGGAACTGTACCTAACAACCAGGGTAGACCCTCACTTGTGGGACCAGGGAAATTAGAGAGTGTTGACCTTAACCCCTACCGTAAAGACTGTAGACTTCAAGAATTGGTGTTTGATATTGCTACAACCTTAACTAAGGACTATGTATCCTCTGGCAGGTGCGAAGCCCCTCCCCATGTACTATTTCCTCAACTATATAAGATTTGCGATCGCTACCTGCAAGAGAAAGTACATCCCATTCCCCCTGCTGATATTCTCGATGTTTTCTTGTCGCCCTACTATGGTTGGGTCATAGAGCAGTTAGTGGAGGCGATTCGACCAGATACTTCTTTAGGAGAAGCCCCAGAAATTCCCCGCTATGAAACCTACCGCCCGATTGGTTCAACAGAGGATGTTAATTTCTGGACAAGTAAGCCCGTGCGGGAGATTGTGCATTCTCACCTTAACTATGTGGTGGCAGATACTTGGCAGTGGGAGCAAACAGCTGCATATTTAATTGATACTCATCCAGCAACAGCAGCGTTTGTTAAAAATGCTGGGCTAGGGTTCGCAATTCCGTATATCTACAACGGGCAACCTCATGATTATCTGCCGGACTTTATCATTCGGCTTAAAACTGAGCAGCTAAATTACTTAATTTTAGAGACAAAAGGCTATGACTAACTCAGGGACATTAAGCGTGCAGCCGCAGAGCGATGGGTTGCAGCTGTTAACGCGGATAAAAGATACGGACGCTGGCAGTATGTAATGTGTGGAATTAAGAATGTTAGTCAGTTGATTACAGAAGCCGCAGCCAATTGTGGCTAGTAGTCCAGACTGCCAGCAGGAAAACGTGCGATCGCAGTCCGTCTAGTCGATGTCTTTGGCAATGACGCCAGTGCAACAGTAGAGGTGAAGTGAGTCACAAATAATAAATATGACACTTGAAAATTGTCCTAAATGTAGTAAACAACTACCACCACCATTAAAGTCTAGCGGTCGTCAAAAATGTGCAGAGTCTAACAGTAGAAGTGAAGTGGTAAACGCTTGAAGAATACTATAAGATAACTATGAAACCTGATTTTTCTGAATTTTCATATGGTTTTGCAATTACTAAAGAGCTAGTTGATTTGTGTGGTAAATACTTAACTGCTGCTCCTTTATTTCCTTCTTTATTACAAGAAGGTAAAATAGGTTATGACGTAAAACTTGATCTGGCTGGATTTCCAATTTTTCTCCAGTTTAAGATTTCAGATTATATGAATAATAAGAATGCAAAAGAAGTTCGTAAAGGAGTTTTGCATCCACCTTTTTATCGAATGTCTTTACGCTCAAAGCGTTACTCAAACCAACATGACCTATTATTACAACTCGAGAATAAGGGGAATCTAGTTTATTATGTTGCTCCTTCTTTTTATACACGATACCAATTCGATGATTATTTCATAAATAACCAAACAGCACTTAATTCTGTATTTATTAAACCAAACCAAATTGGAATTATTAATGATTATGATAATCATTGTGTGTCTTGGGAAAATGATCATGGATCTGTTTGGAGATTTTCCACACCTGTACAGATTCAACAACCAATCAACTTTGCTAGTTTTACAGATGAACTAATATCAAAGAACACGGTAATGATTAGAAACAGTACTAAATTAAAAACTAATTTACAGGAATCAGTTCACGAAATGATTAATATTTTATTAGACAAAGAAACCTGGTTATTTGAAAATGGATATTTTCAAGAAAATTATAATTTATTAATGTCAGATAGGTTATCTCAAAATTGGAATGAAGTCCCAGCAATAATTTTGCATCAAATCGATAGTTTAGTTAAAGTATTTTTCGGTTCTCAAATTATGATAGTTAGTGACAGACTTTAAGAATATAGACGCTGAGTTAATGAAAAGGATACTACAACTAAGAACTTTTGTGTCTTGGAACAAGTAGAGCGATCGCACTCCCAAAAATCGTTTTGCGCATAATGCGAGTGCAACAGTAAAGGTGAAGCAAGAACTACTTATCTTATTTATTACTAAATAAAGATCGGGTTGGATTTCCATGTCTTAGCACATTTATCGTCCTAAAAACCCTAATGTGGTTGGAGAATGATGCTTTTAACCCCGAACTGGGTATCTTAAAAATAAGTATTAACTTTGTAAACTCTATTACCATTCGTTATTTGGATATGAAATATTGTCGTGACCAAGCTAGAGACGAAATGAATGTTAATGATGGGTGGTGGAGCCGCCACAGGTGTAGCAGGTAGTATTCCTATTGTTGGTGCGGGAGTTTTTAACGCCAGTCTTACTGTTGTCCAAGCTGCTGTCGTTACCCGTATTGCTCAAGTTTATAACGTAGACATCATTGCTGCCGGAGGAGCGGGAGCGCTTGCAGCAGCGATTATCGCAGCTGGTGGGGGACAGTTACTGGCCAGAGTCGGCGGTACAATAGCAGGCTTGATTCCTGGTGTTGGAGGACTGGTGCAGCCTGTGGTTGGAGCGGCGGCGGTGAAGGCGTTTGGTGAAGCGGCTATTGCCTACTTTGAAAGAATGCATCCTGACAAGATTTACAGCCCCCGTTAAAGCTATGTTTTATTGAATTTTGTTCTCTAGGAATCATTGTATGGATGAATTTGTCAGAAAAGCAGTGGCAAGGGAACTACCAGCAGTCATGCTTTTAGTAATTATGGGAACTACAGGTTTATTTGGAGCAGCTGCTATTACAACTGCATCTTTTTTGTACTTAACTTTGATGAAATATTGTCGCGACCAAGCTAGAGACGAAATGAATGTTAATGATGGGTGGTGGAGCCGCCACAGGTGTAGCAGGTAGTTGTAAGGAACTGCAAACAAGAACGCTTCAAACCGCAAACAAGTCAAAATTGAAACCACATTAGCTGCAAATAAGAGGGGTCTCAAAACCACATTGGGTGCAAATGAAACCACATTATTTGCAAACAAACCACATTAACTGC
>JADQBA010000334.1 GCA_016903675.1 Stigonema ocellatum SAG 48.90 = DSM 106950 | reverse complement strand
GGCGCTGAAGAAACCCTGGTAAATTGTTGTTATTCTGGTTACTCATGGATGTTCTCCTCAAAACCCAATAACAGAAACCGCCTTCTTCCGTTGCTCTGGTGTCACTTCGAGATAGCGCTGCAATGTTCCAAGGTCGTTGTGACCACTGATTTCTTGGATATGGCGCAGCGGTACGCCAGCGCTAGACATCATGGTTAGGGCAGTTCGCCTAAACGAGTGAGTACTGACGCCTTCTAAGGCAAGGCGATCGCAAGCGGTAACAAGAATTTTGTGAGCAGCGAACTTGGTTAAGTGTTCGGTTATACCGCGCCTGCCGGGGAACAAAGCACCGGGTTTTGGTTGGTATTCGTCTAGGAAAGCAGCAAGTGCAGGTTGAATGTCTACAATGCGGGTTTTAAGCTTGCCTTTCGTGGTAGACTTGCGAAAAGTGATAGTCCCAGATTTAATGTCAGTAGTCTGGAGAGCCAGAGCCTCGGATATTCTGCAACCAGTGAAAAGACAAATGGCGAAGAGAGCGCGATCGCGTGGAGAGGTTAAGCCCTCGGTGAACAGTAACTTTAATTCATCTGGCGAGAGGATTTTACCTTGTCCGAAACGGTTTACCTTCATTTGTTTTATTCAGGGTGATTACAACTTATAGCCATAAGTTGTAGTGGTTGGGTCAAAGTATTAGTGTACCGTGGTTGGGGATGAATTCATCCCACGAGTTAACCACTCCTTATATGTCCCCTCAGTGATGCTCTACGAGAGAATGAGGGTTACAGCCATTTCTGATATAAATTACTTATGATATCGCTGCTATCACCGATTACAGCTATAATGCAGTACCCTTGATTCATAACTGATAGCAAAGTGGGCAGTGATGGCAGAGTCGCCAATGGTAGGGGCGAGGGTTCCCCAGGAGTGGCTTCAGCACATCCAGGGGATAGCAGCGGCTAGTACCGAGGCACAGATAGTGAGGGAAGCAATAGCAGCATATTTGGGGCAAGTCACCGAAGAAAGGCAGAGGGCAGCTATGCTGAAGGCAGAAGGAAAGAAATTTAATGGTCTGCCGGATGCCACTTTCTTTTGAAGCCCCTAAATTCATTTATGAAAAACAAAGAAAATATGTATTTCGAGTAGAGTGCAACAAGAAATACGGCGTCCTTGTTAAATCCCCTGAATTTATTTATGGGGATTCCTTCAGCATAGCTGCCTTCGTACTTCTGCCTTCTTAACCCCGACGGGGTTGCCACTGCTTTAACCTCGCTTCAGAGCCGTGTGGCGATTTTGGAGGGGAAGTTGGCGGGTTTAGGGCGATTGGTTGGTTAGCACCCACTATTGGTGATGGGGTGCTATGCTTATCTAAAACGGCGTTTCCGCTGCTGACCTCACCTTTAAATCATCTGATTCAGGTCTAGCCGGAGTGTCAATGACCACAAATTGTGCGTCAGCGACTACCTTAAGAGCTTGGCGTTCGTCAACAGTGGGGAAGGGGAACGATCCGCGTTTTGACCATGCCAGATCTCACCGCTAAAACTCCGCCCAATGCTGATCGCGACTCTTCCAGGCGTCAATTTATCAAGACCTGAGTTCGATATAATGAAAAAATCACAAAATCTGATTTAGAACCTCAAAATGCCCTCTATATGGGTGGTAGTAGAAGCTTTGGAGCCATTCAAAAATCTGGGAACCCAGATTCTATCGTAGCTTAACAGTCCTTTGCACATATTTCGTCATGACGAACTATGGTGTAGGGCTTACAATAATTAAAAGCAAAAGCAAGTTTTATGTAATCTCTATGTCGAACCACAATATTAAAGAAGAAGCCCGAAAACTAATTGATAAATTACCCGATAACTCAACATGGGATGACTTAATGTATGAGATTTATGTTAGGCAAGTAGTTGAGGCTGGACTTGCTGACAGTAACGCAGGTAAAGTTATCTCTTTGGGGGAAGTTAGAGCCAAATTTGGATTACCGCAGTGAAAGTTTTTTGGACAGAAACAGCAGTAGAAAACCTAGGAGCAATTTATACCTATATTGCCAAAAACTCTCCTCAGTATGCAACTAGGATTATTGATCGCATAACTAGACGTTCCCAGCAAATAGTGAATTTCCCTCTATCTGGTCGCATTGTGCCGGAGTTTGAAACCGAGCAAATTCGGGAGGTTATTGAAGGTTCATATCGAATTATTTATTACATAAAACCCGAACAAATTGATGTGCTTGCCGTGATACATGGGTCACAAGAAATTACTCAGGTGTAAAGGTGCGCTGCGGGTAAGAGCAAACTAAACTGTGAAAAATGTAAATTCATACGACCATTCAGCAACGCCGTTTTTTCAAACAACCTCTAAGATGCACATTTTATAATCGCATTAATTTGTTCATTATCAACACTTATGCCGTGGCGTTGTAAATAAGGACGTAAATTAATTTGAATAAACAAATCTTTCAATTCTTCGGCTATTTCAGTCGGTGGATTCCCAGATAACGCAGTAGCTATCAACCGCTCTGCTGCTTGCAATTCTCCACATTTAACAGCAAGATTTGCGGCACTTCGATGCAAAACCGAGCGTGTTGGTTCCGCGTCCAATTGATCAGCAATTAACGCTGCTGCTGCTTGCTCACTCTCAAATGCTTGCCGAGTTAATTGCAACGCTTGTTCTGAATCACCCCTAAGTTTAGCGAGAAAGGCCGCTTCAGCTAAGTCCATCGCTGCTGTATGTTTTTCTTGAAGATTACTCATTTTTTGGCAATAAAAGATAGGGGGGTGCTAAATTCCACTACGATAATGTAAGCAGGATATTTTCCGTCTGAAAGTTTTGTCTGTTCTTTTTTCTGTTTGACTCTAGCTTTAATACGGCTATGATCTCCCTTACGTATGCCCGATACTTCTAACCTAACTTTGTTTTGAAAGGGAATTATTCCTTCTGTATTTATTGTACCCAACCAATAATCAAACCCTGTGCCTTTGCTGGAACGTTCAATAACAGTTAAATCTGTAAGTTCTCTAATAATTAAAAAGGCAATACCATAAGCAGCTTGCTCAGTTGTAAACTCCTGATCATTTCAGCAAAGTAACATTTGTGATGTGACAACTTCCCATCGCAACTTAAATTTAGCAGTAAAATCTCCGCTAACTGTGATCTCAACACCCTGAGAATGACCCTGTTCCTCTAAGCATACAGCACAAGCTTCAGCCAATGCTGCTCCAAATGAAGGAGTGATAGCAGGTAAGCCTTGTGATAAATTAGTCAGTACAAGTTCTAGAGGCTCGTTCAATAAAGTACACTCCTAATAGGGGAAAGATATTGGCTTTGGGGGCGGTGGAGGTATGGAGCAGGTTTTATCATTGGCGATCGCTTCGCGTGCGCTTTGGGCATTCGCTTCTCTATGAGACGCTGCACGTGGCGCTGAACTTCTGCCGTTGCTTGAACCTCTCTATAAATCTGGGTTACTTACACCTCCCACTCCATCCGATGCAGAACCAATTTCTGACGCTGATTTTGCAGCAATGGTACAGTCTATTCATGTTGCTGGTCAACCAATTTCA
>JADQBA010000245.1 GCA_016903675.1 Stigonema ocellatum SAG 48.90 = DSM 106950 | reverse complement strand
TAAAAAGTCAATTTCCTAGCCGTTTTGAATATATCTTGCATATCTAAGTATAAACCACAAATAACCAAATAAGCAGTCAGAAAATTGACACTGCTTTCAACACTCATTCAGTCCTCTTTTAGAGGACTTATGCTATTAGCCTGGGACTTTCAGTCCCAGGCGGATGCGGGCTGAGTGATTTTTTTGATGTACTACCATGCTGGTGTAAGATATGAATTTAATAAACCAATCCTAAATAGTTTATGAACAAAGCTAATTTATTTCTTGGCGTTCTTGGCTTCTTGGCGGTTCATATTCAATAGCGATCGCCAGCTATGGTTGAAGATTTTGCCGGAAGTAAATAGTTGATATCCAGCTATGAATAAAGCACATGATAGCAGGATTGTCAACAGAGACACTGATGCAAAGACATTGCTGGTAAAGAGCATGAGTGCAATTCCTAAACCTATCAAAATCCATCCTAAGTTGCGGTATGCACGACGCCAAGTTAAGGCTACAACCCCTGCAATACATAGGATAACAGCAGGAAGATGCACAAAAAGACCAATCTGAATGTTCGCACTTAAAATCACAATTCCTGCAACCATCAAAACCAAGCCTAAAAGCTTGCTAGAACGATCCACTCTGAGTTCTCCGTTGGTTTCAGCAATCTCAGGCTGAATGATTGTGGGATTTCTGGTAGAAAGAACATTTTGTTGATGTGGTTGTTTATGTTGAAATATAAATGTTATTTGATTTCCTTGACCAAGGTCTATTCGATCTCCTAAGTTCAGAGGGTAGCGGTTTGTTGGTTCCAACTTTGTATTGTTAAGAAATGTCCCGTTGGTGCTTCCTACATCTATAAGGTAATAAGTACTTCCTTCTAACTGAATCTCTGCATGAAGTCGAGAAACAGCATCTGCATCTGGCAAGCTTGATACATCAATATCCGGTACAGTTTGGTCATTAGGTTTACCGATGCGAATCAGGGTGTGATTCGCCAGCAACTCAAAATGTGTGTTTGTTTGAACATGAAAAAGCTCTAAACTTAGCCCTGTGTATTGTAATGTGCCTAGGTTTTGCATGGCTTGTTTTGGGGGAGCAATTTCTCAACTCATTATAGCAATCCGTGCAGGAGTTACAAAAATCTCCCCCTTGTCCCCCCGCCCCCCTTGTCCCCCTTGTCCCCCCTGTCCCCCCTGTCCCCCTTGTCCCCCTTGTCCCCTCAATAGCATCTCAAGCAATGCTTCCCCGCTTCCGTGCTTCTTTGTATGAAGTGCCGACATTTTTCAAGCCTGCTTTAATCATTTGTCGTTCAAGGAGGGCAAAGAAACTTGCCTTGTCCCCGCCACGAACCACGGCTTGATTGTGGGCTTCAGCGATCGCCACTGGATACCCTTGTCCTTTCTGTACCTGTGCTAGCATTAGCCCCAATGCTAGGTCAAGGATGGATGTATCTTCTGCTACCCATGATGGAATTTCTATCCGAGCAATTTCGGTGCCGACATGGACGTAACAAAAGTAAATCGGCTGATTTTGATAGAAGTCAAGAATCCGGGAGTTGCTGCGCCACAGGAGGCTTCTTTGTCCTGGTTTGAGTTGCGTAGACAACAAAGCAGTATCTCGTAACGGTTCAAAAACCTTGCAAGGTACTTTTTCCAGTTGATTGGGGCAAAAACTTATACAATCAGGTACTGGGTGGGGACAAGCTAAAAGACGCAAAAAGTTAATGCCTTCAATATTGCGAGAGGCGGAAAGATAGCCCATCAGGGGAATTTTCGCTTCACGTAATTGCTGCCAAGCTTCCAATATGGGGGGTAAGATGCGATCGCGTGCTTCCATTGGCAGTTGCTCTAAAAACCAGTAAATTAACGAACCATCCACCATTGCTAAGGTAGGTACTGCTGACAAACCTGCTTTGACACTGCAAGCCAGTTCTGTTAATACCGTTGCTTCACTGGCTGTGCGGCAATAACTCATCCATTCTTCAGTGCGAATACCCCACTGGCGGGAAACATATAAATCCTCCGGGCGGTAAAATATCTCTGGCAAACTATCCATTAGTGGGTGGATATTTTGTCCGTAGTGCAACACAACTCTACCGATGTTGAGAAGATAACAGTAGGCAATTTCGTGGTGGCTGGGGGCAATTTGGGAACCGTCAGTGGCAATAACAGTGTGAATTTTCGGGGGGACTGGTATATCAATGCAGGTATTGAGTGGTTCTAGGGGAGTAGCGGTGGCAAACAAGATGCGATCGCGCCATTTCTCCTGTCGCTTGACTAAATCTTGTTGACATAATATTGCACTTTGAAGATGTTTTTGAGCCAATTCTAAACGTTGACGATTAGCAGTAGCTTCTAAAGTCAGATGTTGACTTAGACCCTGCATTTGTCCTGCGAGTTTAGTAAGATCGAGCATAATTCATTGGAAAATCTTTGGCAAACTGAGAGAGTGATAATAGCTGAATTCGTGAGTCATGTTGGGCAGTTGCTTTTTCAGATGAAGTATTGTAGCCCCAGTCGGCAAGGAAGAGTTTCACGTCCTCTAGGTCTGGTTGCTGTTTCACTAACTGTAATGTTTTCAGTCGGTCTTCTACAAACCATATTTCTGGCGAAGTATCTGCTGCCTGAATTAATTCTCGCAGAATTTCGTGTTTTGGACGCTTTACCTCTTTGCCAAAAATCTTTTCGCTACTGAGAATAATTCCTTGTTGTGATAACAGTTGTTGTACGAAACGCGCTTCTTTGGTGGAAATAATATATAGTGAGTAACTGGCAAGAGTTGCTTGAATTTTCTCTACTACACCCGGATAAAATCGATGTAAGCCGAGCCAACCGTTTAAATCTCTAGTAATCCAATCATCCCGCGTTTTGTCTAGTTTACTGCTAAGTTCTGTTGAATTGAGGTGGTCTTCTTGCAAAATTTTTTTGGCAATAGTTTCCCAGTCTTGAAGAATGTTTTCTTCCTCGATTCCCTCTAATAACGCTTTGATTAAAATGGGCATTTCCCAACCTGTTTCAATAACAGGTCTAAGACGATAGAATTTAGCAGCTAAGTCATCCGGAGGTGTCTCGTTAGCAGGGCACCAAACTTGACAATAAGTATGCCACGACACTTCAAAATATTCAATCAGTCCATCGCAAATGACACCATCAAAGTCTAAGGCGAGAATTGTGGGAGTACTTGCCGTCATCTTTTTGAGGATTAAAACTGCTATTACTATAGCAATCCTATTTGAGATCCGAACACCTGTAGGGGCTACTTGCAATACGCCCCTACGAAACCGGGTTTCTCTCCGTTCATGAATCCTCCACGGATTGCTATAGCTTACTTCATATCTTGTACCTCCCTTGTGGGAGGGCTGGTGGGCAGTGCCCACCCTACTACCAAATCATCAGCGTTTTGTTGCTCTAATTTTCGCAACGCCGGCGATGGTGCGCGTACCGAATTACGAATTACGAATTACGAATTATTCGGTCACTCTTCATGGCGAAGATGCCATGCTGCACCGAAAGCCGCCCCAGCCCCTGCTAATAATCCAGTACTCATTCCCTCTATGGTTTTGGTAATTGGGTTTTGTTGGAGGCACTCACTTGTAACTCTATTACCTTGGAAGCACATATTGCTCTGTGCCCAACTTGTAGTGCCTCCTAAAATAACACCAGTCACACTACAGGAAATAACAAGCAGCAAAAGGCGTTTGGTTTTTCTATCCATAGAGGGTTGCGACAAAATTTTCGTGTATGGTTAGTTTACCCAAAACCACTGTACACTGTTGTGTTGCTTTTGTAAAAACTAAAAAAAGAAACCATACAAGGTGTTGTTGGATAAAGCATATAGCAATCCTATTTACTCCCGAACCGGTGTAATATTACTTATCTTCTTTTTGATTTTCTTGGCGTCCTTCTCCCAAGGGGAGACGCTGCGCGTTCGTCGTCAGACGTGGCGTCAGCCAAGGCGTCTTGGCGGTTCATTAAATTAGGTATTCTTAAGCGCGGTTCGGGAGTAAGATCCGAACAAGGGGAACTCGCTGCGCGAAAAGTCACGCATTCAAAAGTCAAATTTTAAAACATTTTTGACTTTTGAGATTCGTCTTCGCGCCGACTTCTGGCTTAGAAGCACTACTCGGCTTGCCCTAGGCATCAGAACTTCGGTGCTTTTGACGAACCCTTTGGGGAGGGGGGGACAAGGGAGAGGTGTCATTTAGGATTGCTATATACTCAAACGAACCGATAATTATTTTTAACCGAACTGTATTGAGAGCCAGCTATTTTCTGTTGCTGACTTACGTAGTAACAATTGCGACCATTTGCTTTGGCTTGGTAAAGTGCTTCATCTGCCTTTTGGAGGATAATGGAAGGAGAACTATTGGGCGTAGGAATATGGTGGGCTATTCCAAAGCTCAGTGTAACTTGCCTACTGATAACAGAGTCAGCATGAGGGTAGTTAAGAAGTCTGATCTGTTCACGAATGTTTTTAACTACCTGTACTGCACCGTTGCTGTCAGTATTGGCTAAAATTACAGCAAACTCCTCACCACCGTAACGAGCAGCCAAATCAGCAGGACGCCTAACACAACTGTTAATCGCTTGGGCAATCTCCACCAAACATGCATCTCCAGCTAGATGACCATATGAGTCATTATATTTCTTAAAATAATCGATATCACACAAAATGAGTGCTAGGGGGGATTGCTCTCTCGCTAAGCGTTTCCATTCTTGCATGAGGAAATCATCGAAGTTGCGTCGATTGGCAATTTGGGTTAGTCCATCAAGAGTAGCAAGGTTCTGAAGTCTCTGATTTATTGTCTGTAAGTGCTGATATAGTTGTGATTGTTGAAGGGCAATTTCTACCTGAGTTGCCAGTTGTTTGAGTAAATCAAGTTCTATTGCCTGCCATTTTCGAGAAACACCGTATTGATGGACAATCAATAATCCCCAAAGTTCTTCTTGCAGTTCACTTCGCATCTGGTGGTCGAAAAGCAGAGGAACTACGATTGTGGATAGGTCATCCTGCTGAATATCAGTCATGGTATAAACTTCTCCCTTTTGATGAAATAGGCAGCATTTTTGGGGATATTTTTCTACCGAAAAAGTCTGGTGAAGTAGTGTAGGATAGCTAGACACAACCGACTCTGCGATCACCTTCCCTGTATCATCTGGATCAATGCGGTAGATTAGCACCCGGTCAGCTTGGAGAAGTTGCCTAATTTTAACAACTGTTGTGGTGAGAATTTTCTCCATATCGAGAGACGAACGTATATGCTGGGTGACTTCTTGGAGTCGCCTTTCCTTCTCAGCCTGCTGGCGTAAGGCTTCCTCCGCTTGTTTTTGCCTGATTGCATAGCGGAGCGATCGCTCCAACACGGAGGCACTGATTTCATTCTTATTCAAGAAATTAGTTGCACCCAAATCCATAGCTTCTAAATCTATGCTGCGGTTTAGAAACCTAGTTAGTAAAATAATCGGAGCCTGATAGCCACATCTTCTCGCTTTTTTAAGTACTTCTAAACCAGAGTGACAGCCTAGTCGGTAGTCAAGTAGGCAAACATCATGTTCTTGACGAGCAATAGCAGCCAGACCCGTCTCGTAGGTTGAAACCCATTCCAACTCAAACGGTGGGATTTCCATATCCCACAGCATTTCACGTATCATTACATAGTCGTCTTCGTTATCATCAATACATAGTACTTTGAGAGGTAGGTCGTTGGAGTTTTTGATCATGATTCTTAATTTGTAATTTGTAAATGAATTCATAATGATTACGAATTCACAAGATAAATTGACACTAAAAAATTGTTGAATAATTGATTGCACGGCATGGATGCAATCAATTATTCAAATGTATTTTGAGGCATGTATCTTTTTTGATTTATAGGCTTGATTATAATGTTCGTTCGTCTGGATTTTGTTTTTTTTAACTTTTACTTTATAATTAAATAACCTTTATTTAAGGATTATTTGTCTGGTTATTATATATTTTTTTCAAAAAAAGAATGGACAAATATTTGCGCCAAACTCCTTGTTTGTAAAGTTATTTTTCATGAGGTTCGTAGTTGCGCTGTCTTCGCAACTACGAACCTACCCGTCAAATTTGCCTTGACAGCCTAGTACTCTGGCAAGTCAACTGTGATGGGTTTGTAGTAAGGACTTTAGTCCTCAAAAATAAGATGACTCAGGACTACTACGAACAAATCATCACAACCCAAGCTTTCGTTGGGTTGCCAGACTACTAGTACTTAATTGTGGCATTAATAATTACGAATGACCAATGACAAAAAAGAGGTGTCATGCAGCTCATTTCTTCTTTATATGGGATGAAATTTTCTGGATCACCTTCTTTCCTTTGACATTGGTCATTAGTCTTACAATTGACTTATGACGCTTTCATAACACGTGCTTCTTGGGGTGGGATGAGCTTAAGAATTGCCCCAGTCTTTTGTGGTTGGAGTTGTACTGACTCCTTTTATAGGAAGTGTGACAATGAAGGTCGAGCCAAGTCCTGGCACACTCTTAGCGGTTATACTGCCACCATGATGTTCAGCAATTTTACGGCAGAGTGCCAGACCAATGCCCGTTCCCTCATATTCGCTGCGACCGTGTAACCGTTCAAAAATTTGAAAAATGCGATCTAGATACTGTTCGTCAAAACCAATGCCTTGATCTTCTACAAATAGTTGAAAAACCGAGTTCGTTACAGGTTGGCTATAGATTTTCACGACGGGTGAATTTTGACCGTGAAACTTAAGTGCATTACTAATGAGATTCTGTATAAGCTGAAAAAGTTGACCCGACTCAGCCTCAATTGTGGGGAGGAGTTCCACTTGTATCTGTGCATTGGTTTCTTGAATTCTCGTTTCTAAACTAGATAAAACGTTTTGCACTACCTGATTTAAATCAACACACACAAAAGGTTTTGCCTGAGTGGTCACTCGTGAGAGGAGTAGCAGATCATCAATGAAACCTTGCATTCGTTGAGCAGATTTTTGCATCCGTTGGATATAGTCTCGCCCCTGTTCGTCAAGAAGTTGCTCATATCGACAAGAAAGCAAACTGCTAAAACTAAGAATCGTGCGCAGTGGTTCTTTTAAGTCATGGGAAGCCACAAAAGCAAAGTTTTGTAGCTCTTGATTACTCTGTTGTAATTGGGCATTGAGCAGTTTCAACTGTTCCTCAGCACGCTTGCGAACACTAGTATCCCGAACAACATGAGACGCACCAATGAGTTGATGGTTTTCATCCCGAATGCAGTTGTAGTTAATTTCGTAATAATTTCGAGATCGTGTGCGATCGCCAAATTCTCGAATCACTGTAAACTCTTCTCCCCTGAGAGCTCGACTCCATATCTCTACAACATTTGCCTGCTCTTGCGGAAGATGCGCCAAGGCATCCATGAGGTTGGTTCCTATTTCAATTTCCCGACCAAAAATCTTGAAAAATTCGGCTTTGTAAGCTTTGTTGAAAGCGATAAATCTCAATTTCAGATCCACCGCAGCGATTTGGTCGGTGCTTCCATCTATGATACTGCTGAGGATATCTTGACTTTGTTGTGCTGCCCGTTGAGATCTTTCTCGCTTAAAGAATTCTAGTTGCAGGCGATCGTTTGCCTTGAATATCTCAATCGTTCGCTCTGTTTCTCGGATTTCTAGAGTTTCCTTTGCTGGCTGCAATTGTGCTTCTGTTCGCTCACCATGAACAGTACCAGAGACAATTTCAGCCTTAAGTTTTCCTTGTTCGTTCATGGTCATCGTTACTCATTTTTGGGTAGAACGACTGAGTCAAGCGAGTAATAGAAGAAAAACCAGATGGTCTTTTTCAAAGCTTCAACACCAATGGGTTTACAGCAATTTCCAGGTCAATAGGCTATTTTCTGCAATAACAAGTTCTTGTAAAGTCACTTAAGTCTGTTGTTTCTCAGAGGTTACTGTTTACAGCAATTTTCAGGTTAATAGAGCACAGTCATAGGGGCGGAATGCCTTGCGCCCTTACAAATGGTGTGGTTC
This sequence comes from Stigonema ocellatum SAG 48.90 = DSM 106950, assembly GCA_016903675.1. Classification (GTDB taxonomy): domain Bacteria; phylum Cyanobacteriota; class Cyanobacteriia; order Cyanobacteriales; family Nostocaceae; genus Stigonema; species Stigonema ocellatum. Next base: position 321 of record JADQBA010000245.1, on the reverse strand, counting down.
ATTTATGTGAAAACTGCTGTAAATTGATTATGTGGTAAATTTTAAAAATGCGAAATCCGTAAGTATACGTAAATTATACTTACCCAAACAATATCAACTTGTTGGATATTACGGGAGGCAGGGGGAGCAGGGGAGGAGGGGGAGGAGGGGGAGGCAAGGGAGGCAGGGGAGGAAAAAGAGTTATTGAGTTATTGAGTTATTGAGCAATCATTCTCTCTCCCCCTCCTCCCCCTCCTCCCCCTCCTCCCCTGCTCCCCCTGCCTCCCGTAATATCCAACAAGTTGATATTGTTTGGGTAAGTATAATTTACGTATACTTACG
>JADQBA010000135.1 GCA_016903675.1 Stigonema ocellatum SAG 48.90 = DSM 106950 | reverse complement strand
AGTCAGATTGATCTGTTTTTTATGTTTCATAGGAAAAAGCAGGATTATGGTTTCGACTGTCGATCTCAATACCGTGGCTGGCTTATCTGAGCAAGAGGCGATCGCTCTGCTCAAACACGACGGCTACAATGAACTCCCCTCGGCTCGATCTAGCAATCTTTTGTCCATCGCTTGGAACATCGTTCAAGATCCGATCTTTCTCTTGCTGGTCGGGGGTGGTGTCATCTATTGGATTTTAGGAGACTTACAAGAGAGCCTGATTTTGCTGGGTTTCGTCTTTTTTATCACGGGGATCAGCCTTTACCAGGAAGGCAAGACCGAACACGCCCTAGAAGCCTTGCGCGATCTTTCCAGTCCTCGCGCCTTGGTGATTCGAGATGGGCAGCGAAAACGGATTGCGGGGCGAGAAGTTGTTCGGGGAGATATCTTAGTGCTGGCAGAAGGAGATCGAGTGCCTGCGGATGCAATTGTGCTGTCCTGCACAAATCTCTCAACTGATGAGTCGTTATTAACCGGGGAATCGCTACCCGTTCGCAAAGTTGCCGCTGTCGTCCGGGGGGAGATGGAGATGGCGCGTCCGGGGGGAGATGAGTTGCCGTTTGTGTATTCTGGAACGTTGGTGGTTCAGGGAAACTTAATTGCTCAAGTCCAAGCGATCGGCACTCAAACAGAGATGGGCAAGATTGGCAACGCTTTGCAAAAAGTGAAGCCTGAACCGACTCCCTTGCAACAGGAAATGACTCGGTTGGTGCGCAACTTGTTTGGCATCGCTTTATTGTTGTGTGTTGCAATTGTCGTGATTTATGGACTCACCAGAGGAGATTGGCTCAAAGGATTTCTTGCAGGCATTACGTTAGCGATGGCAATTTTGCCGAATGAATTTCCGGTGGTCGTGACAATCTTCTTAGCGTTGGGAGCTTGGCGCATTTCTCAGAAACATGTTTTAGCTCGTCGCGCTTCAGCCGTTGAAACTTTGGGTTCCGCGACGGTTTTGTGTGTGGATAAAACCGGGACTTTGACTCTGAATCAGATGGCAGTACAACAGCTATGCCCCTATAACGCTCAGCCCTATGATTTAGGATTACATTCACCAGAGTCACTGCCCGAAGCAGTTCATGAACTAGTCGAGTTCTGTATTCTGGCAAGCCAGAGAGATCCGTTTGATCCAATGGAAAAAGCATTCAAGCAATTGGGCGATCGCTATCTCGCACATACTGAACATTTGCACAACGATTGGATACTGTTGCGAGAATATCCGCTCTCACCGCATCTATTGGCAATGTCTCACGTTTGGCAGTCAGCCGATGGCAAGCAGTATGAAATTGCTGCAAAAGGAGCACCGGAAGCGATCGCGGATCTTTGCCATTTCACGCCCCAACAGCAGAAAATTCTGGCCGCGCAAATTAGTGAAATGGCAAATCAAGGATTGCGTGTGTTAGGCGTTGCCAAAGCGTCTCTTCTTGGTGCGCCGCTCCAATTTTTGCCGCCTCATCCGTCCCTCAATCCTCATGATTTACCCGACGAGCAACATGACTTTCCTTTTCAATTTCTAGGATTGGTTGGACTGTCTGATCCAGTGCGTCCAAACGTTGCGGCTGCCATTAAAGAATGTTACACCGCAGGTATTCGAGTGGTCATGATTACGGGTGATTATCCAGGAACTGCTCAAACCATTGCTCGTCAGATTGGATTGATGCAAATGGGAGCCATTCTCACCGGAGCGGAATTAGATCGCATGAGTGACGCTGAACTTCAGCAGCGCATTCAAAGTACGAATATCTTTGCGCGAGCCGTTCCCGAACAAAAATTGCGGTTGGTTAATGCCCTGAAATCCAAGGGCGAAGTCGTGGCGATGACGGGAGATGGTGTGAATGATGCCCCCGCTCTCAAATCTGCGCAAATCGGGATCGCCATGGGACAGCGAGGCACGGATGTTGCCCGTGAGTCGGCGGCGTTAGTGTTATTGGATGATGATTTTTCGTCGATTGTGGAAGCGGTGAAACTTGGACGGCGAATTTTTGATAATCTCCGCAAAGCAATGGCATATCTTCTAGCGATTCACATTCCCATCGCTGGGATGTCTTTAATTCCAGTATTGTTTAAGTTGCCGTTAGTATTACTTCCCGTTCACGTTGCATTTCTACATTTGATTATTGATCCAGCTTGCTCGATTGTTTTAGAAGCCGAACCCGCAGAAGCAACGGTGATGAAGCGTCCTCCCCGCAACCCCAAAGAACCATTATTTGGCAGGAGAACTTTGGGCAGGGCAGTGCTGCAAGGGGTGGGGATATTGGTAATTGTTCTCGTCATCTTTGTGGTTGCCCTGTATCGCCGACAAGGCGAACTTGATGCTCGTGCGTTAACGTTTACGACGTTGATTTTGGCAAATTTAGGACTCATTTTGAGCGAAAGTTCTTCATCGCGTCTCAGCCTAAAAATACTGAAATCTCCCAATGCTGCCCTTTGGTGGGTAATTGGTGGGGGACTGTTTTTTCTCTTGTTCGTGCTGTATATCCCGTTCTTGCGTCATTTGTTTAGCTTCTCCTTTTTACACGCGATTGACCTGGCAATTTGTGTGGGGGGTGGGGCGATCAGTCTGCTTTGGTTTGAACAGTTAAAGTTACTCAATCGACCACAACGAGTTATTCAATCTAAATCAGGAAAACCTATCTAAAAATAAAATTCATCCACCAAAGCCTGACAGCAAAGCCCACATTCTAAGTCATGTCCCTAACCTTCTTTGGACAACTACGAACACATAGTAGATGAAAAATTACCTACTACTGGAGATTAATCGTTGCTAAGCCTTATACTCTTGTGGTACTCCCATCATCACTATGGCTTGACGCAGATGCAGAGAGACTCTTCTGTGAATTGGTAGTTTTTGAAACAAACAGTAGTGGAAACAGAAGTCCAGAACGGCGCTTATAGTCAGCAAACTCAGGATAGCGAGAAAGAGACTGGTCTTTTTTAAGCATGTTCGGAATAAATATCATGCTTATAAAACTGCCAAGAATTAAGAATGGAAGCCAGTGTTGAGCTAGCAGAGCAAACGAGCTATAGGTAAGTATCTCTCCTAAGTAATTGGTATTACGACAACGCTCAAATAACCCTTCTGTAATGAGTCCTTCTTTATACTTAAGAGTGTAGTACTTTTGGGCATCGCTGACAAAGTGCAGAAATATACCCAAGATGTTCAATGAAATAGCAATTGCTACTAATGGGAGTGACGGTATGGTGCGACTGCTAATAAGAATGAATGGAGCTATCCAGTACAAGCTGAGTATCCCAAAAATGAAAATACCACCAAAAATGGAAATTTCTTGCTCCCATTGCTTATCTGGGTACAAGCGGTCTTTGAGTAACCACAAATAACCATAAGTGCCGTGAAGTGCAAGGTAAACCCAAGGTCCAAGGGAGAAATTTTGGTACAAAATCATTAGTGCCAAAATCACTCCACTCGTGAGTCCTTTATGTAAATTGATAGCGTACTTGCTTTTCATTAAAATTCCTATTTATTTAATAGTGTTACTCATTGATATAGGGATTCACGATGAGGTTGACAAAGGTTTCGTTGCCTCAACAATCACTCCATCCTGCATCCTTATCACCCGCTTTGTCTGATCTGCTACCGTCGCATCATGGGTGACAATCACGATGGTGGTGCCCTGTTGATTTAAGTCCGTCAGCAGATTCATAATCTCGTGAGAAGTTTTGGAATCTAACGCTCCTGTTGGTTCATCTGCCAACACTAAAGCAGGATGATTCACTAGTGCACGAGCGATGGCCACTCGCTGTTGCTGTCCTCCCGAAAGTTGGCTAGGGCGGTTTGTTAAGCGATCGCCCAACCCAATCTGTTTTAGAGCAGCGGTGGCGGATTTCAGTCGTTGCGATCGAGATACATTAGCATAAATCATCGGCAGCATAACATTTTCTAGTGCCGTCAACCGTGGCAACAGATTGAATTGTTGAAACACAAAGCCAATATACTGATTGCGGATATCCGCGAGTCCATCATCATCCAGCGTCGTCAGGTTTCTACCGTCCAACACATACAGCCCACTCGTAGCACGATCCAGACACCCAATGATGTTCATCAGTGTCGATTTCCCTGAACCCGAAGCCCCCATAATCGCGACGTATTCCCCGTCTTCGATCGATAAATCAATGTGCTTAAGAACAGGCACATCCAATTCTCCCAAGTGATAGGTCTTCGTGATGCCCTCTATCCAGATCATGGTTGCCATAGTCTATACTAATTCGTAATTCGTAATTCGTAATTCGTAATTCTAATTTGTGAAATTCAGGTTTCATCTGGGTGTTCGGGTCTGAATCTGTTGCCAGATTTTAGAGAATTGGTATTACTCATTGTGTAGTGCTGAGATCGGATCTAATTTGGCGGCATTACGGGCAGGAATGCCACCTGCTAGAATACCGACGATGAACGAAAGTCCAAACCCTACCCCAATGGACCACAACGGCACAATAAACGGAAATTTGAACAAAGTTGCGGCACCAAAGGCGAAGGTAATTCCGAATCCCACGCCAATGGCACCGCCGACCGTTGAAATCACGATCGCTTCGGTCAAAAACTGGCTCAAAATGTCTGTGCTGGTTGCGCCCACGGCTTTGCGAATGCCGATTTCTCGCGTTCGTTCCATCACCGAAACCAGCATGATGTTGGCAATCCCAATGCCCCCGACGACGAGGGAAATGCCCGCGATCGCACCCACCATCAAGGTAAATGACCCCACCACACTGGTAAAGGTGTTGATGATATCGACTTGATTGATGATCCGAAAATCATCAGTAGCTGGCGGATGAATGCGATGCAGTAGACGCAGAATATTCGTCACCTGAAATTGCGCCGAGTTCAGCTGATTTGCATCGCTCGCTTCTAACCAGAAGCCATTAATCGCTACACCCGTCAAAGCATTGTTGCCCACAATTTGGGAAGACATATTGGTCAGTGGGATATAAATCTGATCATCCAGATCCTGGTTGCCCACCGATCCCTTCGATTCCGCCACCCCTACCACAGTGTAGCGATTGCCCCGAATCCGCAAATCAGCCCCAATCACAGATTCGTCTGGGTTAAACATTTCATCTCGCACCTTGGAGCCAAGAAACGCCACAGGTCGGGCTGCATCCAAATCCCCTTGACTAAAAAATAGTCCCAATTGGGGATGAATATTTTTCACTGTTGGATAGTTCAAATCCGTTCCTAAAAGGGTGGTGGAGGCGTTGTTATCGCCCCGGACAACCTGAATTTGACCCTTTTGTAAGAATGCCGAAACTGCTTTAGCCGCAGGGACTTGCTTGGCGATCGCCTGGGACTCTTCCCAGGTCAGCGTACTGGCTGAACCCCCTCCTTGGCTGATGCCGCCTGTTCTTGCTGCCCCCGCCAGGACTAGCATCACGTTCGTTCCCAACGCTTGGATTTGTAACTCCGTTGACTTTTGCACGCCTTGTCCAACGGCGGTAATGGCAATCACCGAAGAGATGCCAATAATCACGCCCAACATGGTCAAGCCTGTCCGCAGTTTGTTACTCCACAAAGTTTCGACTGACATGATCAGAACTTCACCGAAAGAGACCCCGCGCTTTCGCGGACGGCGCGATCGAGCGGTTGGCTGTCGTAAGCCGAGCTTTTTCATAGCAAAAAGGACTCCCTAACGTTTGCGAGATCCCGATCCCACCCCTGGGAGGATCGAGGAACCACCAGAAACCTGACGGGTTCCAGGTGGAAAGCTGAGTAAGACGTGTTCGTTTCCGGTTAAACCAGACCGTACCTCGGTTTTGTCATTCACCGTTGTGCCGACTGCAATGGGCACGAAGACTGGATCACCTTTGTCCTTTGCCACAAATACGCCCTGAGCATTGGTTTGTTGAACGATCGCCGCAGTCGGCACTACCAGCACATCTTTCAACTCTCCGGCTTTGAACTCCACATTCACATTCATCCCCGATCGCAGCAAGTGTTGGGGATCTGGCACCGATGTCTTCACCTGAAAGCTCGTCACGTTTTGCACAACATCCGACTGTGTAGCAATTTGCGTCACCTGTCCGGTAAAGGTTTTCCCCGGATAGGCATCTGCCTGAATGGTTCCAACTAGACCCATGCGAATTTGGGCAATGTTCGCTTCTGCCACCTGGGCAACAATCTGGTTCGTGGATGCGAGAGACAAGATGGAAGACGAGGTGGCAGAGGTAACCGCACTGCCTGCGGTGGTGGGTGTCACAAAGGAGCCGGGATCGGCAAATTTACGTGCGACAATTCCACTAAAGGCTGCCCGGATCACCGTATCATTGAGATTTGTCTGGATAATTTGCACCGCCCCTTGAGCCGCCACCACCAGGGCACGGGTTTGCTCAATGTCTTCCGGTCGTGACCCCACTTGAGAGAGCGCCAGAGCTTGCTGATATTGTTTGACTTGGGCTTGAGCATGATCGCGAGCTGTCAGCACAATATCGAAAGCCTGCTTGGAAATTGCTCCCCCCTGATACAACGGCTGATTGCGCTGCAAATCATCTTCGGCTTGGCGGAGCGCAAATTGAAAACCCTGCAATAGGGCTTTTGCCTGAGCAATGTCTTGTTGACGGTTGCCTGCGATCGCCCGTTGCAGGTTCGCTTCCGCCGCAGCGAGATTCCCCTGAGCCTGACGTAATTGCCCCTGAAGATTCGAGGCATCCATGTAGGCAAGCACCTGCCCTTTTTGCACAGAATCGCCTTCTTTGACCAGCAGTTGCTTCAGAATCCCTGACGTTTTGGGACTCACATTTACCGATTGTTTGGGTTGCACCGTCCCATTCGCAGAAACCGTGATCGGGAGATTGCTCCGCTCGACTAAAGCCGTTTGAACGTTACGCTTTGCCTGCTGTTGAGGCACCACAACGAATTGGTTATAAGCGAAATAGCCAATGCCAATAATGGGGATTAACATGAGTAAGCCAAGTAGCCATTTATTCGGTCTTAGCTTACTAAATTCCTTAAATTTTAGGGAGATGTTCATGGGTGATACCTCTAATTTCAGCTATGCAATAAGTTATTAGTGCCTATAACAAATGTTTATATAATTTAACGATTTCGGAAAATTATCGTTATCTCAAAATCATACCTTACTCCACTCATCAACAAAAAAAAATGGACATCACTCGTATTATTAATATAATAGCGTAAAATTTGGGTGGATTACTTAGAAATAAATTCAGTTTGTAAAAGCGAAAGTAAGTAACTCATCTTTATAAGTTCAAATTAAGTATTAAATGAACTATCATTTTTATAACTAAAATCAAGTATCATTACATAGATATTTTTTATCACTTTTTAATATATTTTTTTCGCGAATAGTCTCTTCGCTACTTTTACCCGTCGTAAGAGCAATTATGTTTTACAAGCGTTTGAATTGTGTGTGAATTGTATAAGTTATACTAAAACCTTCAAAAGGTAGACGTTATGTTGGCAACTTTTGTAAACATTCAATTGACAAGTAAGATGTGATTAAACATAGTTGTTTGTGATTGGAGATTTTCTTTCCTCGTTGCCAAGTATCCTGCATTTTGTAACGCAATAGCTTTTTCTGTACCGCTTCTGGAACTTCAAAAACTCGCACGTTAGGCGATATATCATACCAAAGTTGCTCAAACCTCGCTACTTCTTCTTCAACCCTATCTAGTTCCCTTCCTCCCTCCCAAGAACAATAAACGTGAAAGGATTCTACATTCCTCTCCCAGCCACCGATAGATTCGTTATTGGAGCCGTTAAATGCTAATTTATCGCCTTTGCTATCGGTAAAAATGCCAACTTTTTCGTGAAATATATGCTGTGGGTCTAGTTGCTGGTTACTACCTTCAGGTAGTCCATTTTCTTTGAGAGGAATAGCAATTTTAATATCGAGATATTGGTTTTGAATTAACCAACTAAGAATTTCAAAATGTTTGAGTTGGGCAAAATTTTCTGGTGGTTTTAATGCCGCGTCTAGACGAGATAGTAATGCGTCTCGCAATTCATATCCCTGTTGAATTGCTTCTAAATCTTGGGGGCTAAACTGACAACCCATGATTAACCGCATTCGCCCCTCGTTGTGTAGCATTGCACCTAAGCCACGGGCTACTTTACTGAGAATGGCACTGCTAAAAAAGCCTGCTTTACGGTCATATTGAATGGTACACTCCAAAGCCGGAATGTAGAAATCAGTGATGGTATTATGGGTATTGCTGGTGTAGCTAATTTTCCAAGGATATTCACGTAAAATTTTCGGCATATTATGCGGTTGTTTATATCCTTTGAAAATTAATACTAACGAGGTCGATTTTCTCGCCCGTGATAAATGCGTAAAATAACAACATCATCCTCAAGAATAACGTAGTGAATTATAAAACCGTATTTACCAAAAGGCACTAAAAATTTTCGCAGCCCTGCTATTTCATCTACAATTGCGCCTCGACGGGGATTCTGCTGTAAACTCTCGCCTGAAGAGACAATTGCTTGTACTGCGCGTGAGGCTGCATCAGCATTATTAAGTTTGATAAAATCATAATGACGATTTAAGTCATCAATTGCACTTTCTGTCCAAACTATCTCGGACATGGGCGTTCTTCCTCAGTTCCCAAACTGTCTGCCCATTCGCGCACGCGGCTATGCGTTACTCCTGAACCTGTGCGACGGTACGCTTCAAGAGCAGATTGACTCTGCTGAACCATTTGGGCTTCAGTAAGAGGTTGAAAATTTAATGCTGTGTCTATCTCACCTACCTCAAATGATTCTTCTGTTGTTTGAGTAGCTTGATTTATAAGTAACTGCTCAAAATCTTCTAAATCCCCAGATGAACTAGTCAGCCATGTTAACAGGAGAGTTTTTACCTGTTCTCCTGGTAATGTTTCCAAATGTTCTAAAATTTGCTGTCTAAGATTGCTTGCTGTCATAAGCTTTTAATTTTGTTAGTATCTCTACTATAATTACAACATTTTTCACTTAACTCTTATCTAATTTTAGCTAAAAGACCAGAATTCACCAAATTTAGTAGCTTTTGTCGTTGGCGGGTTACCCGTCAACTATCAACAAAATTAAAGTGTATTTGGGTCAATTCCTTGCTGTTGTAATCTGGCTAATAAATTTTGCAATTGTTCTTCTGGGGTTTGGTATCTGTTACCATTTTCGTCATACCAAAACAGCCATTCTCTTGTTCGTCCTTGATAAGTACCCTGTTCCCGTCCCATACCTAAACCAATTTCCGGCATCCAAACTTTATCCCCTGGTTGTAAAATGTATTTACCTTCAACTAAGCGATACACTTCTAAACGTTGACGCTTACGACGTAGCCGTGTTGGTGCATAAATGACATAATACAAAATGCCTAATTCTGCATAATCAATTTTTTTCTGTTCATATTCGCCATTGTAAGTTTGAGAAACAACTTCTAAAGCTAAAATCGGTGGAATACCCTCTTCTTCCCACAAAACATAACTAGAACGTCCATTTTCTCCCACAAAACGTTCAACACCCAAACTCAAAAACCCATCGGGGACTATGGCTGGTTGATTAGGTGTATAATAAATTCCCATGTTGATCCCAAAAAACCAGTCATCGCGGTTTTGCCAAATCGAGGCTAAGACGGCTAATAATAAGTTGGGAATTAATATTTGCAGTTCGTTATCCACGGGGGTATCATCTGAATCTGGTAATTCTGCGGATGAAGGTAGGCACTCTAAAGGATTGTAGTTGAACATAAGCAATTAAGCTGTTACGCATTTAATTTGTATTGTTACGCATTTAATTTTAGGACTTACGCATTGACAGAGACAAACAACTATGCATTATCTCTCGTTCTTGGGCTGCTGCCTTGTAATGCTCTTGTAGGAGACTCTGCCTCCTGTCAAATCGTCCGGCAGCAGCCCACTTGATCACATTCTGTGGCAGCAGCCCAAGAACGAGGCAGGGCAAGACTTTTAGCTTAATGAGCCGGCTTTGCACATGATGGTCAATGTGTAAAGTGCGTAAGTCCTATAATTTGTATTGTTACGCATTTAATTTGTATATGGAACGCGGGCAAGATGCCCGCACTACAATAATTTTACGTTTTCGTCTTATAAAATTTAGCTGCACATCAGCTTATTAACCCCCAAAATCTAGGTTTAAACTCAGTTGTCCATTATTCAAGGGTAACTCTGTCTGCACATAAGAGACTTTTGCTTTTATTTCATCCATAGCCAACCATAAATCTAGCAGCGCTTTTTCTTCGGGTATGCGTTTCTTTTGATCACCAATGCGGGGAATTACTTTTAATGCTACTTCAAATGTCCGCATAAATAAATCGTTGCTCACTAAGCCTGTATTTTTCATGAATCTGCGGACTGGTTCTGTATTGTCTTCTTCTTGGTAAAGGGCGATAATGGCATGGAGTCCATCTACTAAATATCTGGCAGAAAATTCAGTCTGGTTCTGTACTTTGTAATTTCACTATTTTTTTCGTTCAATCTTCACACCAAATAGTTAAGCGTTGTCAATGTCGCTTAAAAGTTCTAACTCAGAATTGACACCCAAATTAATAGGAATGTCTCTTATAATCAATTCGTATTTTGCTTCTTCCAAGGTAATTTATAAGAGTTCAGCTAACTTACTTAAGCTGATTTTACCTAAACGATATGCCTCAAATGCCATTTCTGTGTACTCCTCTACTTTTCAGCCTTATTTTTTACGTCGAACTCAGGTTTCATCTACATTGTTTCTGATAGCTTGACTAGTATCGGAATATCCTAGTACACTAGCTACATCTTTACCTACGAACCAGGGAGTTCCCTCTATATCAATAACTCTAATTTCATTAGACTGGAAACTAAATAGTTGAATACCACTCATAATTAACTCCTTAATTAATTTAAATTTGTAAGAAATAGGTAGTTTACTGCGTTAGCTGGCGCTAGCTAGTCATACCTAGGAATAATTAAATTAACTCTCTATTTTATCTCTCATTCTAATTAATGATTCATCATTAGCATACTTTTCCAATTCTTCAAATTTAACCCATTTAATATCGTTACTTTCTGCACTAATTACAAAATCACTATTTATATTAGATAAAAACAAATATCTAATATCGTAGTGCTTGTGTTTCGGCACACCCTTATGTTCGGGGATTTCATGAATATCAATATCAAGGGGCACTGAAGAAAACAAAGTTATTTCTTTCAAGGTTGTTTCTTCCTCACACTCCTTTATTGCTGTAGATAGTACATTGGGCACTTCACAATGTCCACCAAAATGCAACCATCTATTAAGTTTTTTATGATGATTCAGTAAAATGTACCTGTTCGCGCCATCAATAACAAAAGCAGAACCTGTTACATGTCCTTTTAAGTTATCGCGACTCCACCAGAACTTATTATTAACAAAAGACAACACTTCGTTAACTTTATCGATTTCCGAAGGATATTTTTTTGAGTAATTAATTAAGTCTGAGAGAAATTCCATTTTCATACATTCCTTGTTTAATAAATTGCTTCAACAATACTATTGAATAAGTTTTTATTGCAAGATTCAATCAAATTTTTCAATATTTGTTCTTGTTTTCTCGAAAAAACCCTTACTAGGTAAAACAATTGACAACAATGTACTTAATGAGTATAAGGGAATTTATTTAGATAACAGTTAAGGCCAAAGGTTCAGTCGGGAAGAAATATGCCTCTTGTAGTGAATTTAAATCTTAATAAGTTAAATTTAATGAAGGTTTTTTATTTTGATAGGTATAAGCAATTAAACCTGCAATAACAAGATAAATGACGTCGTTAACCCCACGAGATGCGCAACGACATAAGTAAATAAAAGTATTAAAGTGATAAAAATGACATCCCTAGAGAGAGATACGGACGAGGCAGAAGAAAAACAGTAAGAGGAGTAATAAAAGTTGTCAGTTTCCCTATTTTGGTCACGATGTATATCCGATTAGCACACCAAGAAGAACGGGATGCCTTAGCAGAATATTAGACATAGTCGTGAAAATGATGTAAGGGCGCAAGCAAGAGCGCCCCTACCAGGGCTAGAGGGCAACGCATAATTAATTTCCACGACTATGTCTATTGACAAACGTGCAGTTTTCTTAACCTATCACTGATGGGATCTGCCTCGCAGTTTGACAGGAGGCAGCAGCAAGCGTTTGAATTGTGTGTGAGTTGTATAAGTTCTACTAAAACATTCAAAAGGTAGAGGTTATCTTGGGCAACTTTTGTAAACATTCAATTGACGGCAAAAGAAAGCCAAGCTGAGATTTAATTGAAACTCGACTCGGTTCATACAAGGCTAGAAGCTAAGTTTCAAGAATTCAACGGGTACCGGGAAAAGCTCAGAAAACAAGAGCGAAAAATCAAGTTTCTTGACCATCGTGCGGACAAATTGCAATAAAGGAAACAAACTTATGACATATACACATACGATTGTTGGTCATTTCCCCTCCCATGGAGAAGCAGAAAGGGTTGTATTGGAGCTGCAAAAAGAAGGCTTCGATATGGAAAGGCTCTCGATCATTGGCAAAGACTACCAGACCAATGAACATGTGCGCGGATTTCTAACCTGGAAAGATACAGCTAAAGCTGGAGCGGCAGGAGGTGCTTATTTAGGTAGCTTCGTCGGAGGTTTATTTGGCATTTTAGCAGGGGCTGGAGTGCTGTTTATTCCGGGACTTGCTCCTATCGTCATTGCAGGTCCCATTGCTGGAGTGTTAGCGGGTTGGTTGGAAGGAACGCTTGTTGGTGGCGCTGGTGCTGCTGCTGTAGGAGGACTGGCGGGTGCTTTGGGAGGGATAGGAATCCCGAACCACGAGGTACTGAAGTACGAGACTCAAATCCAAGCGGGCGAGTTCATGATCCTTGTGACAGGTAGCGAATCGGATGTCCGTCAGGCGAAGCAGATACTAGACAGAATCAGTCATCAAATCAGCATGTCGGTCCCTGTCTAAGGCTGGTCTGGGCAGTGTTAAATCATTTTAGTGCCATTTGCCCATCATTCCATTAGACATCTGGCAGAAATTAATTATGCGTTGTCTACAACCCTTGACCAGACGCGATTAATCGCGTCTCTACTACTAGAAAAATCTTTCTCAAAAGGCTCTAGGACGGAATCAAATGATTAGTCATCAATCTCAAGCGACTCAGCCTGTCGCGCCACACAACGATGATCGTGTTGCAGTTTTGCTTGCAGGGTATGGTGAAGTACAATCTTACCGCGATCTGAGTCTTTATAACCAAGCTGCAACTAAGTACATTGCCTCTCAGTTCTTGCCGATTCCAGACTGGCTATATCCTTTGGCTGGTCAGCTTCTCGCACTTCAAGATTTGTACAATTTTGGAGTCAAGCATAATCATTTTAAGTCGCCTGAAAATGAGATTTTTGAAAAACAACGTCTTGGTATCGAGGAACAGTTACAAAACCGATGGGGAAATCGTGTGCAAGTGTTCAAAGGCTTTTATTTCTGCCAACCCTTTGTACAACAAGTTGTAACAGATATCATTGATCGAGGCTTTCAGAAGTTGCTGATTTATCCAATGCTTGTGGTCGATTCTGCATTCACGGGCAAAATAGCTGTAGAGCAAGTCAATGAAGTTATTGCAGCAACCGCATCTGTGAATGAGCCTCAACATTCGACCTTCAAGGCAATTCGATATATTCCAGGCTTTGCGACTGAGCCTGCTTACATTGATTTGATGGTGCGTCAAATTAAAGAAACTCTAAATCAGCCATTCGCAAATCGCTTCTTTGAGTCTCGGATTGGCATTGTATTAACGGTTCACGGTGGCCCAGAAAAAGCGAAAGGACTGTTAACCGGGGTGATTGATGGACAAGCCCTTTACGATCGCGTGCAAGCGCAGTTGCAGCATCAATATCCGCTAGTGTCCATCGGTTGGGTGAATCATGACACGCCTTTCATCAATTGGTCACAACCCAATGTGAAACAAGCGGCGAAAAGCTTGATCAAAGCAGGTGCCCAAGCCATTCTTTTTAAACCTCTCGGCTGGGTGACAGATAATTATGAAACCATTCTCGAAGTGGAGGATGCGATTCAACCTTTACAGCGTCAGTATCCAACGGTGACTTACACAAGGCTCGGTTGTGTCAATGACGATCCTGATTTTCTGAAAATAGCAGCAGAATGGGCAAATCCTCATATTGAAGCAATGCTAACTGTTGACTGTCAACAGTTAACAGTCAACAGTCAACAGTCAACAGTCAACAATTTAAAATGGTTCGTTTAAAAAGGGGGTTACAACGATCCAGCGGAATTGTCCGTTGGTTGTCTGTGGTCGTTGTGACTGCGATCGCAGTCAGCTTAGGAAGTTGCGGGTCGAATGGACCTTCAACCAATTCTGGGTCTTCTCAAGCTCAATCTGCTACTAGTCGAAAACAATTGCAGGTTGTGACAACCTTCATTCCGATTACAGACTTTACAAAGGCAGTTGCAGGCGATCGCGCCCAAGTGACACAACTGCTGCCAACGAATGCTGATCCCCATGACTTTCAGGCAAAACCTGAGGATGATCAGAAGCTGGCTAAAGCTGATGTATTGGTTCAGAACGGGCTTGGGATGGAGGCATTTCTGCAGAACATGGTTAAAAATGTTGGAAATGCCAACCTGAAAGTGATTGACTCAAGTCTTGGAGTGCAGACGATCTCAACTGAAACTATTGAGGGGCATGACCATGATCTTAGGGCGGGTACGGGTAAAAACCAGAAAGCAGCCGGACATGATGGCGGAGAATTCAACCCTCACATCTGGCTTGACCCCAAGCGAGCCATCCACCAAGTAGAAAACATTCGGGATGGGTTAATTGCTGCTGACCCCGGTGGGAAAGAAATTTACAGCAACAATGCAGCCGCTTATATGCAACGTTTGCAAGAACTGGATGCGGAAACCACAAAAATGCTTCAACCCTTTGCGGGTAAGACCTTTGTTGTCTTCCACGACTTTGCACCCTACTTTGCTCAGAGCTACAACTTGAAAGCCATCTTTCTGGTGGATGTGCCGGAAAACAATCCATCCCCCGATGATGTTAAGCGGATCATGGAGATGGTTAAGGCAACCAAGCTCAAAACCCTGCTAGCGGAACCTGAAGTTGGGAAAGGTGCGTTTGCGGCAATTGGAAAGGATTTGAATGTTCCAGTCACCACGTTTTACTCGATGGAAACCGGAGGACCTGAAGCTTTGCAACCAGAGTACTACATCACCACCATGCGACAGAATGTCAAAACTCTGGTGACAACGTTCACGGGTCAATCGACTCAATCCTTTTTGCCCCTATGGACACCGCAGCCCAACTTTTTTGGGTGAAGTTTTAGGAGGTTTGCTTGAAAGAAATCGTATTATCAGTTGAGCGGCTAACCGTTTATCGGGAAACCTACGCGGCAGTGCAAGATGTTTCGTTCTCCCTGGAGTCAGGAACGGATACAGCGATCGTCGGTCCCAATGGAGGGGGTAAAACAACATTGGTTCAAGCCATTTTGGGAATTTTGCCCAGACAATCAGGTGAAATATGTATCCTGGGTCAACCCCTCAGTCGTAAAGGATTTCTCCCGCAGCGCATCCGTCAGCAAATCGCTTACTTACCACAGAACTTTCTGGTCGATCGCCGCATTCCCATGACAGTAGAAGAACTGGTGGGCTTAGGTTGGGACAGGTTGGGGTTTCAGTTGCCCTGGGCAAACCACAGAAAACGTGGTCATGCCGTGCGAGATGCTCTGGTACGGGTCAATGCAATCCATCTCAGAAATCAACTAATTGGCGGGCTTTCTGGTGGTGAAACAAAGCGAGTATTACTGGCATATTGTTTAGTTTACCCGCGTCGATTACTGATTCTCGATGAAGCCCCTGCTGGGTTAGATATGCTTGCTGAGTCAGAGTTTTATCAACTGCTGTATCAACTCAAGCAAGAACAACATTGGGCAATTTTGCAAATTTCCCACGAGCTGGATATGGTGCGGCGGCATTGCGATCGCGTCATCTGTCTAAACCGCACCTTACGCTGTCAAGGAACCCCAAGCGTGGCGCTCTCTCCCGACAATCTTTCTGCTGCCTACGGAACAGAATTTGTTCGATACCACCATTCCCATTAACCCCATGTTTCTTCAAACAGAACTCGCCCACGTCATTGAACTGTTTCAACTACCCTTTATGCAACGGGCATTGATAGGCGGTATGCTGACAGGGATAGTAGGTGGGATTTTGGGAAGCTTTACAGTTTTACGGCAGTTGTCTTTCTTCTCAGATGCACTGGGACATTCAGCCTTGTTGGGCATCAGCATCGGATTTTTATTAGGACTCAATCCCTCCCTGGTTTTACTTCCATTTGCGGTTGCGTTTGCCCTGGCGGTGTCCTACCTATTGGAACACACCCGTTTATGGACTGATGCGTTGCTCAATATCATCTCTTCCTCATCTATGGCGATCGCCATCATTACCCTCAGCTTTGTGGGGCAGTACAAAGGCGGACTAAATAACCTTTTGTTTGGCGATATTCTGGCAGTCCAACAACTGGATTTAGTTTTAAGCAGTTTGCTGTTAATCGTCTGCATTATGTTCATTGGGCTGACGTTGCGAACGCAAATGTTACTGACTGTGGATGAATCGTTGGCGATCTCTCGTGGTGTGTCAGTATCAACTCATCGCATGGTATTTATTGTACTGCTGTCGTTAGTGGTGGCAATTTCAATTAAAGCGATCGGTGTGTTACTAGTTAGTGCATTTGTGGTGATTCCAGCCTGTGCAGCCCGACTGCTTAGTCGCACATTCACAAATTACCTGTTGGTATCAGTAGGACTAGGAGCGTTAAGTGCCGTGTTCGGGATGGTGATTTCAGCCTGGTTTAATTTGCCCTCCGGTCCCAGTATTGTGGCGACGCAATTGGCAATCTTTCTCACTGCAATGGTGATTATTAAAAGGGAACAGGGAACAGGGAACAGGGAACAGGGAAATCCCCATACTTAAAATTAGGGGATTTGTACAAGGACGTATTTTTTCTGGCGCTACGCGTCTCGAAATACATTTTTTTATAAGTGGGCTTTAAAACCCACAACTGAAGTTTTTTTGGTTTCATATTCCCTGTTCCCTGTTCCCTGTTCCCTGTTCCCTCTGAAGAAATACTTTAATTTTGGAGAAAAATGGCAAAAGTTGTTGGAATTGATTTAGGAACTACAAACTCTTGCATCGCCGTGATGGAAGGCGGACAAGCGATCGTCATTGCCAATGCAGAAGGACAACGCACTACGCCTTCGGTGGTTGCTTATACGAAAACGGGAGATCGTCTCGTTGGTCAAATTGCTCGACGGCAAGGCGTGGTAAACCCAGAGAATACGTTCTACTCAGTAAAACGGTTCATTGGACGCAAATACAACGAAGTGACTCAGGAAGTGAGGGCAGTTTCCTATAAAGTCGTGGGCGATAGCAATGGTAACGTCAAACTCGATTGTCCAGCACTCAAGAAGCAATTTGCACCCGAAGAAGTTTCATCTCAAGTTTTGCGAAAATTGGTGGACGATGCCAGCAAATATCTCGGCGAGAAAGTAACTGAAGCCGTCATTACTGTTCCTGCCTATTTCAACGACTCCCAACGGCAAGCGACCAAAGATGCAGGCGTGATCGCGGGGTTAAACGTGCGCCGCATTATCAACGAACCCACCGCCGCCGCACTCGCCTATGGTTTAGATAAAAAGAACAACGAAACAATTCTGGTGTTTGACTTGGGTGGTGGTACATTCGACATTTCCATTCTTGAAGTTGGAGATGGCGTGTTTGAAGTGAAAGCTACAAGCGGAGATACTCACTTAGGCGGCGATGACTTCGATAAAAAGATTGTCGATTGGATGATAAACGAATTTCAACACAATGAAGGGATTGATTTACGCAAAGATAAGCAAGCCCTGCAACGCTTAACCGAAGCGGCTGAAAAAGCCAAAATCGAGCTTTCTAGCACCACTCAAACCACAATTAATCTTCCGTTCATAACTGCCAATCAAGAAGGGCCGAAGCACCTCGACTTGACGTTAACTCGAGGAAAGTTCGAGCAACTGTGCACGGATTTGCTTGATCGTTGCCGGATTCCAGTTGAACAGGCGCTGAAGGATGCCAAGCTCACCAGTGCAGCTCTCGATGAAGTTGTGCTAGTGGGCGGTTCGACTCGCATTCCGGCGGTACAAGAACTCGCACGTCGGATGACAGGTAAAGAACCGAATCAAGGTGTGAACCCCGATGAAGTGGTTGCTGCGGGTGCTGCGATTCAAGCGGGAGTACTGGCTGGTGAAGTCAAAAATGTGCTACTGTTGGATGTAACTCCGCTTTCTCTAGGCGTGGAAACAATGGGCGGCGTGATGACAAAAATTATTCCTCGCAACACCACCATTCCCGTGAAGAAATCGGACACATTTTCCACCGCTGTCGATGGTCAATCCAATGTCGAAATTCATGTTCTGCAAGGTGAACGGGAACTCACAACTGACAACAAGAGCCTCGGAACCTTCCGACTAGATGGGATTCCGCCGGCGCAGCGAGGTGTGCCTCAAATTGAAGTCACATTTGATATCGATGCCAACGGACTACTGTCTGTGACAGCTAAAGATCGCGCTTCGGGTAAAGAACAATCGATCACGATTACGGGTGCTTCTACGCTAGATAAAGGCGATGTGGAACGTATGGTGCGCGATGCCGAAACTCACACAGAGGAAGATCGTAGACGACGTGAGCAGATTGATACTAAGAATAATGCTGACTCATTAGCTTATCAAGCCGAGAAACAACTTCAAGACTTAGACGGACAAGTTTCAGATGCTGATAAAAGTCGGGCACGAGACCTCGTTGGTAATTTGCAGGAGGCGATTCATCAAGATAATTATGATCGAATGCGCTCCCTTACAAATGATCTGCAACAGGCTTTGATGCAAATTGGCAGTGCTGTTTACGCCCATGCGAATGCAAGTGCAAGTACGGCAAATCCTGGCACTCAAAACAAAGCTGGAGGCAGCAGCGATGATGTAATCGATGCCGATTTTTTGACGTAACATAAAACGCTCGGCGTTGCTGAATCACGGTATGAATTTACACGCGCGTAAAGTCGCAAAGTCGCAAAGAGAAGGAGTTTTAAAATACCCTATTCTTTCATTTCATACTTCAATTCAGCAACGCCAAACGCTCCAACCAAGTGTAGACTTGCATTCTGCCGGGGATTATCCCAAATAATTACTAATTCGTAATTCGTAATTCGTAATTAAAGAGGGACAGAGCAACCACTAAATTTTTGATGAGCGTGGTCTACAATCAGTGGCGAGTTCAAGCTCCCTAGAAGTGCAATTACGAATTACGAATTATCAATTACGAATTATAGTGATGCCAACTGTAACGAATTTTAAGGACTATTATACCATCTTGGGAGTGAGCAAAACCTCAACTCCTGAAGAAATAAAACGAGCTTACCGTAAGCTTGCCCGCAAGTACCATCCTGACCTCAATCCTGGAGACAAAGACGCAGAGGCAAAGTTCAAAGACCTGAACGAAGCAAATGAGGTACTTTTTGATCCAGAGAAGCGGCAAAAGTACGATCAGTTTGGTCAGCACTGGAACCAGCCTGGTTACAGTGAAGCGCCGCCACCCAGATCAACTAATGTTGCGACTGACTTCGATCAGTACGACGATTTTGATTCGTTTATCAACGATCTGCTGGGTGGAATGAAAGGTCGATCAAGACCTAGAACCCACACGACTGCCACCGGTGGCTTTGATGATTCTGGTTACGGATTTCGTTCTCAAGCTCCCGCACCGGATAGCGAAGCCGCGATCGCGCTCTCCTTCTCGGAAGCGTTTCACGGTGTTCAAAAGCGGTTGCAGTTGGATGATGAAACGATTAATGTCCGCATTGCTCCCGGTGCAAAACCAGGCAGTCGAATTCGGATCAAGGGTAAAGGTCTCAAGAGTCCGTTTTCTCAACAGCGCGGCGATTTGTATCTAACTATCGAGGTGTTACCACATCCCTTCTTTCGATTTGAGGGCGATGACCTCGTTTGTGACGTTCCACTTCGCCCCGATGAAGCGGTTTTAGGGGCCCAAATCAGCGTGCCAACCCCCGATGGCAGCGTGACGGTGAAAGTTCCCAAAGGGGTACGAGCGGGGCAATCGCTAAGACTGCGCGGCAAAGGCTGGACATTGCCAAAAGGGGGACGAGGTGATTTATTTGCCAAACTTCAGATTGTCACCCCGAAAGACCTCAGTCCGATGGAGCAAGAATACTACGAAAAAATCCAGGCAAATACGAGCTTTAACCCGCGTGCCCAGTTAGAGGAGATTAAGTTATGACCTTCAGCCTTTCAAAAACCGTGGTTTCACTCGAAGGCGAGCAACTCTACACCTTTGAATATGCCGCGTTGATAACCGAGACTTCGATGACGCTTGTGAAGTTTTATGTTGATTTAGGCGTAATCGAACCAATCGGCTCTATGCTGCACTCCCGCGAGATTGCTCGAATTGCTCAGATTCAGCGGTTGCGTCAAGATTTGGGGGTGAACTTAGTGGGAGCCGCAATGGTGCTAGATATGGCTCAGGAAATTGCCCAATTACGGGCACAGATCAAGGTGTATCAGGCTCATCCATCGAAGGCGTTATGAGGTATCTGAACCAACGGTCAAAGCCGGCGTTAGATCAGGAGCGCAGCGAAGTGCTGCAACAGTTGGAAGATTGGCTAGAAAAGCCGATGCTGGTGCTGGGCTTTACCTGGTTAGGACTGTTTATCGTTGAGCTAGTTTGGGGACTGAATCCTCTACTAGAAGCGATCAGCGACACCATTTGGATCGCCTTTATCATCGATTTTGGCATCCAATTTCTCCTCGCTCCTCGCAAAATTTCCTACCTTCGACATAACTGGTTGACCGTTTTTTCACTGCTTATTCCAGCGCTGCAAACCTTTCGGATTGTGCGAGTCATACGGTCTTTGCAATCAGTTCATGCGGTTCGAGGATTACAGTTGCTGCGGGTGATGACACGAACCAACAAAGGAATGCGTGTCCTGGCAGCCAGTATTGGTCGTCGAGGGTTTGGCTATGTGGTGGGGTTAACTGTGATCGTCACCCTAATTGGAGCGGCTGGAATTTATGCGTTTGAACGCCAAGTTTCTGATGGCACTGGTATCACCGACTATGGCACTGCGCTGTGGTGGACGGCAATGGTGATGACCACCATGGGATCTGATTACTTTCCGAAAACGGCAGAAGGGCGGGTGCTATGCTTTTTACTAGCGCTATATGCGTTTGCGGTATGTGGTTATGTGACGGCAACCCTGGCAACATTCTTTATTGATCAGGATGCCGAGAACGATGAAGCGGAACTAGCTGGTGCAAAATCAATTCAAGCCCTGCAAGTAGAAATTACCGCACTGCGAACTGAGATTCAAGCCTTAGCACGACGAAATTTAGAGCTATGACTTTCAAGAAACACGGGAGTGGGGAATGGGGAGTAGGGAGTGGGGGAAGAGGGGAGGAGGGGGGGAGTGGGAGAGAGTGGGAGAGGGGTTTCAAATGAGTTGGTGATACAATACAACATCAAAATCAAAGTGTTCCCGGATTTGCCTGGAGTGTTGGTGCGAAAATTATATTTAAGGGAGCGTTTGGGCCAATGAGTTCTTATCCATTGGAATTACCAGAAGAGCTAATGCAGGAAGTTCGCCGTTTGGCAGAGGTGAATCAGGTTCCCCTGGAACAATGGTTGATCACTGCGATCGAACGGCATGTCGCTGCTTCGCTTTCTCTCAGTCACTTGTGGGAAGCAGCACAAGCCGCTGATTATGATCGCTTTGATCAAATTTTGGCAAGAGTACCTGATTTGACACTCCCCATGCCTAAAGGCAAGGGGATTCTGTAAGAGTTTCAGCCGTATCTCCTACATATCCGACTGTCGGAGTTTCCCACACATGGCGGTGATTCCCAGAGGCTTGGAACGAGCGTCTCAACCACTATGGGTTGATATCTACTGGGCGTAACTTTCCCCCAGTCCGGGGGTAGGGTCTTTTTATTTTTTGGGAAGACCAATCCCGCTCTTTTCGCTAGTGTCCTGCTGGCTTTGGTGTCAGCATGTTCTGTGTAGCCGCATTTCGTACAAAGAAACTTTTCGCCATCACGATTACTAGGGTCGATATGCCCACACTGGGGACACTCTTGGCTTGAATGTTTAGCCGGAACTACAATGACTGGCTTGCCTGTTTTGACTGCTAACCAAGCAACTTTGTTGAAAATATCGCTCCACCCAGCATCTTGAATAACTCGGTTCAATCCAGTTTTTTGAGAACCTCCGTTGCGCTTATAACCACCCAAGCCGTCATGTTTCGGCTTAGCACGTTTGACCATATTTTTAATTTTTAAGTCTTCTCGTGCCACGGCATCAGCAGTCTTGACAATAGTGGATGCGACTTGCCAATTGTAACCATCTCGTTGCTGAGCTATTTTGTGTTGCTGCTTGGCTAATTTTTTGATAGCCTTGATTTTGTTATTAGAGCCTTTCGGTTTACGAGCAATAGCACGTTGACGCATTGCTAATCGACGTGCTTTTCTGGAATTGGTTGCAAACCGTTTGTTTTCAATGAAGCTGCCATCAGACAAAGCAACGAGCTTGTTGATGCCAACATCAATACCAACAACTGATTTAGACAAATCTAGTGACTTCAACTCTGGTAATATACCAGGGATCTCAACCAACATCGAGATATACCAGTTGCCGCCCTCACGCTTGATTGTACAAGTTCTTAAATCCTGAATCAGGGATAAATCGCGGCTGTTGTGGAATTTAACTTCACCGATTCCCGGTAGGTAGGCAGTAGCGTAGTTCTTGCGGATATGACGCAAGATAACACGACCTGGTTTGTATTCAAAAGAGTCTAACCGTCTGGTGAACTGCGGGAAACCTCTACCCTGCTTCCAAAAATTGGCATAGGCTGTGTCCAGTTTGGCAATGTTGCGCTGCAAAACACCTGAATCAATGGCAGCAAAACTATCCAAGGATTGTCGAAGTTCTGACGTGACCTTCATCTGAATACCAGAAGCTGAATCCCATTCACGCCTAGTCCCGATAACTTCCTTTGTTGCCTTGTCCTTTACTTTCGATTGCTTGGTTGCTAGCTCTAAATTTTCAGGGATGACGCCATGTTTGAGGACTGGGCAAGTCAGGGGGCAGGAAGAACCGTATTCTGCTCTTGAGTCTAAGTCACAGTAAGCTCCATAGGCATAAGCAATCTTGGTATTAACATCTTGGTTGTTAGCGTAGAACCCGTCTATTCGTTCTCTTAAAGCATAATTACGATGTTTTCGCAGCGTCACCAACCATTCCTCAAGAGCTTCCTCTTGGGATTGGTTTGGCAACAGTTTGAAATTCCATCGTACTTGCACGGAGACTAATTCCTCGTTAGATAACTCAAACACAATTATTATATAGATATATATCGTATAGCGCAAGTTCACTTATGCAAAAATTTAAATCCAACAACAATATCGTTTATTCATGTAAATATCATGTTGTGTGGACCCCGAAGTATCGGCGATCTGTCCTCAAAGATGGAGTTGACCAACGACTTAAAGATTTG
>JADQBA010000257.1 GCA_016903675.1 Stigonema ocellatum SAG 48.90 = DSM 106950 | reverse complement strand
ATCCTATTTTTGAGCCATTTTATATCTGCTAATACTAGTTAGCAGATATTAGCTGAGCTAATTTACTATGCCTGAAATCTAGATAGAGTAAGCCTTTCCAACGAAGTGGCACTAAAAAACACATATCTCGGCTCAATCCCTACTTTACCATTTGGTCGTATTGTTGGCGAATTAAATCCCAATTGATTGCCCTTGTTAAAATCGGTTGTAAGTTTGGATATGCATCATTATTTCCAGTTGACGGGCGATATAATTTCTGAACATTTATACGTTTGAGACGCGGCATTAACTGAAAACCAAGTAAATGGCAGAAAGCAAAAGCAACTTCATTTTGCCCGTGACTATCCACATAATTCTTCTCAACTTTCATCTCAGTACAATGGCGTAATAATCCTTCAATCATTGCCGCAACTTCACGCTTATGAACAAGTTTTTAACTGCGAATAAATACAAACAGAATTCTTCTCAACATGCCAATAAATCATCACACCCCTTCCACCGTAGCGAATATGCCACTCAGTCATCAAATTTTGGTCCCAAGCACCAAACTTTTTCGAGTCAGAAGCACACGCAGTTGTACCCTCTCCCCAAATAATAGGTATCCTGGCACGAAAAATTGCATTGACAACACACGCAATAGCATTGCGTAATTGGTCTTTATGAATAAAACGACGCCTTACATGCAGTAAATCATGATAATTATCACCAACAGTTTCATCAGTTAAACGCTTTAATCCTGTATTTGTTCCTAAACCATATAAACAGAGTAACAAGCGTTTTTGTAGCGCTTGGGATTCTATTACCTCTCGTGTTGATACACTCTTAAAATGCTCGCTAAAATTAACTCGTAAATCAGTCTCTTTGAGAATATCTAAGAGGCTAGTCATGCGCCAACGTCGAGTGATTTCAGTTTTTAACCGAGTCAAATTGATAGGTTCATTTTGAGGATTCAGAGGAGAAACAGAAATTCGACTTGTACCTTTTGTTTTTATTTTTACAGAGTTATTCTTAGGTATTCCTTTATCCAATAAAGCTAGTGCTTCATCCAAAGCTTGCTGTAAATCAGCAATAAATACCTCCACATCCGATGGTTGTTTTAAAGCTTGAAAATATTCTAACCTTTGTCCCTCGAAATCAGCAGGTAAATCTTCTTCAGGGTTTCTATAACGGTTAGCTCCTACAACCCAGATTTCTTTACATCTAAGTTGATCTCTCAATGCTTGAAGCACACTCAACTCGTAATTAATGCGATTAACTTTGATTTCGCCGTCTGCATTTTTCTCTAATATAATTTCTTGCCACCCACTACGTAACACTCCTTCGATGGGTATATGTTCTCCTGCATCATAATAACGCTGTTTGCTATCAGCATATTTTTTAAGTAATTCTAAAGCTTGAATAACTGGACGATGAACTTCATTATTGGAGCGGAATTCTAATTGATTTAAAATTAAGGGTAAAATCCGACGATAATACCCACCATAAGAAGACCTCATAACCGTATAAACTTTCTCGCGGTAAGCATTTCCCGTAGATTTATATTCTTTCACCAGATTCTTGAGAGTCGCCTCGCCCACCACAGGGAAAATCACATCTTTGACTGTACCTTCCGGTTTATTCAAAGAAGCTTCTGCCATTTGATATAATAAATTATTCTTCCCATTCACTCGTTTAAAATCGTTCAAAAGCTCTTTATCTACACGTTTTTCTGCGTTGGCTCCTATGCGATGCACAATTTGGATGAGCAGTTCTACTAAATTATCTATGACTTCCTGACTTCTGAGCCAACAAAAAGCTGCAAATAGTAGCGTTAAGAGAAAATTCCATACAATATTTTAAATTTAGTGTTTATAAAACGTAGTAGATGAAATATTACCATCATTACCACGTTCTTCAACTTTCAATTCAGATGATGTTAAAGAGATTATCCTACTTGAACTAGATGTTCCTTTAGCTATGAAATTTTCTAGTTTAGGAAGACTATTAATCACTTCTTCAGGTATTCTTTCACTGCTGTATGTAATACCATCTGCACTAACACTATCTATTGAACTTTTCACATCTACAATTGTCTCAGTCAGAGATTGATTAGTAATTAACCATGTTCCCGTCATTAAAATATTATAATTCATTGTTATATTTTTCCCTTCGTGAATTCCAGATATTGAAAGAGAACCTTCTGTATTATAAGTTTTATTTGGAAAGTATTCTTTTGTTCCTTTAAGAGTAATGGTTACATCTTGTTCTGTAAAAGCTGGTTCACCATACCACCGTCCTAAAATAAGTTCGTTATAAGTTGGCGTAAATAATACATTTGGCGTAGCTGGTGTAGTTTGCGGTATTATAGGTTGTTGTGTTACGGGTGGTTTTAGTGCTGATGAATTAGGATTTGAACCGCAAGCTGTGGTTTGTATAATTAAAGACAAAATAGTTAATGTATTGAAAAAGTAAGGATTTGTTTTTATGTACATATTTATTAATGTTTTATGAACCCTTTACGGGACAAAGACTTTACTTTAGTTTACAAATTAGCTCTCATTTCTTTGTAAAAGACATTTTAAGTTCCACGAAATCCTAATTACGTGGAACACCCGCCTTGAAAGTTTTATTTTCGTCTCGGAGTGCCTCTAGCCGGGTTAGGATTTCTATCCAAATTTTCCGAAAATGCAGCTATTTCGACTCAACCTCCTTTGGAGTTAATTATTCAATTGCTTTTTTTTCATTGTTTATGAACTTACAAAGTATATTCGCATAATTGGTTATAGATAATCTATCTAAAGAGAGAAAAAATGTAAAATATCTACCTTTAGATAGATTACTTAATTTTTTATCTTGAATACCTAAATTATTTATATAGATGTCAGCTGAAGCAACTTATGCAGTTTTGAGAAACCTCAGCTACATGGCGTAGATATAGCGTAGCTGACACCAGGGGCAAAGTAGTACAAATTTATCTAAAATGGCTTTTTGTAGTATGACAGTAACACGAATATAACCCTTATTCTTTCGTGCAACCTTGTGCCAGCTTTCTCTAACGAGAAGCAAACAAGACTTGGATGATTCATAAAAATGCTCAAGCTAAAAAGCTTATATAGTAATACTTTCACCCTATCTTGCCCCTGGTGTCAGCCACGCTATATCTGCCCCAGATCGTGAATCCGAATTCCCTTGAGTACTGGACTCTGAGCAATTAAATCACTCCAACACTGATGAAATCGGCGATAACTTAAGCGACTTACCTTTAGAGTCAATGGTTGCTCTGCCGTAAAAAGTGCACTGCAAAGGGAATGCCTCTCGTATCGGAGATATTTTTCAAGGGCGATCGCCGCATCGTCGCTGTAAAAACACCACCGCTGTTTATTTCCCTTGCCAACCACCTGAAATTTCCTAGAATGTCGGTCAACACTCTCTAAATCCAACGCCAATAGCTCACTAATTCTCGCTCCAGTACGGTGAAGCAACCTCACCAAAGCATTCATTCTCAAATCCGTCGCCACCAGTTTGTACAAAACCGTAAGCTGTTCCGCCGTAAGGTAGCGGATAACTTCATCAGTTCCGTATTCTCCTTTTTCTGGATCAGGCTTGCGTCTTTTTAACCCAGCGATCGGATTATTACTTAAATACCCTTGTTCAAAAGCATTGTTAAACAGAGCTTGAATGATAGCCTGGTGACGATGATGGGTGGTGAGGCGAACATGTGTCAAACGATTCAAGTAATCACAAAGTTCCTGTCGGCTGATAATTTCCACTGACCACCGTCCATATTCTTTTAACAAGGGCATCAAGGTAAATTCGTAGGAATCCCGTGTATTCTTACTCAAACCCGGACGGTCTAAAAATTCTCTGGCTAATCTAGCTAAAGTAATCGACAAGTGACTACACATCTGAGTTGACTTGTTTCTTAACTCGCTTGTCAATAATATATACTTATTTATCTACTAAATTTAGCAGGAACGTGCAATCAGCCTGGAATTTCCCCAAGTAGTGGGTTTCTCCAGAACGAATCGCACTTACAAACATCCTGGCTCAATACCATATATTTCAAAGCTATAAATCGGATTTAAAAAGGTCAAAACAATCAATGAGTATTTTCTTTAGTAGAATCCCCGAAAGCTAACTCAACTTTTGTAATAAATTTCCTCATCATATTATTGCGTTGATTAATCTTCACATTCCCCTTTATCTTGGACTGCGGTATTACTAAATTTATTGCCAAATCAAAGCCTTGTTCGATCTGTGCAAATAAATTCAAATTTTCCTTATACGACTGCAGGGAATTGTCGCCCTCACGATTTCTAATTAAAAAATTTATGTCAGCATCTTTAATGCCTCTATTGTCAACCCATCCTATTTCTTCAAGATATTTTATTGCTCCCTGTACATTGGCTGAACCTCCTGGGTATTGGACTTCTATTTCCTTCAGTTTTTTCTCCATCTTTTTACTAAAGGAATTATTATCAGTACCTAAATTAAACAATGGAGAAAAACTATTTATTTTAAAGCTTCGATTTGAATTAGTTTCTTTTTCTTCTTCGTTGCTTAAAGTGACTTTTTTAACGCCTAAGTATTTACAGACCGTTGTATAGTGTCGCCATTTGTTCATAATTATTCTATCTTCAATAATTTGTTGATCAAACTTAAAATATTCCTCTGGTTTGTATGTATCTTGAATAAGAATATTTCCCGCTTCAAGTAGTCCAACATTATTTAGTGGGCGGAGAAAATATTGAACATTTTGATTATATAATGTCAAAGAATTTTCAAGAATACACAGTCCCTCTTTGATCCTGTTTCCTAATACTATTGAATTGTGGATTTTTTTGTAGCTTTGGTCATATAAAATTCTTTGCTTTTCGCCCCTAGATACAACTAAAATAACTCGACGGGAACCTTCATCATCAATGGGAAAGTCAGGATCATAGCCATAAGAAAAATTCATTCATTACCTCCATTTTTTTATGGATAACATTATAATAAGATTATTGATAGAAATTAAAACTCCTATTGTAAGGATATGAGCTTTTAAAAAAAACTGTTGTATTATAAAAGCAATTAAAATAGGGAAAATCAGCAATAATCCTAACTTTATTAGATACAAAAATCGTTTTTTACGCTGATTTATATAATAAATTTCTAATAAACTAGAACGAATTACATCTAACTGTTCTTCTTGAATAGATAGTTCAAATTTGGTAGAAAAATTTTGGATTCTATCGCAAATCTCAAAAATCCAGTCTTCAACATTGTAGTTTGAAGATAGAGTAGGTACTTTACTATCAATTCCAATTATTGCAGGACGACCTGTGATGTCGCGTTTACTAGTAATTGCCTCAATATAAAACTCTGATTTTTTATAAAAAACATCTATTCCATCTTTTGAAATTATTTTATTACCAGTTAATTTCGTCCTATCAATACTATTAATTAACTCTTGGCTTTCTGTTTCTATTGATTTAATATTTCTTCCATTTTTTACAATTAATTGAGAAATATTATTTTTGTAGTTGGGAACATAAAAATATACAGAAAATACCATTTTACCTCTTAAACCTCTTCAATTATGTCTAAAACTAATTGTTTAGCAAGTTCACTGGAAGCAAGGCTTCCAGCTACCCATTTTATCTTTACTTTTTCATCAGAATAACTAGTAATTTCCTCACAACACTTCCTAAAATTTCTCGTATAAAGACTTTTAGTTTTTTTGTCTAAAAAAGAAGGAACACTATTTTCATCGATGTTATCTTGTTCATCAGTTATACCAAAATGATTACCAACAACAATTATTTGTGAAGGTTTTTTTTGTTCCCAGAAAGGAATATTTTGTCGCCAATACTTAAATTGTTCAAAATCTGCTGCAAGCGCATTTCTGTGTCTTCTTTTGGCTTCATTTAATTCTTCTTGCTCTTGTTGAGAGGAACATTGAGAAACAAATTTTTCTTCATTAATTATTAGATCACTTCTTAAAACATAGATAATATAATCAGAGCTAGTAAAAGTACTCTTTTTCAAATTATAAAGATCTGTTTGCCCGCCAACATCAAAAATATGCTTTAATCTTATAGTTTTTTTGTCTTTTCTAATCTGCACTATTTTAATTTCATTACGTGTACTTGTACTTGTATACACACCATGCTTTAAATCTTGTGTAAGAATGAAATCACATAATACTGACTTTCCAGAATTATCAATCCCTAAAATTCCAAGAGTTACTCCGTCAAATAACCTAATAAGTAAAGAGTCAAACCAAGTTTTTTCTGTAGTCCACATACTAATTATTAGTTAATATATTTTTAACTCATTGAATTTTTCAGAATTTTTCTAATAATTGCCAGCAAAAGATGTATTTTATAGGTTTGTGTGACTTGAAAAAGATTTTGGACAGTTTTGGAAGAAGAAGTTGGACAAATTATAAGCTGAAATATTTATAGGGGTGTGGGGACTAATGGAACGATAAACACCGTTAAGCTGTTCAGTTTTGTGAACAGAGGCTCTAATAGGGCGGCAGCCCAAGTTTTTCCCTTAATGCTGCCCGTTCTTCTCGCGGAGTCAGACGTTTCTGTTCTGGGTCCACGATCGCCAATCGGCGGCGATGTTTTCTCAGAGGGTCTTGTTGATCACCTATTCCATCATCAGTAGTTTCGGATCGGATACCGGCTAGTTCTTCCAAATCAGCAGCAATCCGAGAAAGCACACGCAGCACTTTAGAACAGTCGAAGCACACGAACTCAGTTTGAATATCCTCTTGGGGTCGCAAGTTGACGACAACATTTTCCCCTCGTTCAAGGCGAGATAGCCAGTCGATACACCAGCGTAGAACCTCAACCTCATCAATTAGAGACTTCCTGATGTTGGCTTGTTCTTCATTCCCTTGGAGAGAACCAAGTAGATTTGGTTTACGTAACGAACTTAGCCAGACGGGAATCTCCTTAGCATCAAGATCATTGAGTAACTGATGAACACGGGTCGAACTCAAGCCTGTGGCCGAAGCGATCTGGCGAATAGAAAGACCTTCTTGAGCGCAAGCGCTGATCGCCCAGATCCGTTCAAGCTGAGCATCCTCTAGATGAATAGTAGCCAAACGTAGTCTAGCTATTAGTTTCTGCTCCCGCCATACGCGCTGCCTGAGTTCTTCCTGTGTTTCCATCTACTTGGTAGTTTTAGGGTGTTCACTAAACTGTACACCTTAACGGAGTTTATCGTTCCATTAATCCCCAAACCTCGAGGTTGAAGCACTGCGTCTAAACCTCCTGGTGAGCGATCGCCTGCGTTTTGCTGTGATTGTAGTTTGAAAACACGCCTTAGCCCTAAATAAACACTTGAACCATTATCGCTAAAATACTAATATCATTTGAATCGCACCCATGTATTACATGGTAGCGCCGACAAGAGTTAAAACTCTAAAGTCTCGGTGTAATACATGGTCAAGTCTTTGGGAAACGGGATATTCAGGGGAAGTTTGCGCTTACGCATTTTATTTGAACTAAAGTTAGACCGACAAGCCTCCGGTGTCAGCACTGCTCAAAAAGCTCTTAATCGCTTTATTAGTGAGCTTAAATACTTAGCTGTCGGTGGAACGATAATATTGCCGAAACTGGAACGATAACATTGCCGCGCCAGAGGCTGTAATGCTCATTCTGACGTTAAGTGATCGCAACCCTAATTAAACAATTGGAACCATAATCTTGCCGAAACCCAAAAAATGGA
>JADQBA010000223.1 GCA_016903675.1 Stigonema ocellatum SAG 48.90 = DSM 106950 | reverse complement strand
CGGAACCTTCCACTTGAACATGGACGAGCGGTTAGAACTAGATGCTGCGTAAAGTGAAAATATTTTACTGAAACCTAGTAGGGGTAAAGATTACAGCCGTCGCGTGGCGGCTGGTGTCAGCCTCGCTACTTTTATGCCTTCTAGAAAAGAACGATCGCCCAGGAACCAGTACTGAGTATTCCTTCAAACCAGTAGAGGAATGGTTGCCTGAACCAGTAGTCCGTATTAAGGACACCCGTACAAAGAATATTATAGAGTTTCCAAAAATACAAAATACTGAAGAAGAAACTGAACAGCAACTACCCAGCAATCTGATGGTAGTCCTTACTACGGACGACCATGAGACGGACGAGAACACTGTTGTTGTTTCTTTAAAAGACTTAGAAGAACAACAACTACAAGAAGTTGAAGTCCCTGCTGCGGACACCCCCAAATCCCCGTGGAAATATGTGGGTCAGGGACTGCCAAGGGTGTATGTAGCACCAGAACTAGACCAAGACACTGGGATGAAGATTGAATCCATTCATCAGGCAACGTCTAGACCGCGCCAAGGGATTATTAAAGAAGCAGTGGATTTGCTCTATAACCAGATGAATCGGATTCCATCATTCCTTGAAGAAAAGCCAAAACCCAAACTTAATTCAATTGGGTCTGTCATCTCATCGGCTGTTGGTTCCGGGATTCCAGAAGACGTGTTTATTGCGCTCCAGAATGCTGGGGTTGACCTGGGGTTAGGGACGGCTGAGCGGTTGTGGTTGAAGTACAGCGACAAGTTTGAGGATGCTCTAGCCTACACTATAGCCCAGAACAAAGCAGGGAAAATCAAGCAGAGTATGTCAGGATTCTTTCGTAGGAGTTTGGAAGAGGGCTGGAATTTAACGATAAAACCACAGGTGCGTGACACAGAAGTTGTGCAAGCTTTGGGCGTTGATGAGCCTAGTGTTGAGGAAATGGCGTTGATTGATGATGCGATAGCGTCGGGTCGGGCTAAAAACAAATACTATGGCACTCATGGATGGTTGGTAATTCGACTCACGGGGCACTCGGAACCGTGGCGGGATTTTCTTTACAACCACAGCTCATCGTAGGGAGCGCGATCGCCCAAGCGCTTAGGTTAAAAGTCAGATTCCCGGATTTCTCATACCCTATTAGATAGAGGTATCACTGTTGCGATTGCCGTGAAAAACGATGGCGATCTGCGCTTCGCTTTACTCGCAACGCTTACGCAAGTGATAAAATTTGGTAAAAGTTAGATCCAAAAACTATGGAAAACGATCAAGATGATTCAAGTGGGGGGGTGACTATGGAGTGGATAGAAAGTCTTTCACAAGAGCTTAAAGACGCAGCACTTTTACGGTTTTTTGAGACCTTTGCTTCCAACCCGACGCTAGAAGAATCCTTCGCTGTGACTCAAGAGATTTACGACATGATTTCAAAAAATCTACTCCCTGAATCACTGAATTCCAGTAGTCCAGATGAGAAGAATTGTTGAGCGGCTATCTTAAATCGGGACTTATGGATGGTTGGTGAAGAGACTCACGGGGCATTCTCCAAGTGGCGGGATTTTCTTTATAAGTAGCGATCGCCCCTTCGGGTTCGTCAAAAGTCACGCATTCAAAAGTCAAATTAGGGATTGACCACCCAAGCAGCTGCTGACACTCACTTCATGCGGCTCTCGTTGTGCTTCTTTTACTTCATCTGTGTAGTATGTCTGTGGCTGTGGTGTAGAGTGCGATCAGCATCCAGACGAAAATTTACCAGAATCTGGGAGGGACGAAAGAGTATAATCGGGAGGTTTGGGAAAAGTTTTGCGATCGCGTAGGTTGGAGAAAAGAAGGTCGTTACCTGACCTATAATGATATCATGCCGTCGAGCGACATTACAACAGACATGACTCAAGCAGCGAATAGTGGAGCGTCGGCATTGTTACCTGGTGTATCACCGACTTTAATTTATACCCGTGGGGTGGGGGGATTACTAGTGGGTGGGTGGTGGTGGGGGGGGGAGGTTTGTGGGGTTGGGGGGTTCTTTTCTCTCGCGCAGAGACTTGTAAAGTCTAGCATTTAAGGCTTTCAGAATTTTATAAAGATTTATTACAACACTCCTTTCCACGCAAGAATCAGCATTCTAGAAAACCAATACCTGGCACCGAGGGAAGAAAACAGTTAGCTTGAATAAATTTTTTCGCTACCTCATGTACCTCAGTACTCTCCGTCACCCTCTGTTTGTCCCAAGGTAAACTCACGCCCTGTCGGGAAGTCAAAAGTCAAAAGTCAAAAGTCAAAAATCAGTATTTTAAGACTCAAAAATAGTAATGTTTTACCATTTTAATTTACTCTTGAAACGAGTAATTATATACCAATTTTTGATATCAATTTAATTGAAACATGGATAAAAATGGAATAAATAAACTTTTGACTTTTGACTTTTGACTTTTGACTTTCGCGCAGCGGTGCTTCCCCTGTGGTCGGTATTTTTGACAGAACTTACGATATTTAGCAGCGCACTCTTCTAATGTCTGTCCCAAGGATAAAAATGCTGAGTGCCACTGGGTAATCCCATCATCAGTTAACCTATCATGAGTCCCATAATTGCTGAAGTCGTAGAAAAATCCTTGCTGCATTCCTGCTGCTTTGGGATTAAGATGAATGTACCGTATTGTATTTAATGCTCTTTTATAATCCGTTTTCTCAAACCCACTGCTGTGATATCTTTTCTCCCAGAAATGTCCTGTACGGTTGAGCATCCTATTAAAACACACGCCCTGTCGGGAAGTCAAAAGTCAAAAGTCAAAAGTCAAAAATGAATATAAGCATCTAAATTTCTTTATGATAAATAAAATTTTTGAACTGATTGGAGAGTACCATAAAGTAAATACATCTTCGTTATTTGTTTCTAAATTTATTTGTATAATTCTTAATTTTGACTTTTGACTTTTGACTTTTGACTTTCCCGAAGGGGCGGCCAGTGCATGATTTTAGGAAGGTCTTCAGGTTGATTTGGCTCCATTAAATAATGAACATGATTTGACATTATGCACAAGGCGTACAGTTTAAAATTAAACTTATTCTGAGCTTTTTTAATTGCGTAGAGAAAAACTTCACGACATTCATAACGACTTAATTTAAACTCACGGTTGTTGCAACGTACAGTGATGTGGTAGCAATAGTTGGGTTTGAGTTCTCTTGGTGGGCGTGGCATTATCTCGCATCAAACAAAACGTTTTTGACACGAATATGTTAACCAATGAAGGGCGATCGCTCCCCCACCCGTCGTTGTGCTCATTCGTTCATCCCTACAAGGTATAAATAATAACTAGATTAACCCCCTAAACTCTTTGACAATAAAGAGGTAGTTACACACTACCCCTTCTGGACTTGGTTAAAAGTATATCATTAGAATCCTATTCTATGCGGCAGACAATTCACCATCAATGTAGTTTTGAGAAGTTCTTTCAGCAAGAATTAAACTCTCAATAGGACAATTAGCGATCGCTTCATCAAATACACAATACAACTTAAGAATCTGAGTAATGTTAATACCCTCAGTATACTCTTTGAAACTGTTCAGGATAGCGCTGAAAGAATCTTGTGTATCTGAATTTCTTACAATTAACTCAAACGCTTTAATAAGCTGAGGTGTTTTTACAACCCTTGTTCTAGTTTGTTCCTTGGTTTGCCAAACTGTCTGTACTTCTGTGCAGTGCGTGTTTATTAACTGCTCAGGTTTTTTAAAGTCAACAGGACTTAAGAAAATATCAACTTCCTCTTTTTGATTATTGGGATAAACCAATATCATCATAGTATCGGTGTAATTCAATCCTTTAAACACAATTCCTGCCTCCTGTCTCATAGGGGTGCATCTGTAATAATACATTCCCAATCTAAAAGCTTACCTGGTTGTGCTACTCCTCCTGTACCACGCATAAGCTTATTAGATTTCACTCTCCACTTTCTACCTGTACTACGTGTGCGCTCCTCTGCTATTTCATAGCATTTAGTAGAAGCACCTGGAGAACCTTTTATTGTGATTAGTTCCTCAAGGTACTCACCACTCTCACTATGCACGGTACTATTGGGAGCGACTCTACTCCTGTACCGCTGATGGTGATGGTTCTCATAAATATACCAGCTAACTCCAGCAACAGTTACAACCCCTAGAAATACTAGTCCGGCTGGGTTTGCTACTAATGGCAATGCTAATACTGGTACAGGCTGAGCAATGATAGGTTTTACTGTACTACAGTATAGAACAACAGCAAGAGAAATGCTTATGGTTTTGTTAAACATGTGTGTCCTTCTTTTGTACTTGAACGTAGTGGTGGAATTATTAACCCACACCTCATGAGCGCTAATCCCTCAAATATCACTCGCTCGCGAATTGTGAGGTGTGAGCGATCGCAGCTACACACCCACTCTGCTTAACTACCTTTCATCAGAGCAGAGTAGGAGCGGCGACACGCTTCGGGGGCGATGCCTGTACTCGCTTGCTTCGCCTACGCATTCTCGTTCGAGCCTAGGCGAAGAGCAGCCATCGCCCCATCTCTCTACGCCGCCATTGATTCCACTTGCACTTGCTTCAAGCGCTCCCATTCAGACGGTGTTAGTTCGTCAAACGGTTTATCCAACAGCTCGTCAATGTCAGCCTCTTCAGATGTACCAGCAACCAGCAATCCGGCAATTGCTACGATGAGCAGTTGCGCCTCAGCTGCTGTCTTGCATCGAATCTGTGAGTCGGTATCACCTGATTGAATTACCCACAAGCAATCCTTGGCTTGGTAGAAAGTGCCGAGGAAATGGCAACCGTGCCAGACGCGGTAGAGTGTGCCAAAGTCATGGTCTGGGATAGAATCAATCTCAATTTCAGGTGCAACTTCCTGAGCCTGTTGCTCTATGTATGCGTCTAGTTTTGCTTGCGCTAAGGTCTGCTCGTCAATGTTGACGAAGTGAGAATGTTGTAACATGGATTAAAACTCCTGTAAGTACATGGGGTTGACTCAGGCGATCGCTCCAGCCTAGGAAACTTGTGCGATCGCCTGAGTATTTTTCTTGGTAAATGAAGCTTGAATTAAGCGATAAGTCTATATTAGCTCTCTAATCAATACAAGTCAATACAATCAATACAAATAACTCAATCCATCAATACGTTGCAATACACCTGCCGACTACACTAAATTTGGGATAGACACAGATGGTGACTTATGGCTAAAAAGCAAAGAACGTTTATTTCAGTAGAGATCGACCCTGATAAAAAAGACGAGTTTGTCAAGAGACTTAAACTTGATAACAGGACAGCAACAGAGGTAATTCTGGGCTTTGTAGATGAATATCTATCGAGCAAACAACAGGAAGCAATAGATCTCATGGAGATTAGAAGGAGATTAGAGGTTGTAGAGCAGAGAATCGGGATCGAAAATTCTTGCCTAGTGGGGGAATCTACTGCCTGAAAAGTGAACCCCAATCTACGCTCTGGCAATTTTCAGGCATTTACTCTAATAATTCATCCTTGACCCGCCACAAATCACAGGCGGGTTAATTTTTGCCAAAGATGTCACTTGTATTGATTGTATGGTATCCTCAATACAGATGAGAACAAAGTGATTTGCTTGCATTTCCACAAAGGACTTGCACGCGCTATAGGTGCAAATACCAATATCATCACTTAATTATGTAAAACCCCTACTGCTAGTTTGAGACGCTTGCTAGTAGAGGTTAGTTAAACATGATTTGTAATTTATGACTCAAATTATATCAGATTCCCCCAGACTTGGTGTAGGGGCTAATTCCCCACGCCCACATCCCCGCAGACATCATGCTCACGTCACCGAGATTGGTGAGCCATGACCACAACTCTCTCTCTCCCAACCCTGTGGGTCGCTGATTTAGGGCTTTTCGTACACCTAGCACGCCCTGAACGCTGTCCAAGATTTACTTAATCCACCCTCAACCACCACTCCAGGACTCCACTACATCTTAGTGGATGCAAACACCCCGATCTTCAGCAGTTTGGAGAGCAGGATACTTAACGGGTGGAACAGCCCAAATGTACCAATGTCAAAGCACAACGGACGCTTGGATTGGTGGTGGGGTCATGAACCCAAAAGAATTGATT
This sequence comes from Stigonema ocellatum SAG 48.90 = DSM 106950, assembly GCA_016903675.1. Taxonomy (GTDB): domain Bacteria; phylum Cyanobacteriota; class Cyanobacteriia; order Cyanobacteriales; family Nostocaceae; genus Stigonema; species Stigonema ocellatum. The sequence continues at coordinate 3,882 of JADQBA010000223.1, read as the reverse complement.
GTACAAATCATGACTTTCTCCCGCCCCTGGTCAGAGTGGGTGCAATTCCCTTGCCAACCAACAACTCAGCGTCATAGAAGCTAGGGACATTGCAGCAGTTATCATCAAGTATGCCCCATTCCCCACAGCAGCCTTAGAACAACTCCGCCAGCAGTGTAAAGTCCCCAGTTGGGACTGGAAGGCGATTATTAACGAACTGCGACAAGTAGAGTCCAGAGCTACTGTTAGTACTACTGAAAGATTACGTCTTGAAATACAACGCTATGCCACTGAACCCGACCCCATAGCTAAAGCCTTACTCAAAAGTGAAATTTGCTCCCACTACCGTATTAGTGAGAAAAATCTCAATCAACTTGTGGAGGTGATGAACCAATCCAGTAGCACCGTTCAGTCAAAGCTGTAGACGGCGGCGGAATTTATGCGCCTGGAAACTGGGGGTGTAGAGTGGCTCTTCCCTGGTTTACTCTTGGGTAGGGGTGTGACGATTCTGGGGGGCGACCCTGGAATTGGTAAGACGACTCTCGCCTATGACGCCGCAGTGTCGCTGCTCTTGGATGAGGAGTTTTTAGGGGAGAAACCAACCAAACGAGGCAAGGTGTTATTTGTCGCCAGTGACGAACTACCGTGCTTTGTCCAGGATAAACTTGCTACCCGTGGTGCTTTTGCAGCCCAGGATTGGGCAGTGCTGCTAGATTGGGATGTCACCCAGTGGCAAAGATTAGAGGAGGTTATTGCTGATCTAAAACCCACGATGGTAGTCATCGACAGCTTCTCTTCCATCCACAAATCCCAGGAGTTTGATGAGAACGCGGCTGTGGCTAAACATGCTGTTAGTCAGCTAGAAGCATTGTCCAATACCTACGGATTTGGGTGTATCTTAATTCACCATAATAATAAGAACCGCGATCGCAAAGGAGTTTCCAAGCTACGCGGCAGCAGCGGTATTGGTGCAGCTGCTTCTGCTATTTGGATTTTAGAGGGGGAAAATAACAGTCAACTCAGAAGACTCAGCAGTCCCAAAATCCGTAGCGCTGCGCCTATTGATTTGATGCTCAAGTTAAACCCTGAATTCGGGAGATGGGAGGTGACTTCTGAAGTTGATGTCACGACTAAAACGTGTGGCGATCGCATTATCGAACTACTCATGAAGGTGCCGGAGAACATTGCCCTATGTTGTGCTGAAATTGCGCAGGCGATCGGTTGGGGGAGAGAGGCGATTTACAAAGCTTTACAAAGACTCTCCCAAAGGGGAATTCTGAGTGTACGCCCGTCTACTACAGACCCACGACATAAAGTTTATAGGTTGGCTGTAAATATGGGGGACACCCCCCCTGCTGATGCGTGTGAGTTGTCCAATATAATTGTTGAAAGTGTTGAACAGCTTACGTTAGACGACATTGGACAATCATTGGACAACTGTATTGGACACTCTAGAGAGAGTACACCAGAGTTGTCCATAAGAGTCGAAACTACCGTGACTACTAATATTGGACAGGCATTGGACAACGGTGTTGGACAACAGGGGGAGAGTATAGTTCGTGAAAGTGAGGGAACTATTGCAGCCACTGATGCTGGACAAGTGTTGGACAACCACGTTGGACACAATTTGGAGAGTAGAGAGTGTCAAAGTGATGAAACCCTTGCTGTCACTGACATTGGACAGACGTTGGACAACGGTGCTGGACACCAGGGGGAGAGGGTGGATTCTATTAATATGGAATCAGTTACAAACCAAGTCCTGATACTTAGCCATCTAGAAATAGATGCGGATGCGTTGGAGTACTTAACAGAAAATTGGACTAGAGAGTTCAAACAGGCGGTGTATGCCCGGTTGAGCGAGGAGACTAGGAGTAGGCTAAGAGAAATTATGCGCAAGTTGGAGTGACCCGGATTCTTCCAGGTGAAGTGCGATCGTGCAGCAGCGGCAACAGCCTCGCACAGAAAAAACGTAATTGTCGCGTATTACATCGAGTAGGTGCAGAATGTAGGATGAAACCTGTGCAAGCTTTTCTCATGCTGAAACTAACCCACGAGTTACTGTTGCAAGCCTGAGTTAGCGCTACTCTCCCTACTGTGTGCTAAATTGAAACAATAGTGCATGAGTTTCATGAAACCAAGATGCCTAGAAAAGTATCCACGGAACCAATTAGACGGCTCACTGTAGAACTGCCAGTTTGTGAGTGTGAAGCATTGGAGAATTACTGTTTAGAACAACAAGTTTCAAAGCGGCAAGTTATCCGTTCCTACATTCGCACCCTGAAGAGTAAGCAGTCAAGGAGCCGCGACATATGAGCTACTGTCTCAATCCCAATTGTTCTCGTCCTACCAGTAACTCTGTGAGTGTTAAGTTTTGTACTAGTTGTGGTTCCAAACTATTGTTGGCAGAGCGGTATCGTGCTACTAAACAGATTGGGCAAGGTGGATTTGGGAGAACTTTCAAAGCTATTGATGAATACAAACCTTCTCAACCGAACTGCGTCATCAAGCAATTTTTGCCACAAGCACAAGGCACTAGCAATATTGAGAAAGCATCTGAGTTATTTAAAGTGGAAGCAGCGCAGTTAGATGAATTAGGGCATACTCATCCTCAAATTCCGGAACTGCTGGCATATTTCATCCAGGACAATCAGCAATATTTGGTACAAGAGTTTATCGATGGGCAGAATTTGGCAGATGAAATAAAGCAAAACGGTGCTTTTAATGAAGACCAGATAATAGCTCTACTAAACAGCTTGCTGCCTGTATTGCAGTTCGTCCACTCTAAACAGGTGATTCACCGGGACATTAAACCAGAAAATATCATTCGACGTAATGACGGTGAGCTAGTTTTAGTCGATTTTGGCGCAGCTAAAACTCTCAAACCAACAGCTTTATCAGTTACGGGAACAGTCATTGGAACAGCAGGTTATACATCACCAGAGCAAGCAATGGGGAAGGCTACGTTTGCCAGCGACATTTACAGTTTTGGTGTCACTTGTTTAAATCTGTTAACTCACATTGAACCCTTTGAGTTATTTGATGTCATGGAAGGAGAGTGGGTATGGAGAGATTACTTGCTTATTCCTGTGAGCAACAGTTTGGCACAAGTTTTGGACAAGATGGTTGAAGGGGCTGTGAAACGTCGCTATCAAACAGCAATTGAAGTGATGCAGGCGTTGAATCCTCCTAATACAGTTCCCACAATTATTAATCCCCCCCAACTAAAGAATGTTCAGCCGCCGCAAATTGATAACCTGTCGAGCGAAGCTAATGTAGACTACACCCAACTCCGCGACCTGCTAGCTGCTAGAAATTGGAAAGAAGCCGACAATGAAACCTATTTGGTCATGCTCGAAGTTGTAGATCGTGAGGATGGTGACTGGATTAGATCCGATGAACTCTTGGATTTTCCCTGTACTGACCTAGGCACAATAGACCGTTTATGGGTAAAATACAGCAATGGGCGTTTTGGCTTCAGCGTTCAGAAGAAAATTTACCTTGAAGTTGGCGGTGTACCTGACGGCAAATTTTATCAACAAGCCTGGGAAAAATTTGGCGATCGCGTAGGGTGGAGAGTGAAAAAAAGCTGGATTAGCTACACGGAAGTGACCTTTGATTTGATACAATTAGCCCCTACGGGACACCTACCGGCGGGGGGTAACTTAAAGAATTCTTTTCACCTGAAAAATATTCTCTTCTCTCGCATCGAGACTTGTAAAGTGTAACCTGTAGTGCGATTCGTTGGCTAGAAACCAGTTCCCGTAAGGATTTTGGAGGATTAGCCGCATTGATTAAGGGGAAAAATCCCCACAATTAAGATAACTGTACAGTCATATAGGTGAGGCAACAAAAGCCAAGTACACAACCGCAGGTGCAGCGGTGACAGCGTATCCCCCAGCCCTG
>JADQBA010000086.1 GCA_016903675.1 Stigonema ocellatum SAG 48.90 = DSM 106950 | reverse complement strand
CGCAAAGCCCAAATCAAATGATACACGTGGTTCTGATGACCGACGTTCAATTGATTTGGCGAATATTCAGTTTCCAGCACTTAAAAACACCCTCGAAGAAGCAACAACAATCAAAGCCATCTTTCCTGAAACTAAACTCTTGTTGGCTCAAGATGCAACTCAGGCTGCTATCAAGCAACTTCATGCTCCCAGTATCCAACATTAAGCTACTCATGGTTTCTTTCTTCCAGATAAGGAAGTTAAACTAGTCAACAATGAAATCGGGAACCAGCCATTGGTCTTGAATTTAGAAAACCCCTTGTTGCGTTCAGGGATAGCATTAGCTGGTGCTAACAAGCATAATCAAGCAGCATCAGGTGAGAATGACGGTATACTCACAGCACTACAAGTCGCTTCCCTGGATTTATACGGAACTCAGTTAGTGGTGCTATCTGCTTGTGAAACCGGTCTGGGGGATGTGAAGGTAGGGGATGGGGTCTATGGATTACGTCGTGCTTTGGTCATTGCTGGTTCCCAAAGTCAAGTTTTGAGTTTGTGGATAGTGAGTGATGAAGGTACTAAGGAACTCATGGTAAAATATTACCAAGGTTTGAAAAATGGGAAAGGCAGACACGAGGCGTTGCGTTCTGCACAACTGGAGTTACTTTCCAACCCTAAATATCAGCATCCTTATTATTGGGCAAGTTTTGTTCCTTCTGGTGATTGGACTATGCTTCACCAAGGACAATAAGGGGTGGGACACGCATTGGCACTCTAAGAAACACAGGGGTGTAGGGGTGTGAGGGTGTAGGGGTGTAGGGGAAAAGAGTGTTTGTGTCATTCATAGCGGGTGGTGCGCCGCCCGTGGGGTGCTTTTATTACTCTCGCCCTAATTAAATCTGAAACCCTATTCTCAGTTTAGTCCGCGCAGGCGGACTTTGTTTGTGTAGCCGCGACTTCCAGTCGTCGGGGTTTAATGATATGATTCTCTAAGACCGCACTGCCTCGTCCATCTGCGGTTCCTAAAATCTTTAAGAAGGATGAAAGTAATCGTAAATTTCTTGAGCTAAACGCGGTCCAATTCCCGCAACCTCAGCTAGCTGTACAGGTGTCGCTTGCCGAATATAATCAACAGAGCGAAAATGCCCCAAAAGCAGCTTTTGACGATGGTGTCCTAAACCGGGAATTTCATCTAAACGCGATCGCCGCAATTTATCACTACGCTGCTGTCGATGAAAACTCACCGCAAACCGATGCGCCTCATCCCGCAACCGCCGCAACAGTTGCACCCCTGGTTGTTCTGCATCGGTTTCCAGTGGTATGGACTCTCCTGGTAAAAAAATCTCCTCTCGTTGCTTAGCAAGACTGACAACTCGCAAGTCTTCAAGCAAATTCATCTGTTGCAAAACAGCCACAACTGATGATAGCTGACCTTTACCTCCATCAATCATGATTAAATCAGGCCAGTCAGGATCACCCTCTCGCGGTAATTGCGGATCTGTAGCATACTTACGGAAGCGGCGCTCGATGACTTCAGCAAGACTGGCAAAATCATCTGAGTGTCCGGCAGTTACGGTGGGATTTTTAATTTTATAGTGGCGATAGTACTGTTTTGCTGGTAATCCGTCAATAAACACGACTTGAGAGGCTACTGCATTTGCACCCTGAATGTGGGAAATATCATAACCTTCGATGCGGTGGGGTAAGTCGGGTAAGTCGAGAAAAGCAGCTAAATCTTGGGTTGCTTGTTGGTTGCGATCGCCCAACTTTTGCATTCTTTGCAATTCATATTCAGCATTTCTCTCCACCATCTCTATTAATTCAGCTTTTGTTTGCCGCTGGGGGGCCAAAATCGTGACTTTTTTGCCTTTACGTTCAGTTAACACATCCGCTAACAAATCCCCTTCTGGTAACTCGTGCTGCACCAAAATCTCTGTTGGAATTTCTACTGAGTCAGCGGTTTGATAATGTTCCTCCAGGACACGTTGTAATATGGCTCCTGGTTCTAATTGGGGAGTGGGGAGTGGGGAATGGGGTGTGGGGAGTGGGGAATGGGGTGTGGGGAGTCGTCCGGAAACTTCGGCTACAAATGCCAAGCGTCCCACCAATTGCCCAGCACGAATCTGGAATAATTGGATGCAAGCGTGTTGTTCGTCTGCTGCAAGGGCGATGGCGTCCCGTGACACTGTATCGTCTGGTAGGGATACTTTTTGATTTGCACTCAGGGACTTCAACCCAGTAATTTGATCGCGAATCCGCGCCGCAGATTCAAAGTTCAGCGCCGTGGCTGCTTTGTCCATTTGCTCTGTTAGAACATCAATCAGTTCCTGAGTCCGACCTTGAAAAACCATAGCACATGATTGCACAGTTTTGCGGTATTCTTCCGGTGAAATCAGTTGTTGACACACACCCGGACAGCGTCCTAAATCGTAGTTCAAGCAAGGACGGTCTTTAAACAGTGGTTGGGGTCGTTGTCGTAGGGGAAAGATCCGCTTGCACAACTGTAATATCTCTCGCAATAGGTGAGGATCAGTATAAGGACCGTAGAATTTATCTTTCTGTTTACCTAGTTGGCGTTTACGAGTGATGAAAATACGAGGATAGTGTTCTGACCATGTGATGCAAACGTATGGATATTTTTTATCATCTTTGAGTAGTACGTTGAAATATGGCTGGTGCTGCTTGATGAGGTTTGCTTCCAACGCCAAAGCTTCAGCTTCTGTGTCGGTGACGATGAATTCAATTTCTGTCACCTGCTTTACCATTGTGGCGATGCGATCGCTCAATCTTTGTGACTCCCGGAAATAGGAACGGACACGCGATCGCAACGAACGCGATTTTCCTATATATATGATGCGATCGCTCCCATCCCGCATCAAATAAACTCCCGATTCCGGCGGAATTTCCACCAGACGGTTTTCTAGGCGTTCTGGATCTTTAACCAGTGATATTGTTTGACCAGACTTTGTCACAACTAGAATCTGACTTTTTTACAAATCTACTTATAGCAATCCTAAATCATTTGTGAAAATCCCTAGCCCCAGAAACCCGGTTTCGTAGGGGCTACTTGCAAGTAGCCCCTATTACGAAACCGGGTTTCTCTACTTTCACGCCCATTTCGACTGTTGCGCGTGTTTCGAGTGTGTGCTATGGTAAATGAGAAATTCGTGTTCGGTAAAGACCCTCTATGACCCGACACCTTGTCAACCCGCTTGTTCCTACCCCCGAAGCCGCCGTGCTGGCAGAGGAGGCGCTGCGTGCGCTCGGGAATTTCCTTGAGAATCCGCCGGAGCATGTTACGCTCTCCCTGGTCGAGCCGTCCCTCGGCGGTGCGACTATCACGATGCCGGGGGAAGTCTTTCGGCTCCTCGTGGACGTCCTGAAGCATGTGAAGGACGGGCATCCCATCACCATACTCCCGACCCAGGCAGAGCTCACGACGCAACAGGCAGCCGATATACTGGACGTGTCTCGTCCGTATCTGGTGAAGCTTCTGGACGAAGGAAAGATCCCGAGCCGTAAGGTTGGCGTGTATCGACGGGTTCTTGCCGCTGATGTGCTTCGCTACAAGCAGACCACCGACCGACTCCGGCAGCAGGTCCTCGACGAGCTTGTCAGAGAAGCGCAAGACTTGGGGATGGGATATTGAGTGAGATGTTGGTCTTTGAATACAGAGATTTTACATTTCGTTCGTTACACAGTTTTGTTTTTTATTGTCTGAAAACTCAGGTTTCTTTTGTCCTCGCCTTTTATTATGTATAGATATTTAGGAATCTGTTTGTAGCCAATTTTCTAAACTTAATCCTTCTACTCTGAGCAAATCAGAATCATTAGAAACTAAAACCAAACTGCGTGTAATTGCTGTAGCAGCTATCAATACATCAGCATCTTGTATGGGTCTGCCTTTTATTTTTAAATCAGCATGAATTTCGCAGGCTTGTTGAATAATATCTATATTGTCTAAAAATAAAACCTCATAGTCAGTACAAAACTGATGAAAATCAGCTAATTGCCTAGTAGCATTTACAGCTAATAAACCTCGCTTAACTTCATAATATGTTATGCAACTGATGAAAACTTCACTTCCACTTCGAGTTACTTCTCGTATTTTTTTATCTACATTCTCATTTTTCTTTAAAATGTAACTGAAAATGTTTGTATCCAATAAATAATCTACTATTCTATTTTCCTTCGACCGATTCATCAAATATCTTCATCTGTTCCGGTGTGAAGTCGTTTAAAGTACCGGAGACTGCCTCTAAAGTCAATAATTTCGAGATTCTGCGTGTTAATTCATGATCGGGGATAGCTCTAAATTCCTCAAGCGAAAACTTCCCAAAAAGACTTACTAAATCTTCAATCCTTTCTTGTTTTTTTAATCTCACCATGTAAAAGCTATTACCTTTAAATAACTTATCTACGATTGCTGAGATGCGGTTTGTGAGTTCTTGAGTATAGTTAGATACTTCTTGCATCAATTTATCCTCAGTTTTCAGATAGTGAGTACTTATCTATTTTAGGTGATGCGGCAGTTACTCCTGTCCCGCCCGTTCGCCGTCAGGCGTCCCGCAGGGAAGAAAACACGATTGAATAATCCAAAATTGCCTTGGTTAATATCAAGATTTTTATCTAGTGATGGCGATCGCCCGCAAAATTAAACACAGAATTAAATATCTTCCACCCACAAAATATGACGTTCTCTATCCTCACGGATAAGTTCAGCACTATCTCTAAATGTGCGCCCTGCAAACATCTCCTGAATCTGTGCGACCATTTCTCTGGCAGTTGCGATATCGACAGCTTGGGTTTTATTGGTGATAGGTTGCGTGGCTTGCTCTAAAATATGTTTCAATTCTTCTTGCAAGGAGCGATCGTGCTGTCGAGCAAGAGTTTCTAGTTTGTAAATGATAATGGGATCTATATTATTTATTACTAATTGAGCCATAGGAAACTTAATCAGACACTAGTTGAGATTGTAGCACTTCAGGAGAAGCAGATGGCACACTTGCTGCCAGACAGCCGCTTCTAACAAATCAGTTCGCATTTGCGTGTTGTCACAAACCCGGTGTCCGCCAAAGCGATAAAACGTATCCGAGTTTCTAAGTGGCACAACTAGGGTTTCCATCAAAGTCAGTTCACTGGTGAAGACCTCAAGGTTTTCTGCCTGAAGGTTATTCCACAAAGGGTTCAGCAACACTCCGTAGGTTGGAGTCTGCTCAACGGCGTAAATGACAGTTACCGTATCGATGTATACATGAGCAGAGTCTGGAAAAGCTAGTTGTCCCATGCGTCTCTCTCCGCCTGTAAGTCTCGATTAATTTCTTCCACACTTCTACCAATGGGACGCTGCTGATGGATTTCCTGAAGCAATTTTAGAATAGATTGCTTTTCTAGGGCAGGTTTATGCTCTGGGAGCAGGACAATCACTTCAACAATTTGTCCCACTGAGGTTGAGGCAGTATCGGTGGGCAAATTGATCTCAATCTTATTGCCTGGTAATATCTTCGTCTCAATTCGTAACGCTGATTGCATCAGAGTCTCTCCTTTTTCAATTGCCCTATTTAGTCAATCATGGCGCAAACTTTCGGACTTAGCTAATCCCGGAAAATCAGGATGGATAGCATACAAATCAATCATAGTAGTGAAGAATACATCAGGATTGCTATCTTCCTTGAGCGATCGCAGAATATCGTTTTTCATTGGCGCGTAATTTCGTCCACCGCCGCGATGTACCTGCCCCTTTTTTCTGACGCGCTAAAATATTCTCATCGAATACTTGAGCGTCTTGGCTGTTTGTTTACCTTCCTCTGCTGCTGCACTGATTTTTGTTTCCTGATGCCCTGCACCCAATTGGTCAATCCTTGGGGATGTCCAACCCGTTTGCAGGAAGCTCAATGTGTCTTCGGCGAAGATCAGCGTATCACCTGCGGCATGGAATAACCGCAGATGATAGGTATCCACCCCGTTTTCGACTTCAAACTCCAGTTTTGCTTCTATCAGAGGAGTTATTTTGGGTCCAAAGTGCAAGAGAGACTGAGCACGCCCCGACATACCGATATATTGTTGGAAGCGTCCAGCCATCATCTCATTAAGCATCTTGAAGAACGAAATGAGATTGCTTTTGCCTGTGCTCCGTTTGCTCCAATCAAGATATTTAAGGGACGCAACTCAAGATCCATTGCCTTAATAGACTTGAATCCGTTAAGGGTTAATCGTTGCAGCCTATTCAAAAGTTGGTCTCCTAGCAATATAAGTCCGTGTTTGGGTACAATCGGCTACTATTTTAGTGAAATTTTACAATACCTATAGCAATCCTTGCAGGAGATGTGAAAGTCCAGAAACCCGGTTTCTTTAAGAAACCGGGTTTCTAAAGCATGGAAGGAATTTTTAGGCAAATATGCGGCGTTGCTGAAGCAAGATATGAATTGTGAAAATCACGCCTCTAGTAGAGACGCGATTAATCGCGTCTCTACGAGGGTTGTGGAAAATAACAAATCTGTAACTAAACGTAATTCATTAGTAAATTCAGCAACGCCAAATATGCTATATTATAGAGGCACGACAGTGTGTTACCCCTTGAGAACCTATGGTTCAATAAACATCAACAAATCAGCTTCCCTCTACGAAATTGACTGTAGGGTGAGGGAAGCCGTCGCCTCAACTATAACTTATGCTTTTTTCAACTGGCGTTGGGCGGCAAAGACACCACAAACTCCCAGCAGACCAAGCAAAGCCGATGGTTCCGGCGTTGATGCTGGCGTTGGAGTCAAGCCTTGGAAGCGAACTTCGTAGTTACCGCTGTGAGACTCGCCATCGTCTGCTGCAACCAAACCAGAAGCAGAGAAGCTGTAGAATGATGAAGTAGTGTCACCGAAGCCGTAGAGTAATTGAGCCGGTCCACCATTGTAGGAAACCTTGACGATTTCACTCGCCTCTATTGTTTTAGTTCCTAACTGACTCAGAAGAGCATTTGCTATGCTGACATATTGTTGAGTCGATTGATCAGCAGCGGTTTTATTGGCGGATATATACCCACTGATAGCAGATGTCAACAAAGGATTCGCATCATAGTGACCAGCTAGTCCAATGCTAATCAAGCCAGTGGTGTCATTCTGATTGACGTAGGAGATGTTAGGGTCACTGAACCGTTGACGCCCTCCATACTGCGTAAAAATATTAGAGAGGAACGGCAATACGTTGATTTGTTGACTTGTTTGACCCGAACCGGGAACGACTATCGTTGAATTAATATGGTTAGCAGATAAACCTTGACTCAGCCATTGACTAATAAAAGTTGGAGTCCAGTCCGAAGCCGTCAGACTGCTAAGGGTAATATTTCTACCACCAATTGTACCCGTCAAGCTGGTGCTATTGTTGACATTAAAATTACTTTGTTCACTACTAGCTGCTAACTCTACGTTTCCAGTAGGATTTGTAGCGTTGCCACCTAGGACTTGTTGCACAAGTTGACTTGCGGTCAGTGTCGGGGTCTTAATAGTAGTACCATCAGAGTTGTAGAAGGTTTTGTTATCACCATTATAGGCGAGGAAGGTATTAGTATTGTTGGCATCATAGACGTAATAATCATTTGCTGCTGTTCCCCCAATACTAACATCGGTGATCCCTACAGCGTTTGCTGGGGCAGTGCCGATCGCGCTTACACTAGCGGCTATTGAAGTCCCGATTAATAGTTTTTTAAAAGTGCTTCTCATTTTCAAGTTTCCTCTAGTTATAGGGTTGTGTCTTATACACTCACCCCTTGTGATGCTTCCCTGACTTAACTACAGGCTTGGAATCTTGGTGATAGGTTTTCTTCAAGGCGTAACCGAGATTTTTGCCGTATCTTTTTTTTTCCAGCTTAAACACAGTCTAAGAGACTCGGAGATGTGATTAGGTAAAGCTGCTGTAGATTATCAATTAATTTTTGTTAAAAATATGACTATTTTTTCTTTATTTTTATTAGTCTAATTACTTAAGATAAAAAAACAATATTTTGTTATTAATGTAACACTTATAATAAGTATTATTACGCAAAAAACAAAGTCACTAGTTTGTAGTAACGCTGTCAACGCCTGTTACATCAGGATTTTATGCGTTGCTCAATTCAAGTATGAATTATTTTTAGCCTCACGCTTTACTCCTAGACGCCAAGGTTTTTTTTGCGTCTTTGCGCCTTTGCGTGAGATTTTCATACCGTCAATCAGCAACGCCGGATTTTATGCGCAGACAGCGCAACTACGAACTAGTGTAGGAACTCAGCAATTCTCTCCACGGCAATCTGTAGGATGCGAGGTTCATGTACCAAGGCAAAGCGGACATATCCTTCTCCGAATTTGCCAAAACCAGCACCTGGTGCAGCGGCTACTCCAGTTTTTTCCACGAGTTGGGTACAAAATTTGACAGAATCTTGACTCCAAGGTTCTGGCAACTTTGCCCAGATGTACATTGTTGCCTTAGGAGGAGAAACTTGCCAGCCAATGTGGTGCAAAGCGCTGATAAAGGCATCTCGGCGTTGGCGGAAGGTGGCGACAGCAGCTTTGACTCCAGCTTGGGGACCGGTAAGAGCGGCGATCGCCCCATTCAAAATCCCCCTATACTGATTAAAATCCACTGCTGCTTTTACCTGACGTAATGCCTGAATGAGCTGGGCATTGCCGATAGCAAAGCCAATGCGGAAGCCGCCCATATTATAGGATTTAGAAAGAGTGAAAAATTCAATGGAGATGCTTTTCTCCCTGTCGGCTTGCAAAATAGAAGGAACAATAGATGGGGAAATATTTTTACCCCACTCCCCACTCTCCTCAAATACCAAATCTACGTAGGGGAAATCGTGAACCAAAACGAGATTATGTTGCTGACAAAAGGCAACCGCTTCTTGGAATAGGGAAAAAGGTGCGATCGCACTAGTAGGATTGTGAGGATAGCTCAACACCATCATCCGCGATTGGGCTAATACAGGTGTGGGAATATCCGTAAACACTGGTAAAAAACCGTTTTCTTCCCGTAGAGGCATTGTGTATATTTGACCACCTGCTAGGTGAACTCCTCCTGCATGGGAAGGATAACCCGGATCAAGCAACAGGGCAAAGTCTCCAGGGTTTAGCACTGCTAAGGGTAAATGCGCTGTGCCTTCTTGGGAACCGATGAGGGGTAGCACCTCAGTTTGGTGATCAATGTGGATGCCGAATTTTTGCTCATACCAGTTGGCTGCTGCTTGGCGAAACCCTTGGGTGCCATGAAACAGTAGGTAGCCGTGGGTACTTTGATCTTTGAGAGACTGGGCGATCGCCTCAATCACATGCGCCTCGGCTGGCAGATCAGAAGACCCCAGTGACAAATCAATGAGCTGCTTTCCTGCTGCCAAAGCTTTTGCCTTGGCTGTGTCCATATCAGCAAATACATTGAATTGTAGGGGTTGTAAACGCTTGGCAAACTGCATTGGAATTGTTAGTTGTTGGGTGTTGGGTGTTAGTTGTTGGGTGTTGGGTGTTAGTTGTTAGTTGTTAGTTGTTAGTTGTTGGTTGTTAGTTGGTTGGCACTCCGTAACCATTCACCAAACACCAAACACCAAACAACAATCAACTAACTCCTAACAACTAACAACTAACTCCTAACTAATTGAGGTGAGTATCTAAGAGGCTGATTAATTTGTCTTTGCCGATGACTCCCTCAACAGACGCTAACAGTTTGTCTCCTTGAATCAGCCTGAGGGCTGGTACACCTTCCACCTGGTACTGTTTAACGGTGGCTGGGTTAGGATCAACTTCCATCTTGACCACTTTGAGGCGATCGCTGTATGTAGTTGCTAAGCTATTAATCACTGGCGACATCAATTGACAAGGTCCGCACCAAGAAGCCCAAAAGTAAACCAAGACTGGGAGATGTGCTTGTAACACTTCTGTTTCAAATTGGGCATCAGTTATGGTTATTACACCCTTAGTCATTGTAGATCTCCATCAGGTGGCATCTATCAAAGTTGGCACACACAATACTCTATCCCAAAATGGGCGGCAAAGCTGAAAATTTTTTGCCATGCTGCGCTTAGTACAAAATTGCACAAGTTCGTGATGAAATGAATATTTGGTCTATGGTTCGTAGTTGCTAAGAGCGCTTTAGCGTAACTACGAACCAAAACGCCACAAATTTATGAAACTTTGTACTTAGTCCTAAAAATACACAGTTGACAAATGACAAATAATGTGAAATCCCACTACCTACAGGCGTGGGACTAGCAGAAACAAGTTTTCTTCAAATTTTACATTTGATCCAATTGCTTGCGAAGGGAATCCAGCTCGGCATCAACCACTTCAGGTTTGGCAGTGGAGGTTTGTTGCGGCGGTAGTGCTTGTTGATGTGGTGCTCCTCCAGGCAGAGTCATCTGCGCTTTCAAAGCTGCCAATTCATCATCTACGTCGCTACTAGATTCCAAAGCTGCAAACTGGTTTTCCAAATTTGCACCAGCTATTTCTGCTGCTGACTGAGCTCTTGCTTCTTGCATCAAGACTTTTTCTTCCATGCGCTCGAATGCTGCCATTGCACCGGTGGTATTCATCCCACGCACCATACCTTGAAGTTGCTCTTGGGCTTTGGCAGCAGTAATCCGAGCTTTGAGCATTTCTTTCTTGGTCTTTGCCTCAGAAATTTTGCTCTCCAACTGGATTAAGTTACGCTTCAGATTTTCAACAGTAGCCGTTTGCTGGTCTAAGCTGATTTTCAGGGCGCTTCCTGTTTCAGTAGAAGTCTTTTTCCGCTCCAGAGCTTGTCGTGCTAGGTTTTCATCACCTTTTTGCAGCGCTAACTGGGCGTTGCGTTGCCACTTATTGATGTCATTTTGAGCCTCATTATACTGTTTTTCGGTGCGTTTTTGGGCAGCAATTGCCTGAGCAACTCCTTGACGCAGCTGTACCAAGTCTTCCTGCATTTCCAGGATAGCTTGTTCCAGCATTTTTTCTGGGTCTTCAGCTTTATTGACTAAGTCGTTGAGGTTGGCACTGACTACTCGCTTGATACGATCAAATAATCCCATAACTTTGTTTTTCCTTCTGTGATTTACGCCTTTAGTGGGAGAGAAGTCTTAGGCGCGGCTTCTGCCAATGCTAGTGAACTTCAAAGCAGTTAGATTTTTTACTATTTCATAGCTACCTATTTCAATGTAATCTTTCCGTTCTGAATCAGTAACTCCTAAAGCGCCTCTATTCTTAAGATATGTTCCAAACTTGGTCTTTGCCCAATGTTTCAGGGAATTCCCTGGAGTTTAGATGACGCCTCGGCAGAACGGGCGCGAGCAATGTACATATCTTTTTTAGTTTTCACTTCGGCAATTTTTAGCTCTAGGGTCTGCATATCCTTTTTGAGCTTATCCACCACAGTTTTTTGCTCAGCGATTTGAGTTGAGAGGGTTGTGGCGGTTTCTTGACAGGCTCGACGTTTGGTGAGGGCTTCCCTTGCTAACATCTCATTGCCTTTTTCCAAAGCCAGTTGGGCACGACGGTACCATTCCTCTCCTGTTGACTGTGCTTGAGCCGAGTGCCGTTCGGTGCGTTTTTGGGTGGCGATCGCGCAAGCGATCGCCTGTCGCAATTGCAGCAGATTATCCTGCATTTCCATGACGACTGCTTCCAGAAGTTTTTCTGGATCATCCGCACTACTCATAAAACTGTTAAGGTTGGCGCGAATCACACGCTGGATACGGTCAATTAGTCCCATGTTTTTAGGGGTGTGGGGGAGTGGGGGAGTGGGGGAGTGGGGGTGTGGGGGTGTGGGGGTGTGGGGCTGTGGGAAAACCCTATTAATAAATATATTCGCTTCTACCTTGTGGGTGTACAGGCAGAGTGTGACTCAAAAAAAATCTTTCTTAAATCCCCCACTCCCCCACTCCCCCACTCCCCCACTCCCCACTCCCCACTCCCCTATCTTAAGGCTGTTGAATCCGTGCCTTGATTCCGTTCGCCTGTAACTTTTGCAGCAGTTGTTGTGCTTTCTGTTTATCCTCAACGGCACCTAGATAAATCAATTTGCCACTTGTTGATAAATAAGCATCAGGAACTACCTTTCGTGCAGAGGCAAAAACTTGATGCCCTTGATTTTCTGTCACTATGTGATAAAGTCCGTCCTTTGACGGTTTGAGTTCTGCATCTGGCTTTTGGGAGGATAGATTTGGGGTTGTGGCTGTTGAGAGTGGGGGTGAATTTATGGGGGGAACAACAGGCTGTAGGTGCTGTGCTGTAGTTCCTGGATTGATTGGATTGTGGGTAGCGACTGGGGAGGGTGATGCTTTGGGAATCGGTTTAGGTTTGGGTTTTAAGCCGACTACATCATTTGGGTCTCTCACCTCCGGAAATTCGCTTTCCGCTAGATTAGGATACTTGGGTATAAGTTGTGGCTGTAGCGCAGTTTTGGTATTATTCCCTTCGGCAACGGTATTTTCCGCATTTTCCGCGTTCTCCTGTGGCGCATTTTGCTTCAAGAATCCGTCTAGACTAAAATGCGACAAGTTTTTGGGATTAAACACGATGAAGCCTAGGGAGAGACTAGCCAATAATAGCAGCAGTATTGAGCCAATACCTAGGGGTGATAGCAGACTATCGCTGGAATTTGTTCGCCGTTGAGTGTTGGGTTGTTCTTCGTTTAGACTGCGCAGCAGTGCTTCAGACGACTCCAAGAAGTCATCTGGCTGTGTGGGATTTTCACTCTTGCGATCGTCAATGCCGGCGGGCACGATACTGGTAGAAGTTGATGCTCGTGTGGTTTGTGTTTTGGCTTCAACAGAGGTGGAGGGCATCTTGAGATTTTGTGGCTCCGACCTTTCTTTTGTACGTGGCATCTCCTCATGAGCTTGTGGAGGGGATGCCGATGGTGTGTTAGTTTTGTTGGGAATAGGGAGATCCTCTGTCTGTAGAGCAGTGGAAGCAGGGGTGTTTGTTGTTGCAGCTCCAAACTTCTGGAGATGACTTCTAAGAGTGTCCTCGGCTGTTGGCTTTTTGCCAAGTTTTGTACTAAAGACAGTCAACTGTTGGAGTTTACTGCTGGTGGAGTTCCCTATGCCGGGTTGGCTTGAAGTTCTATATACAGTTCGTGTTCGTCGGTATCGGGCTAACTCTTGATCTAGTTGTACTTCTAAACTTGCCAGTGCTGTCGCTAGTGCTGGCTTCAACCCAGATGTTTTGGAAGATTGAGCCGATGACCTATCTACTAGAGGGTTTTGACTCATTGCCTATGTCTCTAACCTTGACTGCCTGATGAATTTAAAGATACATTTATGCCAATGTATTATGAAAATTATCATAGATATATTGCAGAACCAAGCTACAATTTTTGCGCTTGTTTGGCAAAATGTCGTTTAAATCAGTTAATGATATTTTAGGTGTTTTAGAGGTTCAGGCTAAATTACAGGAGCAACCTTTTCAAAGCTTGCTCAAGTGTTGGCCTGAAGTCGTGGGAGCAGTGGTTGCCGCTCATACTCAACCATTGTCGATTCAGCGCGACGTTTTACGGGTGGCAACTTCTAGCGCTGCTTGGGCACAAAACCTGACCTTCGAGCGTCAGCACCTGCTTTTGAAGTTGAATAAAAAACTACCTACCCCTTTGGTAGATATTCGCTTTTCTACTGCTGGGTGGCAGCGTCCTAAAGACAAAGCACCAGAGCAACAAACCCTTTTGTCGCGTCAGCATCCCAGTTACCTGGGTGATGGAATGAAGGTAGGTGGTGATGTGACACCCACTACTCGGAACGTAAATACTGTCTTTAGGCATTGGGCGATGACAGTGCAAGCGCGATCGCATGGCTTACCTGTTTGTCCCCAATGCCACTGTCCTACCCCACCTGGCGAACTTCAGCGCTGGCGTGTTTGTTCTCTGTGTGCTGCTAAACAATCCTCAAGCAATAAGTCAGGGGAATAGGAATGTGGCAATACAGTTGGTGTTAAGCACCAGCCGACCAAAACCCGGTTTCGTAGGGGCGTATTGCAAGTAGCCCCTACAACCGGGTTTCTATGACCTCACCTACCCTTAACACCAAGCGTATTGGGAGCAGGGGAGAGGAAATGACATCGGTAATCTTACACTCGTGTTAGGAGTAGTTGTTGGTTGTTCTAGTAACCAAACTTCATCTGGCATTGGTTAGAAGTTTTTTACTTTTTTACATATGGCATATATTACTTTTCCATGATGTTAACTATGCCCAATGACACAAGCAACTCAATCGCTAAAGGTGTTTCTTAGGACTGAAGTTAAAAAACTGAATAAATCGATATACTTATTTTTAGCTTTGATCCCCAATAAGTTTTAGGTAAAAGTTATGATGTATCATTTCTCAAAAAGAATGTATCGCATTGTTAACAAAAACATTGAAAAATCTAACACAAATCTAAAGAGATTCTAAAGTTAATTTTTTCCTTGGGATCGCTACAACCTCCTTCAAATAACGGTTTTTGGCTTTGTTGCCTATTTTTGTCGAGAAGCAGAATAAAAGCAAGGAAACAAAATGTCAGCCCTAGACGGCACTAAAGATTATGAAACAAATCAAATTGTTGACTTCTGCCTGTCGTTATTGTCATTATTACAAGCCAGAGGGGCGTCGTGGCGGAGTTTGCCAGCAACTTGGAGCACCAGTTCAAGGAAATTGGAAAGCTTGCTGTTTTGCACTCCCGGTTTTTGCACCTTCGTGGGAAAGTTTAGAAGATGCTTGGAGTTTACCAAATGCAACACAAGTCATAGCTTCAAGTTTAAATAAATCTGCACTTGTTGCTGTTGAGGAAACAGCTTCCTGTTCGCCATGTGAACAAGTAAAAGCTGAGGCAGTGTTGATTTAGCCCTCTGCCTGTTTATTAGACTACGAAAAGTCGCATAGCGTGAAATACTATCTTAGTGTGGTTTCGAGAATCGTCAATACCAATTCTCACAAACAGAGAAAGTTTCAGACTTTGCCTTTGTGAAAAAAAATATTTACTGGGTGAACTACCCATGATTATCAGATTAGCCAAAGCCGTTTGCCAAAATTAAAATTTGCCTTTAATGTTGGTAGTTGTTAGTTGGTAGTTGCTTGTTGTTGGGTGTTAGTTGTTGGTTCTTAAACAGCACTACTCACCACTAAAAACTAACTAGTAGTCTCGCAAGTAAACTTTGATGGGTTTGTAGTGAGGACTTTAGTCCTCCTATTTTTAAGGACTAAAGTCCTCACTACGAACAAATCATCGCAAACCAAGCTTCTCGAAGGTTGCCAGACTACTAGTAACCACTAACAACCAACACCCAACACCTTTTTGGAATTCTATGGTAGCCAAGGAAAGGCGCGAAAATTAGGTGGACGTTTTTCCAAAAAAGCTTGTTTTCCCTCAGACCCTTCTTCTGTCATGTAATAGAGTAAAGTTGCATTCCCTGCGAGTTCTTGCAAACCTGCTTGACCATCACAGTCAGCATTAAATGCCGCTTTCAAACAACGAATGGCAATGGGGCTTTTTTCTAAAATCTCTTGCGCCCACTGGATACCTTCTGCTTCTAGTTGTTCCACTGGGACAACGCAATTAACCAAGCCCATTTCCTGTGCTTGCTGGGCATTGTATTGCCGACAGAGAAACCAAATTTCTCGCGCCTTTTTTTGTCCCACAATGCGAGCAAGATAGCTGGCACCAAAACCACCATCAAAGCTGCCGACTTTCGGACCTGTCTGTCCGAAAATCCCATTATCTGCGGCGATGGTGAGGTCACAAATCAAATGGAGGACGTGTCCGCCACCGATCGCATAACCAGCTACAAGAGCAATTACTACTTTCGGCATAGAACGAATCAGGCGTTGCAAGTCTAGCACGTTTAAACGAGGGATACCATCATCGTCAACATAACCAGCGTGTCCCCGGACACTTTGATCGCCTCCCGCGCAGAAGGCGTATTTACCATCAGTATGAGGTCCCGCACCAGTCAATAATACAACACCAATACTGATATCTTCGCGAGCATTGCAGAAAGCATCGTACAGTTCAAATACGGTTTTCGGACGAAAGGCATTGCGTTTATGAGGACGGTTGATGGTGATTTTAGCAATGCCGTCAGCTTTGTGATAAAGGATATCTTCGTAGGTTTTGGCAGTTTGCCAGTTGATTTGCATTTGTAGGATTAGAGTGATACTTCAGCTTGAGAATTCTATCTTAGGGTGGCTATCCCAACCTAATAACTGTGCCAGGATAAAAATAAAAAAACCGACAATGGCACAAACAAAAGTTAAAGAATTCACCACAGACGGTACCTTAATCACTCCCGAAAAAGATCGGCTGGGATATGCCTCCTTTGCCCAATATCTGGCAGACAGTATTTGCGACATGACCCTCGCTGAAGGCTTCGTGATTGCGGTGTACGGTTCTTGGGGTTCTGGCAAATCGACATTGATGAACTTTATAGTTCAATATCTCCAGCAAAAGCCAGAAGACGAGCAACCCATCATCGTCCCCTTTAATCCTTGGTTGTTTTCTGGATACCAAGACATTACAAAGCGCTTTTTCGACCAATTAAAAAATGTTTTAAATAGAATACCATCTGTGCAGAAAGGCTTAAGAGAACGAATAGCTGATCTCGGTAAAGCTGTAGCAGAAATTCCGCTACCTTACGCTCAAACTGGCAGAGCAGTAGCAGCACTTCTTGACGAAGAGGACAAGGAGGCTTCTGAGTTAAAAGAAGAAGTCGAAATCATACTACAACAGCACAAGCAACGAATAGTCGTAGCAATTGACGATATAGATCGCCTTGGCACAGAAGATATTAAGCAGCTATTCCGCCTGCTGAAAGCAATTCCGAGTTTTACTAATGTTGTCTATCTTCTCGTTTTTGATAAAGACGTGGTCCTCAAGGCACTAGCAGAAACTCAAGACGCATCCGCTAAAGAATCCTTTGATAAAATTATTCAAGTAGCTTTTAATTTACCTTCTCCAGATAAAACATCACTCCGAAGACTACTTTTTGAAAAACTTGAAAGTGTCATGGCTGACACACAAAAGCAGTTATTTGAGCCAGCCTACTGGACCAAGATTTACTATCAAGGAATAGACCATTTTATTACTAACCTCCGCGATATTGTTCGTCTGACTGACACTCTCACACTGACATATGCCACAGTGAAAGATGAAGTGAACCCAGTTGATTTCATTGCTGTGGAATCGCTACGAGTATTTTATCCAATGGTATACGACATCATCCGCAAAAATAAAAATGCTTTCCTAGGAGAAGTTAATTCTTCACTTGATGAACTCAAAAATCTGCAAAATTCTTGGATAGCCCTGCTTCCAGATGAGGATAAGCAGCCAGTTCAAAAGTTACTAATGGACCTGTTTCCTAAATTAGAATGTGTTTGGGGTAGTAGTGACTACGATAAAAAACAAGAATCAGAATGGTGCAAGCAACTGCGAGTGTGCTGCCCAGAAATATTCCCCATTTACTTTCGTTTAAATTTCTCAGAAAGTGAATTATCTAATACTCAAATTACAGCAATTATTGCTACAGCTTTTGATGCCAAGGCATTTGGAGAAAAACTGACAGAACTTGCTGAACAAATACGTCCTGATGGCACAACGCAAGTAAGAGCATTTCTGGAACAACTGGAGAATTACACTGAAAAAGCAATTCCTTTAGACAGCATTCCTGCTATTGTGCAAGCTTTTTTTGATGTAGGCGAACAACTATTGCGTGTTGAAGATGAACCTACAACAATATTTGATTTTAGCAATGAAACGAGAATCAGCCGCATCATCTCACAGTTGTTACGTCGGCTGGATGA
Organism: Stigonema ocellatum SAG 48.90 = DSM 106950; assembly: GCA_016903675.1. Lineage (GTDB taxonomy): Bacteria > Cyanobacteriota > Cyanobacteriia > Cyanobacteriales > Nostocaceae > Stigonema > Stigonema ocellatum. Next base: position 20,962 of record JADQBA010000086.1, on the reverse strand, counting down.
ACCAGCACGTTTTGAGGTATTGAATACTGCGATTTCCCAAGGTAAAGCATTATCAATAATTGCTAATCAAGTGGAAACTTTAGCAGCCCAACAAGGTCAGTCTGGTTCAGATACATCTATCCCAGAAGAGGAATGGCTCATTAGCGCTCAACACCTGAAAGAACTTGAAGAAATTGTTCGTAGTAGCGCTTTAGCGCAAAAAACCGAGACTTAACTGGCGCTAAAATATACTGTGCTTTAGCGCAAAAAACCGGGATTTAACCGGCGCTAAAGCGCTACTACGAACAGGTTAGGAACCAACATTCACGGTATATGACAACTTAAATGGCTTGAAACTAGTTCCAGATTTTGGAGTGCCACTGATCACCAGTTCATAAGCGCCTACCTTAGGAAATACGATGTCGGCACCTGGAATACCTTGATACTGCTCGGCTGTCACAGGATGTAAACTTGGCTTAAGTAGAGGGGCACTGCTTTGACTATGAGGTTTGGCGTACACAGCCAACTGACAGTCACATTGTGCAAGGGGAATGAGTTGCCCTCCTTTACGGGTTAGCACGATCCACGCTTGAGCCGCTTGACCTGCTTGCGGATTGTCATGGGGTTTTATATGCAGCAGACCGCCCACATCTCCAGATACCTTTTCGGTGTGGGCAGCCACTGGTGTAGCAATAAGAACTGAAAGCAATAGCCATCCCAAATATTTATCTAAACTAATAATTTTCATACATCGATTACATCAAAGTTTTTGGTGCTATAGCAATCTTCTTTGATTTGTGAGACAATACTAAGCCTCAGAAATTCGGTATCTGGGAGATACCGGGTTTCTTTATCTCACGAATGATTTAGGAATGCTATAGGAATCCTAAATCATTCATGAAAAATTTTAAGTAGTGTAGGGTGGGCACTGCCCACCACATCCGAGTTATGTAGGGCATAGCCCCACCTACGTATATTTCAAAAATCAAATATGATTCCTATATATTTTTTTATTTAATTATTCAGATATCTGTCAAAAGACAAGCTGTCAAACAACCTGACTTTTGACTTTTGACGAACCCGAACGCGAGTGCGTCTCCCCGAGTGAGAAGGGGCTGACTCCCCGCTTAGGCAAATTTCCCCAAATTCTCCTGACGCCACTTAGCGTCTGCTTTGCGATTTGTCCGCAGTTCCAAAACCCTAATTCCCTTAGTTGGTAGTGGGTTTAACCTTGTCTGCAACTGCTCCCAAGAAGTGATCAATTCATGCTCTATACCATAAGTTGCACATAATTGAGCAAAATCAATATCCTGCGGAGTAGCGAAAAATTCTTCAAATGGTGGGTCAAATTTGGCAATAGGTAACATTTCAAAAATCCCACCACCATTGTTGTTAATTAACACAATGGTTAGATGTCCAACAAATTTATTTCTGATTAAAAATCCATTGGTGTCGTGTAATAAAGCTAAATCCCCCGTTAACATCACACTGCTTTGATGGCGATGGGCAATTCCCAAAGCAGTAGATAATGTGCCATCAATGCCATTGGCACCTCGGTTGAACAAGGGCTGCACACCTAAGTTATTCGGTTTCCAGAAAAATTCCACATCCCGCACGGGCATACTGTTGGCGATAAATACAGGAGTTTTTGGTGGTAAAGTCTGAGAAAGTAACCAAGCGACTTTGCCTTCAAATAACTCCTCTATTTTCGCTAGCTTCTGGTCAACAGTTGTCCTCACTTTCGCTTCAGTTGTACACCATTTTTGCAGGTAGGTAGGGGAAGAAGACACTGTGATTTGTTTTGATACATTCCCCATGTCCTCTTCTACTCCCTGTACTACGAGTAAAGCTAGCTGTTCTACAGTCATCCGTAGATGAATTGTTCTACCATGTAGAGGATCAAGGTTTTGGTGACTAGGGTCAATGACCCATCTTCTAGCTTGGGTATCGCCTATCCACGTACGCAGTATTCGACTAGTCGGCATTTCACCGATTTGAATCACCATTTGAGGTGCTAGCGCTTTCGCTAATTCATCATTCCGCAAAATTAAGTCGTAGGTGGAAATAATATTGGGATTGAGATGGGCATAATTTCTCACAGGGGAGAGTCCCTCCGCCAGTACTGGCCATTTGAGAGTTTGGGCAAATCTCGCGATCGCACTACAATACGAGTGTGGTTGTTGCGGTTGGGTAACACCAGCAATGATGATTCCTCGGTTGCACTGTAACCACTCTGAGAGTGTTTGAGTGGATATAGCCTGGGGTTTCAACTCCAGCAAGGAGTTGGTTGTGATGGCGCAGAAGAAGTCTTCAGGGTGAAACTGTAGAGAGGCGAGATTTTCCGTCTCTACATCTACAGGTACGAGGGGGTCACGAAACGGAACATTCAGATGCACTGGTCCTGGTACGGGAGTTTGAGATCGCTCCCATGCATGAATCACCATTTGCCGCAAGTAAGCTAACATTCCCAAGGATGGTGTGGGCAAAGCTAACTCTGCCTGCCAGTTTGGGTAATTGCCATATAATTTCAACTGATCTATGGTTTGTCCAGAATGACAATCTCGTAATTCTGGGGGTCTATCAGCAGTAAACAGCAATAACGGTATGCGACTTTCTTTGGCTTCAATCACTGCTGGATAAAAATTTGCTCCTGCTGTCCCAGAAGTGCAAACAAGTGCTACGGGACGCCCAGTTGCTTTAGCGACTCCCAAGGCAAAAAAGGCGGCGGATCGTTCATCGAGAATGGAAATCGCTTCAATATGGGGCAGTTGCTGGGCAAACGCAACTGCTAGGGGTGTGGAACGTGAACCAGGACAAATTAACACACAAGTCAATCCCAGTCGCTTTAGTGTCTCGGCAAAAATCGATGCCCATAAGGTATTAATATTTCTAAAATCAATTGTCATTAGAATTGTTGGTTGTTGGTTGTTGATTGTTGGTTGTTGGTTGTTGGTTGTTGGTTGTTGGTTGTTGATTGTTGATTGTTGGTTGTTTGTCTTACCAAAAAAATACCAACCAACAACAAATAACAAACTTTGGTTGTTTGTCCTACCAAAAAAATACCAACCAACAACAAATAACAAACTTTGGTTGTTTGTCTTACCAAAGAACTACCAACCAACAACAAATAACAACTCAGTACTCAGGAATATTTTTTATGGACTCTATTTATTTAACAGGAATTCGCTCCTATGGCTACACAGGGTATTTGCCAGAGGAACAGGTCCTAGGGCAATGGTTTGAAGTAGATGTGAAGTTATGGCTAGATATCTCCACATCTGCCAAAACTGACGCCATTGAAGATACTCTAGATTACCGTAGCGTGATCAGCTTGGTACAACATTTGGTAAAAACATCTAAGTTTATTCTGGTGGAACGCTTAGCAAGTACTATTGCAGACTCTATCCTGGCATCAAGCGATCGCTTGACACAAGTCGAAGTCACTTTGAGCAAACCCGCCGCACCCATTCCAGACTTTGACGGCAAAATTAGCATCTGTCTGACTAGAACTAAGTCCACTGTCTGAAGCACACTGGGGAGTATTCTTGAGCAGGGGGGCGGGGAGACCCCGCCCCTACGGTTATATTGTGGTCTACCCAAATGAAATTTGTGTTCATTGCCTGACTTATCCCACCATCAACTTGAGTATTTCTGTCAATGCGTAAGTCCTAAAATTATGTAATAAGTATTAACTACATACGATTAATCACATTTATTTACGTAATTTACAATTAATATTGTATATTTTTATTTAAGCATTACAGTAAATTTACTATTTATTTTTATTGAATTGATAATCTACATAGAAACATTTAGAATAACTCCGGAAAAATGTATCAATGTTTCAAAAAAATAAAATTTTTGCATTAGCTAAATACCTACTATAAATAGAATAAAATCCATCTCACATATACACATAAGCACAAAAATGTATTTTTATATACTTATTAAATTTGGCTTTTTTACGTAAATTCCTTGATTCATGATTTGTGCTTTTTTGAAAAAATTCTATTCTTGTAAATCATTTGTGCTTTTAGGAAATAGGATATTTTTGTAAAAAATGATACAAATGGTATGATTTGTATGAAGCTTTAATAAAGACGAGAAAAGCAGGAATTTATAAAAATTTAACTTGACAAGGATTCAGGATTATACTTAAGTAATAACACAGATACTTTTAAGATTGACTATGATGAGATTATTCCCTTTACTATCAAGTCGGCTCTGAGAAAATCTAAACCTTATGAAACAGGCTATTTCAGCATGATCGGTTCCAAAATCCTAGTTGTTGAGGATGAAAAAATCCTAGCTCTAGATATTAGAAATAGATTACAAAAATTAGGATATTCTGTAGCAGAAATCACTGATTCAGGAGAGGAAGCGATTAAAAAAGTAGCAGAAACTCATCCTAATTTAGTTTTAATTGATATCTGCTTAGCAGGAGAAATAAATGGGGTGCCAGTGGCAGAAATAATCAAGAAGAATTTCCAAGTACCAGTGATATATTTGACAGAATATTTAGAATTAGATAAAAATTCGTCAAATGAGCCTTTTAGTTACATTCTTAAACCATTTGCGGAAAAAGAACTGCATACTGCCATAGAAATGGCACTTTATAAGCACCAAATGGAAAGGAGATTGCAGGAAGAAAAGCAGCGGATGAGGTCAATTATAAATAGTATGGGCTGTGCAGTAGTTGTCACAGATACTAATGGTTGTATCCAACTGATGAATCCAGTAGCGGAAACACTCACAAATTGGCAGCAAAATGAAGCGTACGGTAAAGATATAGCAGAAGTATTAAGTCTGGTTGACAAAGATACGGGAGAAGTCATTGAAAATTTAGCCACAAAGGTAATGGAAGTAGGTGAGGTTTTGAAAATACCGGAAAATTGTCTTTTAATTACTAAAGATGGCAGCAGAATACCAATTGGAGATAGTGTTGCAGCCATCCGCGATGGATATGGTAATATTACTGGTGCAGTTTTAGTTTTTCAAGATATCAGTCAACGCAAACAGACAGAAGCACAACTATACCGCAATGCTTTTTATGATACGCTGACAGCACTACCTAATAGACTTTTATTCTACGATCGACTTAGGCAAGCATTTGAGCGTGGTAAACGACGGGATAATTATCGTTTTGGCGTTTTATTTTTAGATTTAGATGGCTTCAAGGGGATTAACGATCGCTTTGGGCATGGGATGGGGGATGATTTTTTAGTAGCGATCGCCCGACGCTTAGAGTCCAGCTTACGTAGTGGCGATACTGTAGCAAGGTTTGGCGGTGATGAGTTTGGCATTCTTTTGGAAGACATCAAAGATGTTACCGACGCGACAAATGTTGCTCAACGCATTCAAGATACCTTGAAGTTGCCACTTCATCTCAATGGACATGAGATATTAATCACAGCTAGCATTGGTATTGCTTTGAGTAGCAGTCATTACGATCAGCCAGAAAACCTGCTACGGGATGCTGATACCGCTATGTATGACTCTAAGAAGCAGGGAAAGGCTTGTCATACAGTATTTAGCAATCCTATTTAAGATCCGGACGAGGGGGACAAGCCGCTGCGCGGAAAGTCAAAAGTCACGCATTCAAAAGTCAAAAGTATTATAGAGCAAGGCTTGTGCCTGTTTGAAATGGGTAGTTTATTTATGCCGCGCTGTACTTGGGGGACGAGGGGGACAAGGGGGACAAGCCGCTACGCGGAAATTCAAAAGTCACGCATTCAAAAGTCAAAAGTGTTTTGAATTTTGAATTTTGAATGCGTGACTTTTGACTTCCCCTTTGGGGTGGGGGTGTTTGTAATTCCTCCACGGATTGCTATATTTCATAAATTACGAATTATAATCAATTACGAATTATTTTGACTATCATCGTCTTCGGCAGCATCAATATTGACTTGGTAGCGACTGTACCCCGGTTCCCAGTAGCTGGAGAAACGCTGCTGGGGCGTGATTTCTTTCAGGCACCAGGCGGCAAAGGGGCTAATCAAGCGGTAGCATTAGCAAGACTCTTAATTCCTACCCAGATGGTGGGGCGAGTTGGTGGAGACAGTTTTGGTGTCGAACTTGTCAATAATCTACAAGCTTCTGGAGTGCAGACCGATCATGTCTTTGTGGATGAAACGGTTAGTTCTGGTGTCGCCATCATCACCGTAGATGAAAATAGTGAAAATCAAATTATCGTCATCCCTGGTGCAAATGGGCATGTTAATCAGGAAGATATAGAACGATTATCACCCTTATTACCTGGAGCCACAACGCTGCTTTTACAATTTGAAATCCCCATGTCTACCGTTGTTGCAGCAGCTTCTTCGGCACGACAAGCGGGAGTAACTGTTATTCTCGATCCAGCGCCTGCACAAATGGATGTGCCAGCAGAACTTTACCAGTTGGTAGACATTATGACGCCAAATGAAGTAGAAGCAGGGCAACTTGTGGGTTTTCCAGTGGTCGGGGAGGAGTCAGCAAAAAAGGCCGCAGCAGTTTTACTACACAAGGGTGTAAAGTGTGCAATCATCAAACTGGGTGCTCAAGGAGTTGTCTGTGCTACCCCTGAAGAAACCTTTTTTGTACCAGCCTTTGTCGTTCAGGCGGTTGACACAGTTGCTGCTGGGGATGCGTTTAATGGCGGTTTAGCAGCAGCACTTTTTGAGGGGCTTCCCTTGCGTCAGGCTGTTGTTTGGGGTGCTGCTGCGGGTGCAATGGCTGCGACCAAACCAGGGGCGCAGCCTTCGCTTCCAGATAGAGTAACCTTTGATGCCTTTCTGAAAGAAAGGGGAGTAGGGAGTGGGGAGTAGGGAGTGGGGAGTAGGGAGTGGGGAATTTTCTTACCATTCCCCATTCCCCATTCCCCATTCCCCATTCCCCATTCCCCATTCCCCAATTCATTTCCCAATATCTTCGTTCCAGAGTTCGGGGTTAGTTTGAATAAATTCGCTCATCATCTGTTGGCATTCATCGAGGTTCAAATCAATGACTTCTACGCCGTGGGATACCATAAATTCTTTAGCGCCAGGAAAGGTTCTTGATTCTCCAGCAATGACTTTTTTAATGCCAAACTGCACGACTGCACCTGCACACAAATAGCATGGCATTAAGGTTGAATAGAGTGTTGTCCCTTTGTAGCTGCCAATTCTACCAGCGTTGCGAAGGCAATCGATTTCAGCATGGGTGACAGGATCGCCTTCTTGTACACGCTTATTGTGTCCCTTACCCATAATCTTGCCATCCTTGACGAGAACCGAACCAATGGGAATTCCACCTTCAAGTTTTCCTTGTTTTGCTTGTGCGATCGCCGCTTCCATAAATTCATCCATTTTTTTACTCTCCTTTTATGTCAAAACAACTCGTATTAATGGATCACGATGGTGGTATAGATGATTATCTAGCAACTATGCTGCTAATAACTATGGATCATATCCAACCCCTCGGCGTCGTGGTGACTCCAGCAGATTGCTACGCCACTCCCGCAGTGAGTGCTACACGTAAAATTTTAGACTTGATGGGGAGTTCTCATATCCCTGTAGCAGAAAGCACCGTGCGCGGTATCAACCCTTTCCCCCGTCTTTACCGCCGCGATTCCTTTATCGTAGACCATCTCCCCATTCTCAATCAAAGCGAAACCATTCGCACGCCTTTGGTTGCAGAACCAGGTCAAGATTTTATGGTTCGGGTATTGCGTGAGGCGTCTTCCCCAGTTACTCTGATGGTAACTGGTCCATTGACAACGGTAGCAACAGCATTAGACAAAGCACCAGAAATTGAAGCAAAAATCCAAAGGATTGTTTGGATGGGCGGTGCGCTAAATGTCTCTGGTAATGTGGAAAAAAGCCTAGAAGCAGGACAAGACGGTTCCGCAGAATGGAATGTTTATTGGGACCCAATTTCAGCAGCGCGGGTATGGCAAACCCAAATTGAAATTATCATGTGTCCTTTGGATTTGACTAACACTGTACCCGTAACATCTGAGATAGTGTACAAAATAGGGCGACAACGGCACTATCCTATATCTGATTTGGCAGGACAATGTTATGCCCTAGCTATCCCCCAAGATTATTATTTTTGGGATGTGCTAGCGACTACTTATCTTGCTCACCCAGAATTTTATCAACTGCACGAGTGGGAAACAAAAATTATCACTACTGGTCTGAGTCAGGGGCGTACTCAGATAGTATCAGGCGGTCGGAAGATTTATGCGATGGTCATGGTAGATAAAGAGCGTTTCTACGCTTACATCTTGCAGCAATGGGGGAGGTAGAGAAAGTTAGGAGTTATGAGTTATGAATTATGAATTATGAATTATGAATTAATTTATGATCCCTCACTCCTAATTCCTAACTCTTCACTCTTCACTCCTAACTCTTCACTCCTAACTCCTAACTCCTAACTCCTAACTCCTAACTCCTAACTCCTAACTCCTAACTCTAAAAAATTCAACCCTAACAAAAGAGCTGCTACGGTTCCTGCTACAGAAATTTCTCCTTGGAGGATTTTTTCCTTGACTGATTCTTGGGGAATTAAGACGACTTCTATTTCTTCTGTAATGTCGAGATTTTGTTCTCCAAATTTTATGACATTTTCTGCTAAAAATAAATGTATTTTATTAGTATCTTTGCTAGGTTTATCGTATAATGTCGCTATTTTTGTGACTTTTTGGGCAATATAGCCAGTTTCTTCTTGCAGTTCTCGGAGTGCTGCTTCTTCGGGGCTTTCTTCTGATGGGTCAAAACTACCTGCTGGGAGTTCTATAAAAAATTCACCTACTGCGTGTCTGTATTGACGGACACAAACAATGTCTCCAGCACTGGTAATAGGTAAAATCAGAGCGACTTCTGGTCTGATATAGACAAAGTAATCGTCTATAATTTCACCACTGGGTAATTCTATTTCATCTTGTCTGACCTTGCATCTAGGATGGTTTAAGACCATTTTGGAGCGCAAAATCTTCCATTTTTGTAAGTTTGTCATGGAAAAAATATACAAATATCCACAAAACGTAAAAACAATCAATTCTTGTGAAAAATTATAACAGAGGCAATACTGTGTAGGTTTTGAATAGTTGAGGTGCCAGAAACCCGGTAACTTTGGCGAAACCGGGTTTCTAATTTTTGCAAATCCTACGCAGTATTGATAACAGAGGGAGAATTTAGGCTACAATCACGAAATCAAGTTTGACGGTCAAAAGCCAGCATTATCATGGAAATCGAGGTAAAACTATTTACTGTAAATAAGCGCTTTCCTTTAACCATCAGTTACGGCACCACTGCACAGACAACAAATGTATGGGTGAGAATTTCCCATGACGGGATCGAAGGTTGGGGGGAAGCATCACCGTTTCATGTTGGTAATCATCAGCAATCAACTGAAATGATCAAAGTTGCCTTGCAGCAAGTAGCACCTTCTTTGCAAGCATTTAACCCTTGGCAACGTCAGCAAATAGAAGCAGTGTTAGCAAAAGCACTCGTTCCGTCCTCTGCAAAGGCGGCGTTAGATATGGCAATGCATGACTGGTTAGGAAAATGCGTGGGGCTACCTCTGTGGCAGATGTGGGGATTGGATCGCAATTTGATTGTGCCAACTTCGGTGACTATCGGCATTAATACGCCAGCAGGGGCAAGGGCTAGGGCGCGGGACTGGCTACAATTTACTGATGTTCGTGTTTTTAAGGTAAAATTAGGTAGTCCGGATGGCATTGCAGCAGATCAAAAAATGATTATGGCAGTGCGAGAAGAAGCACCCATGCCGGAGTTGTACGTGGATGCAAACGGAGGGTGGACTTTGTCAGATGCAGAATTGATGTGTAATTTCCTCGCCGATGTGGGCGTAAAATATGTGGAGCAGCCATTGCCACGTGGGCAGGAAGAAGATTTGGCTCAACTTAAACAGCGATCGCCCCTGCCTATCTTTGTAGATGAAAGTTGCTTTACTAGCTTTGATATTCCTAGATTGGCAAACTGTATAGATGGTATTAATATTAAACTGATGAAATCAGGGGGCCTAACCGAGGCAATGCGGATGGTACATACGGCGCAAGCCCATGGGTTGAAAGTTATGTTGGGTTGCTATTCCAACAGTACACTAGCCAATACAGCAGCGGTGCAGCTTGCCCCTCTAGCTGACTATATAGACTTAGACAGTCACCTCAATTTAATCGATGACCCATTTACGGGTGCATTCTTAGAAGACGGGAGAGTTTTGCCAAATAATTTACCAGGTTTGGGGGTGGAACATAGTGCGTCTGCCGCTTAATCAAAGAGTCGCTGTCTTATTACATGAGGGCATTCGCGGAACTCATGGCAAAACAGGGTTGTCACTTTTACGCTATAGTGAAGCCCCAATTGTAGCAGCGATTGATCGCGAGTGTGCAGGGCAATCGTTGCCGGAATTAACAGGTATTAAGCGTGAGGTGCCGATAGTCTCATCCTTAGCAGAAGCGTTGAAATACCAACCCCAAGTTTTGGTCATCGGTATTGCGCCAAAAGGAGGCGTCTTGCCAGATGATTATTGGCATGAACTCAAGAACGCGTTATCAGCTGGAATGTCTGTGGTGAATGGTTTGCACACACCATTGGCAACGATTCCTGAGTTAAAGTCACTGCTGAAACCGGGACAATTAATTTGGGATGTACGCAAAGAACCACCTAACCTAGAAATAGGTAGTGGTATGGCACGTACTCTTCCCTGTCGGCGGGTGTTAACTGTGGGTACTGATATGTCAGTGGGCAAAATGTCAACTAGCCTAGAGTTACATTGGGCGTCAAAACTGCGAGGCTGGCGTTCTAAGTTCCTTGCCACAGGTCAAACTGGTTTGATGTTAGAAGGGGAGGGTGTGCCTTTGGATGCTGTACGGGTGGATTTTGCTGCTGGTGCTGTAGAACAGATGCTCATGCGCTATGGCAAAAACTACGATATTGTCCATATTGAAGGACAAGGTTCGCTGCTACACCCAGGTTCTACAGCAACACTACCCTTGATACGCGGTTCTCAACCAACGCAGATGATACTGGTACATCGTGCTGGACAAACTGAAGTGATGAATAATAGTGTCCCAATTGGGCCGTTACGGGACGTGGTCAGGCTTTATGAAACTGTCGCGTCTGCTGCTGGTGCGTTTCCCGCCGTACCTGTAGTGGCTATTGCTCTTAATACTCGTCATTTAGATGAGTCTGCTGCGAAGGATGCGATCGCTCAAACTCAGGCAGAAACTGGTTTACCCTGTACAGATCCAGTACGTTTTGGTGCTGGTAAGTTGTTGGATGCGGTGATGCAGGGGTGATTGGGTATTTCTCGTACTAACCTTCTAGTACCGCTACGCGGAATTCGTAATTAGTGATAGAAGTAGCTCATAGAATTGATTGTGGGGAGAATATTGAATTTGAGACAGAATCGAAATTTGAAGAATGTGAAATTTACCAAAAAATTTTGTCTCCTGATGATTTAAATTTGTAAAAATCGTAGTTTTTTTGATATTTTTGATAAAAAATAGAATACATCCGTCAGAACTCAGAATAAAAAACTGGGCAAAAACTTTATCAAACAGAACTCAGAACACATTCGTCAGAACTCAGAATCCCCGAATAGGGGGATTCTGAGTTCTCATTATTAAGCCTGCCCAAATTTTTTACGTGTTAGACCCCACATTCCGCACTTCAATACTGGAGTTTGGACTAAAAGCTCAGGCTCAGAAAATACATAATAGATGAGCTCTTGGCGTCTTGGCGGTTCGATAAATAAGGGTTTCTGGAAATTTTTGCGTAAGTCCTGTGATAGTCGTGAATTGGCTGTATGGCATATGCTATTGCACTCGTTGGTCGAACTTCCAAGTGTGGCTCTCTGTAGACACCTCAAGGGCAAACGCTGAATCAAAAAACAAAATTTTTCGTCATTGGACTTATCCAAGCCCTACGTTAATATATTTATGTCATCACAAAGTTTGAAATTTCTGTTTTTAGGCAGTATTGGTTTATCCCTATTCCTCGGGAATTCAGGAGCGATCGCACAAGTCGGTCGTTCTTCTGGTGATGTTGTCGTACCAACAGAATCAGGAAACGGCACGTTAAATACAACACCATCAGGTACATCCAGAACAAGGACCACAACTGTTACTAGTGGGACTCGGTTTAGCTGTCAGTTCTACGATGGTCAGTATACAGTGATGTACCAGCCTGAAAGCCGTCAAGGTGAATACTTTGCTTGGGCCAATCCTAGAAGCTTGGGTGGTGGCTGGGATACACAAAAACGCTGCCAAGCAATTGCCCAGCGCTTGGAATCATATCGCCCAGATGGCTTAGTGGAACTCCAAACATCCGTAGAAAACGGACAAAATGTTCTCTGCGTGACAACTGAGTCTAACCCTTCGTGCCGAATTGTGCTAACAGTACCTCCCGAAAAAGACCCAAATGTTGTCCGTAGTAGCGTTTTCCAAAACCTCACAACCGCTGATAACGGACAGCAAACTATTGGTGTCAACACTTATACAAGTAGTGGTGGCGGAGGCGTAAACCAAATATACAATATGGGTCGCTCAGTTTTCAACGGTGGTAAAAATTCCGTTTCTTCATCTCAAGACCCAATCAATCTCAAACCTTTCCTCGATCGCGCCGATCGCGGTACCGGAACCAAACTTCGCAATGGAGTGGCGCTTCGTCGTCCGCCTCAACCTCAAACTGGCTATCGCTTAGACCCCAGTAAATTCCGCTAATCTGTGGCTATATATTTTGTAGCCGGTGTAACTTACAAATTATCCGTGAAACTGACAAATAACTTATTATAGCGGTTCTCACTCCTCGTACATACAGAACGCCCTCAAGATAGCCCAATTCGGGCACCCCTCTCCCAAATTGGGAGAGGGGTTGGGGGTGAGGGCCGATCTCACTCCTTGTCTTGGCATTATTTTTTTACCTATTTTTATATTTTTGACCGATTTATCAGAATTCGTAATTACAAAGAGTTTCCCACACATGGCGATGATTCCCACAATTCGGGTGAGGGTACTCAACACACCCAGGCGTTGTGTGGGCGTATTGCAGGGCGTATTGCAATACGCCCCTACCCCCGGACTGGGGTAGGGCTTGCATTCTAGTAGTTTCGGTCAATTTCGGGAAGTCGCACGCTGTGGCTGACTTGGGAAAAAATTCGTGAGCGAACTATCCGCATACTAAGTAGATTTCATACAACCTTAACCAAAGCACAAGCTTTTCGTCACCTTTTCTGCTGATTTGTCTGAGACAATTCATATCAGTGGCAATGCCCTGGAAAAATGAGATGTCCGCAGTTCTACAGATGATCGGTCGCAAGCTGAAGGCAAAAAAATTATTCCAACCATGCTATTTATGGAAGAGATGATTATTAACCAAGCGAGGGTAATCAAAACTTTAAGCTGAAGTCGTAAAAAATCGCTAAAAATAGGCAAATATACTGAAAAAAATGTTTTTTTATACATTTTAAAATTGGAGATGACATCATTGGTAGTTTGGTTTATCCCATCAAAAATCTGAAACATAAAGGTGATATGACTTATACTATTAAGGCCAATTTTCAAGAATTTCTCCAAAACCTAGAAGGTTTTGAGCAGTTACCAACTGAGGTAATCGCCAAATTATCACAAGCTTTTCAACCATTACGCTACCGCATAGGTCAGAAGATTATAGGCAAAGAAAGAATAGCTGACCGAGTAGCAATTATTTATGAAGGAAAAGCTCGCCTGTTGGCATATGATCTGAACACCCAAATGCCAACAACCTTAAAATTGCTCGAACCTGGGGCAATTCTGGGCGAAATTAGTCTGTTGCGGGGGTTAGCGTGCGAGACAGCGATCGCATCCACCGAAGTTATATGTTTAACAATTGGTGCAACGGACTTTTTTCGCCTATTTGACATGTACCCGGCTTTTGGAAGCGTAAGCAAAAATCGCTGTCACTTGCTAGAAGTATTTGATGTATTGGGCTTACAGTTAGAAAAGCAAGCCCTAGGTGGTGCAAATCTCAAGGAACTTGCTCAAAATGCTTTCATTTCTGCGAAGGTACATTATCTCCCACCCGGAAAAACTCCCTTCAACCAACTAGAAAGGGATTCCATTTGGTTTGTCAGTGGTGGAGGAACAGTTACAAACTTCGCTGTAGGAGATCGCTTAGAATTCAGCGATGTGCAAGATGCAATCGAGGTCAAGGGGGAGAATCCGGCACGTTTGATTGGTTTACATCCGTCGGATGTGATATTGCATAGCCGTCAGGTACAGCCTCAGAACAACGATACTACACCCAGCAACATAACCGACGACGAACTGGAAATTCCTTACGCATCAGAAGAAGAACTGCCTTTAACACAAACCTCAACTGCAAAGGGTAGACCAACAACTTATAAATATCCGTTTTTTCGTGGTCAAGGGCAATTAAACTCGGCGATCGCCTGTTTCCAAATGGTATCAAAACATTTGGCAATGCCATTGCGCCGGGAGGTGATTCGCCGGATTTTAAATGACCAGATCAAACGCCAGGGTACTGTATCGTTTCCCGTTTGTGCCTACTTGGCAGAGTTAATCGGACTCAAAGCACAGCTAGTAGATATACCCCTGTCAGCATTGACGCGCATTCCGGGACCTGCGCTGATTCGCTTTGCTAATAGCTATGCTGTTGTGTATGAAGCAAGTGACCAGACCGTAGTTGTGGGTGTACCATCCAAGGGAATCCTACGCTATAGACCAGCTGAGCTTGCTGCCATATTAGAATCGGATGTGGAGGGAACAAATTATCCGCCTCAGATTAAGGTATTACTCATTTCTCCAACAAGCGCCACACCTAAACAACGCTTTGGTATCCAGTGGTTTTTACCTTATTTGACCCAGTATCGCCGAGTTCTGATAGAAGTTTTTATTGCTTCCTTTTTCGTGCAGTTAGCAGCACTAGGAAATCCACTCGTCATACAGCTGATTATCGATAAAGTTATCACGCAAAATAGTATCAGTACCCTGCATGTTTTGGGTGTTTTACTACTGGTGCTTGGGTTGTTTGAATCAGTACTCAGTACATTGCGGACGTATTTATTTGTCGATACCACCAACCGCATCGATATGGCGTTGGGGTCAGAAATTATTGACCACTTGTTACGTCTACCCCTGCGCTATTTTGAACGGCGACCAGTGGGAGAACTTTCCACTCGCATCAACGAATTAGAAAATATTCGCCAGTTTCTCACCGGAACAGCGCTGACAGTGGTGTTAGATGCAGTATTCTCGGTGGTTTATATCATTGTGATGCTGTTTTACAGCTGGCAACTCACCCTGGTTGGGTTAGGAACAATTCCGGTGTTTGTCATCATCACATTAATTGCGTCTCCAGCGGTCAGCCGACTGTTACGTAGAAAAGCCGAACGCAATGCCGAAACACAATCTTACCTGGTTGAGGTCATGTCAGGCATTCAAACAGTGAAGGCGCAAAATATCGAGATGCGATCGCGTTTTTCCTGGCAAGATCGTTATGCACGGTTTGTAGCGGCTGGTTTTAAAACCGTAGTCATCTCCACCCTCGCCAACTCTACCAGCAACTTTCTCAACAAACTCAGCAGCTTGCTTGTTTTGTGGGTGGGAGCTTATCTGGTTCTTCAAGGAGAATTAACCTTAGGAGAATTAATCGCATTTAGAATCATATCAGGTTACGTGACTAGCCCAGTCCTGCGCTTGGCTCAAATTTGGCAAAGTTTCCAAGAAACAGCCCTGTCTCTGGAACGCTTAGGCGATATTGTCGATACACCACAAGAAGCCGAAAAAGACCGCCAGAATATTACCTTACCTGCAATTGAGGGAGCTGTAAAATATGAGAATATTTCCTTCCGATTTGGGACAAGTGGTTCATTGCAACTTTGCAATATCAATCTTGATTTTCCAGCAGGCATATTTGTGGGAATTGTCGGACAAAGCGGGTCGGGTAAAAGTACAGCGATGAAATTGCTCATCAGACTTTACGAACCAGAAGGAGGGAGGATTTTAATTGATGGTTACGATATTGCCAAGGTAGAACTATATTCTCTGCGCCGACAGGTTGGTGTAGTTCCGCAAGAAACCCTATTGTTTGACGGAACAGTTCAGGAAAATATAGCTTTGACGAATCCTGATGCAACAACCGAGGAAGTTATTGAAGCAGCTCGCGTTGCAGTAGCCCACGACTTTATTATGAGCTTACCCAACGGTTACAATACACGGGTAGGCGAACGAGGTGCTTCACTTTCAGGTGGACAACGACAAAGAATTGCCATAGCTCGTTCTGTTTTACAAAGACCAAAATTATTAGTTTTAGATGAAGCAACTAGCGCTTTAGATTATCCAACAGAGCGACAAGTCTGCCTGAATTTAGCAAAAGCATTTAAGGGGAACACAGTCTTTTTTATTACCCACCGACTTAACACAATCAAAAATGCAGACATGATCGTCGTCATGGATGGTGGTAAGGTGATAGAACAAGGAAGCCATGACGAAATGATGGCTTTGAAAGGTCATTATTACTACCTATACAATCAACAAGACGTGAAGTTGTAAATGGCTAATAGCTAGTAGTTGGTTGATTGTTGATAGTTGTTGGTTGTTGGTTGATGGTTGTTGGTTGATGGTTGATGGTTGTTGGTTGTTCCACAAACACCTAACACCTAACAACAAACAACAAACAACAAACACCTAACAACAAACAACAAACACCCAACACCCAACACCCAACACCCAACACCCAACACCCAACACCCAAAAAATTTTATGACTCAACTAAACGAGAATCAAGTTAACGACAATCATCGTAATGGAAAGCATGAAACTGCAATCCAACGAAATTCAAAAGTACTTACGGATGAATCTAAAGCTTCTAAAACATCTTTAAAGAACTTCCCCACTCAAACATTTGACAACTCTATTGTGCTACGCCAATCTCCAGTTTGGTCACGTGCAATCATGGTGACATTGATGGTGTTAGCTTGTTTTGGGGTAGGTTGGGCATACTTTGCTAAAATTGAGCAAGTCGTTCCGGCAACGGGTCAGCTAAAGCCTGAGGGAACAGTTAAAGAAGTTCAATCTCCAATTAATGGGGTAGTGAAAAGTATTTATGTTAAAGATGGACAACGGGTCAAGCCCGGAGATTTGTTGCTAATTTTCGATTCCATTGCTACCAAAGCTGAATTAGAGTCTTTAAACAAGGTTCGCAATTCATTAACGCAAGAAAGCCAGATTTATCGCCACTTAATGGACGAAAAGTCTGCTTCAGCAGTAGAAATGGAATTTTTGCGCGGTAATTTGCCAAAACAAGCTGCTTTTTTGCTCAAAAGTCGGGTGTCGTTACTAGCAGAAAATGAGTTGTTGCGAACTGAATTAAAAAACTCTACTGCGGGTGCAGCTTCTCTGGGAGATGATGAACAAAAACGTCTACAAAATGCTAAAAGAGAGTTAGATTCCCGTGCAGCAGCAGCGCAGTTACAAGTCGAACAAACCAAGAAAAAACTTAGTCAAAATCTAGTCCAAATCAGTGCTAACAAAGCAAGTTTAGCCATTGAACAGAACATTTTAAGTAAACTTAAAACCCTAGCAGAAGAAGGCGGAATTTCTCAGCTTCAGTATATCCAACAGCAAAAACAGGTGCAAGATATTACGGCAGAAATCAACAAAGCACTTGAGGAACAGAAACGCTTAAATTATGAAATTCAACAAGGACAACAGCAATTGAATAATTCAATTGCTGCTTCTGATAAAATTCTCTCGGAGAAAATAGCTGAGAATAAAAAGCGCATTGCCGAAATTGACACTCAATTAAGTAAAAGCATACAGGAAAACGAAAAGCAACTTGCTGAGACTAACAGCAAAATCGCGCAAGCACAATTGAACTTGACGTATCAAGCAGTTCGTGCTCCTGTTGGCGGGACAGTTTTCGATTTACAAGCAAAAAACCCTGGTTTTGTGGCAAATACCACCCAAAAGCTGCTAAACATTGTGCCAAACGAGAATTTTATCGCTGAGGCTTTCATCACGAACAAAGATATTGGTTTTGTAAGGGAAGGAATGAAAGCTGATATCAGGATTGACTCGTTTCCCTATAGCGAGTTTGGCGATATTAAGGGAGAATTAATGTCGGTGGGATCAGACGCATTACCACCAGACCAAACACATCAATATTATCGTTTTCCGGTTAAAGTCCATTTAGATAGACAAGCCCTAAATATTAAGGGTAAAAACATCTCCTTACAATCAGGAATGTCGATAACCGCTAATATTAAAGTGCGCGAAGAACGGACAGTCATGAGTTTGTTTACCGAATTGTTTACCAAGCAAGTTGATAGTCTTAAAGAAGTGCGGTAACGTAAAATTTGAACCGCAGATGCACGCGGATGTAGACGCCTCTTAGGCGGCTTGCCGCAGGCTACGCAGATAATTATATGAATATTATCCGCGTGCATCTGTGTACCCTCCGGGAAGCAGCCCTTGGGGCGTCTACATCTGCGGTTAAACATCCAATAAAAATGGTCAAATGAAACCCCAACCCATAGAACCAGGTCCCGGACAAGAATCAGTCTGGGATTACCCTCGTCCGCCTCGCCTTGAGGACACAAGTAAAAATATCCAGATTATCTTTAACGGCGTCACTATTGTAGATACCCATGACGCCAAGCGCGTTTTAGAAACAAGTCATCCCCCTGGTTACTACATCCCACCTACAGACATCAAAATGGAGCACCTGCTTCTGACACCCCAATCTAGTTTTTGCGAGTGGAAGGGACGTGCTGGTTACTACACAATCCGCGTCGGTGATAAAGAAGTCCAGAATGGCGCGTGGTTCTATCCCAACCCCACACCCGCCTTTGCAACCATCAAAGACTATGTAGCTTTTTACGCTCATTTAATGGATGCTTGCTACGTTGACGGGGAAAAGGTACAACCACAGCCAGGGAATTTCTACGGTGGTTGGATTACTAGCGATATCGTTGGACCATTCAAAGGTGAACCTGGTACTTGGGGATGGTAAAAAAGTTTGCTAATAGACATAGTCGTGAAATCATGTAGGTGCCCTCCTTCCATTCGCCCCTACCAAGGGTTTTAACGTTTCACGACTATAGCAGTCCGTGCAGGAGTTGTGAAACTCCCCCAAACCCGGTTTCGCCAAATTTACCGGGTTTCTAAAGTATGGAATTTTCACTACGGTTAATAGATCCGTATTAATTACATAGCTGTCTCGTGAGAGTTCTTCCATAATTGATTCAGGCAACTAAAGAGGCATATTTTATCAAGCAATCACTTGCTTTGTTCGTAAGGTGTAGGACTTACGCATTGACGCATATGATGGTCAATTTTAGAGCGTGCGTAAGTCCTAAGTGCCTCTTTCTGAAAATTACGAAACTTTTGAGAAAAAACCTCTACTAACACCGCAATTTTATGCCGAAAATCTAAAAATTATCTCACCAAATCAATATCAATCAGAGGTTCAAAAAACTGCTTTCATTATGATTGAGACTCCTGGAAGTTACCAGAAAAAAATTGCAGGAGTCTATGTCAAACAAGAAAATGAGCTTTTATTCTCGGAGTTACTGCAAGAGGCAGGAATACTAACTCCTCAAGAAAGGAAAAAAGAAGATATAAAGGTGTGTCAGAGTCAACAGGATACAAAAGGAAAAACTCAAATTTCTTGTCAGTTTACCCAGCCAGGAGTTTATAAAGTCCTTCTGTATAGTTATAGTTTTGGACAAAGACAACAAGGGATTAAGGAACTCGGTCAGCTTAAATTTCATGCTCTTTAGCTGTTTGTTAAATACTTCCTCACAAATTCAGATGGATTCAAACATTCAAACTTTCCTGTTTCTTGAGCTAAAATCCGAATTAACTTATAATTAGCCGAGACAAAACATTGAGTTTGACCTTCTTTCGCCGTTAAATAAACTCCCAAATCTTCACGGGGAATAATTGCTTGTGATTCAATTATAGCCAAGGCAGAATCATCAATTTGAACATAACGAACTTGCAACTTCTGCCAAATCCGTCCAATGATTTCACCTGCCCAATCTTTATTCTTTAACCGTTTAGCAACTCTAGAAATTTGGTCAATTAACTCCTCGGAAATCACCACTTCAACCCCATCATTGCCTTGATTTTCCCAGCCCAACCATTGTAGAATCTGACCTTCAGCGCTGTCTAGTTCAACTGCACCAATCAGATAAACATTCGTATCCAAAAAAATCAATTTAGGAATTGTTGTCATCTCATCTCATCTTGCTGCTGTTGGCGTTCTGCTGCTATTTCTCTTTTAACCTCTTGCACAAGGTCAATAATTTTCTCCCTAGAATCATAGCCAGCCTCAGTCAACGCCTGTTTTAATTCCTGTTCTAATTGTTTTGCTGACATCAGATGACGCTGTTGATATTCACCAATGTTTTGCCAAAATTCAGTGGTATCAGCTTCTGATTCTGCAAATAAAATAATTACTCGCACCGAACTAGGTGCAGTTCCTTCAATGGGGTGATCTAAAGATAATTGACCGTCAGCATCGATTTTTCCTGTGGCTTGTATGGCTTTCATAAAATTTTTTGCTTTGATTTTATGGGGTATTTGATCACAACAGATATATATTAACAAAATGTAGCCACTTGCTATGTTGAGGAAATTCAAGGATTTCATGGATGATGATAAAATCCGACTTTGGGACACCGGATCAAGAAGCGATGTCTGACGACAAGCCAATACCAAAGTCTACGCATCCCTAAACTCAGATCTTGCACTCCTGTCAGAAACCCGGTTTCTTGAGAACGACTCTTCCTCAAAACCTTGATTTTTCACTGAAGTTACCGAAGAAAGGCAGAGGGCAGAGGGCAGAAGGCAGAAGGAAAGAAAGTAAAGAAATGCCCTCTGTCACAGGGTTTAAAGCCCCTAAATTTATTTATGAAAAAAGAAAGAAATATGTATTTCGAGACGCATAGCGCAAGAAATACTACGTCCTTGGTAAATCCCCTAAATTTATTT
>JADQBA010000003.1 GCA_016903675.1 Stigonema ocellatum SAG 48.90 = DSM 106950 | reverse complement strand
GGCAAAACGCTTTTCCACAAAGCGCGATCGCGTGATTAAAGTTCCCGATACTAAAATGATGCACAAAGCCCGTTAACATCTACAGGCAAAGGGGCTCACGAGGCTGTTGATTGAAGGACAAGTTTAATCCTTATCGACTGTTAGGAATGGGGAGTGGTGAATGGGGAGTGGGGAGTGGGGAATGGGGAAGGGGGAATGGGGAGTGGGGGAGTGGGGACTGGGGAGTTAGGAGTTAGGAATTAATTCATAATTCATAATTCATAATTCATAATTTCTTTGCTAACCGTGTTGCTAAATCCATAATTTCCTGTTTGCGGGCAATTTGCTCAATCCATTCTTGTGGAATATTTTCCACTCCGTAGTGAATACCTGCTAACCCACCAGTAACAGCGGCGGTGGTATCTGTATCACCGCCCAAGTTTACGGCTTTCAGGACTGCTTGGGCATAGGACGAGCTATTTAGTAAACACCAAAGTGATGCTTCTAGCGTATCAACCACATAACCGCTAGAACGGATATCCTCTACTGGTAATTGGGCAATATTTCCACTAAAGACTCTGGCAAAATGTGGCATTTCTGATGCGTACTCCGATGAGGAGTAAATGCTACTTATCAGTCGTAAACCTTGCAAGTAAGCTGCTAGGAGGCTATCGGTTCCTTCCAGTAGAGAAACTGCTATACTAATGTAGGTGCCACAGGCAATTTGCGACCTTAAGTGGGCGTGGGTGATGCAAGAAACTTGATGAGTTCGGGAAATCAGTTCGGGAAAGTTTAAGGTTTCGTGACAAAAAGCCATAGGCAAAATTCTCATCAAAGAACCATTGCCATTGCTGTGTTCACTAGTTCCTCCAGCTTCTTGGGGTGGTACTCCCTCCTCAAGCCGCATTATTGCCGTACGGGTGGTGTTGCCTACATCAAACACTTCACCGTGGGCTGTCCAGTAGGCTTGATTGTACCAGCGCCAGAATGAATGGGCTATAGCATGTAATGAAAATCCACTACAGAGACTTTCTGCTAAGCAAAAAGTCAGTGAACTGTCATCAGACCAAGTTCCTGGTGGTTGATTCCATGTACCGTAACCCACCATTGATGTGACTGGGGATTTAATTCGTTCAGTACGGCTTGTGAATTCCACGGGCACGCCCAAAGCATCACCCACACACACACCCATTAAACCAGACTTGATTGTTGCAGCGGTTGACATAATTAAATCTCGATAAAACTTAATATGTAATATTATTGGGTATATTTACTACCCCATGAGAGACAAACTCGGCTTTTGCCATGTTAAGATTGTAAAATTACTCTTAATTCCGATGGTATTTTCGGGAATGAATTTGCCGAAAGGGTGCTTATAACTTCCTGCTTCGGCTATTACTGATGCAATATTTAAGAAAACTATACCACTCTAATGGTTCAATCTACTCCGCTATCAACAACCAGCCGCAAGCCTTCCAAAGTAGAAGCACTCAAGGAACGCAGTCATTTTTTGCGTGAACCTGTGGCAACCGAGATTCTTGAAGATACAACTCACTTTAGCGAAGATGCAGTACAAATTCTGAAGTTTCACGGTTCTTATCAGCAAGATAACCGCGACAATCGGGCTAAAGGAATTGAGAAAGATTATCAGTTCATGCTGCGGACAAAGAACCCTGGTGGGTTTGTTCCGCCACAGCTTTATCTAACTTTAGATAAGCTGTCTGATGAGTATGGAAATAATACCTTGCGAGCTACTACCCGTCAAGGGTTTCAGTTGCACGGGATTTTGAAGAAAAATCTCAAGGCAGCACTTGCTGGTATTATCAAAAACATGGGTACGACACTGGGAGCTTGCGGCGACCTTAACCGCAATGTCATGGCTCCACCAGCTCCCTTGAAAAATCAGCCTGAATATCAGTATGCCTGGGAATATGCTAATAATATTGCTGAATTGCTAACGCCCCAAACTGGTGCTTATTACGAGATTTGGCTAGATGGGGAAATGGCAATCAGCGCCGAAGAAAACCCATTCGTGAAAGTGGTGCGACAGCAAAATGGAACCGGGACAGTCTTCCACGACAAGGAAGAACCTATCTATGGCACTCACTATATGCCCCGGAAGTTCAAAGTTAGCGTAACGGTTCCAGGGGATAATTCAATTGATGTGTATACCCAAGACCTCTCATTGGTGGTAATTACCAACTCCAAGGGAGAGTTAGAAGGATTTAACGTCCTTGCTGGTGGCGGTTTGGGGCGAACACATAACAAAGAAGAAACCTTTGCCCGGTTAGCAGATCCAATTTGTTATGTGGCAAAGGATGATGTTTACAACTTAGTGAAAGCCATTGTTGCTACTCAAAGAGATTACGGCGATCGCACTGACCGTCGTCACGCCCGATTAAAATATTTAATCCATGACTGGGGCGTCTCTAAGTTCATCTCAATGGTGGAAAAATACTTTGGCAAGTCAGTTGAACCCTTTCAACCATTGCCAGAATTTAAATATCAAGATTTTCTCGGCTGGAATGAACAAGGGGATGGCAAACATTTCTTGGGTCTTTCCATTGACAATGGTCGCATTAAGGATGAAGGAAACTTCCAACTGAAAACCGCTTTACGAGAAATTGTCGAGCAGTTTAACTTGCCCATCCGCCTCACACCCCACCAAAACGTTATCCTCTACGATATTGAGTCAGATAACAAGCAAGCTATTCAAAAGATTCTCAACAGTTACGGTGTGGTCTTTGACCTTGGGAAAATTGACCCCATAGTGCGGTACTCTATGGCTTGCCCAGCTATGCCCACCTGCGGCTTGGCAATTACCGAATCAGAAAGGGTAATACCAGGAATTTTGGAGCGGATTCGCGCACTTTTGAACAAATTGGGTTTACAAAATGAATATTTTGTGGTAAGAATGACTGGTTGCCCCAACGGCTGTGCTCGTCCTTACATGGCGGAACTCGGCTTTGTAGGTAGCGCCCCGGAGGCTTATCAGGTTTGGCTGGGAGGTTCAGTTGATCAAACACGGCTGGCTTTACCTTACATGGAGCGGCTGAATATTATTAATGACTTGGAAACTCAACTAGAACCGATTTTTGTGTTCTTTAAGGAGTCACGCCAGTCAAAAGAAGGCTTCGGTGATTTTTGCGATCGCGTTGGTTTTGATGCCATCCGAGAATTTGCCGCTCAGTACGAGTCTGAAACTGTTGCTTCTTCAGAAATTACAGACGAGGATGATGGTTTGATTGAGACTATGGCAGACTCCACCACTGCACCAATTACGGAAGAGAGTGAGGGTCAGGAGGTAGCAATAGCTAATAGAACAACTGCTAGCAGTAGAGCGCGGCATCGTGTTAGTGTCCAAGATGAGGTTTACAGCCACATCAAGGAAGCAGCTACCCGTCAAGGCAAGTCCATAACTCAGCTAGTAAATGAGGCTCTCCAAGATTACCTGAAAAATCAGTAGCGGCAGGGGAGGTAGGGGGGAGAGGGAGAAAGTATTATTGGCTCAATAACTCAATAACTCAATAACTTTTTAACTCTTTTCCCCCCCCTCCCCCCCTCCTCCCCTCCCCCCCTCCTCCCCTTCCTGGCGACAACAGCCAAATCTTGATAGTCTGATCAAAACTGCCACTGGTAAGGGTTTTGCCATCCGGACTGATGGCGACAGACCAAACCCGGTCGGTATGTCCTGTGAGGTTGCTAATTTCCGCTCCTGTTGTTATATCCCACACTTTGATAGTCTTATCCCAACTACTACTGGCAAGAGTTTTTCCATCTTGGCTGATAGCGACAGACTCAACCCTATTGGTATGTCCAGCCAGTGTGTGAATTTCTTCTCCCGTTACCCAATTCCACAGTTTTATAGTCTTGTCCCAACTGCCACTGGCAAGGGTTTGACCATCTGGACTGAAGGCAATAGAATTAATAGGGTTGGAATGACCTCTCAGAGTGCGGATTTGCTTCCTGGTGGCTAAATCCCACAAATTGATGGAATTATCAAAGTAATTGGCACTGGCAAGGGTCTTACCATTGGGACTGAAGGCGACGGAATTAATCACATCACAATCCTCCTTAAGGATGCGGATTTGCTCTCCTGTCGCCACATTCCACAGTCTGATTGTTTGGTCCCAACTGCCACTAGCAAGGGTGATACCATCTGGACTAAGGGCAATAGACTGAACCGAGGCTAAATGTCCTTGAAGTGTATGGAGTTCTTCTCCTGTAGCTATATTCCACAGCTTGATAGTCTTGTCATTACTGCCAGTAGCAAGGGTCTTGCCATCAGGACTGAAGACAACAGAATTAACCCAATCGGAATGCCCCACCAGTGTGCGTAATTCTTTTCCTGTAGCTATATTCCACAGCTTGATAGTTTTGTCGCTACTGCCAGTAGCAAGCATCTTGCCATCTGGGCTGATAGCCACAGCCAAAACTGAATCGGAGTGTCCACCCAAGGTGAAGGCAACAGAAAAATTTTTCAAGATGACCTTTGGAGTTTCATGAGGAGAAGAAGACATACTGATTACTGCTGGAGAAGATTGCCAATACCAAACTCCGCCAAATCCCAAAAGTGCGATCGCAGTACCTGTGATAACTGTTCTCATTTGAATAAAATACGATGCAGTCCCCATAGGACAGTGTATAGTCTACTCAATACCTATCAAGGTCTTGCACTAATAATTTGTAATACGTAATACGCAATTCGTAAGTTAATTAATAATTACGAATTACTAATTCACGATTAGGAATTATGGCAGGGTAGTTCTGTATTAATCATTACCAAGTATTGAGACACAAGAATAGCACAATCTACTAATGCACCACTTTGATCGTGCACCTTCCTAAAAAGAAAACATGCTACTTTTATAGGAATAAACTTACCTACCAATCCAAGGAAAAGCATTCCGGATTTTTTACAATTAATCACGAGACACCAACCAAATTTTGATAGTGTTGTCCTCACTACCACTAATGAGGATTTTTCCATCTTGGCTGAAGGCGATCGCATCAACCGAGTCTTCATGTCCAACCAGGGTGCGGATTGGCTGTCCTGAAGTCTTGTTCCAGAGTTTGATGGTTTTATCAAAACTGCCGCTAGCAAGGGTTTGTCCATCAGGACTGAAGGCGACGGAGGTAACATTACCAGAATGTCCAGCAAGTGTGCGGATTGGCAGTCCCGTTGCTAGATTCCAGAGATTGATAGTTTTGTCAAAACCGACACTAGCAAGGGTTTTGCCATCAGGGCTGATAGCAATGGAGGTCTCCTTGCCATTCGGTTCTAGCAGTGTACGCATTAGCTTGGACGTTGCCAAATCCCATACTTTGATAGTTTTGTCAAAGCTACTACTCACAAGAGTCTTGCCATCAGGACTCAAAGCAACAGATCGAACCCAGGATGAATGACCCGTCAGCGTGCGGATTACCTCTCCCGTTTCTAGATTCCACAATTTGATAGTTTTGTCATCACTACCACTCACAAGAGTCTTGCTATTCGGGGTGAAGGTGAGGGTATGAATGGAGTCTGAATGCCCTTCCAAGGTCTGCATTTGCTGTCCGGTTGCCAAATTCCATAGTTTGATAGTGTTGTCTTCACTACCACTGGCAAGAATTTTTCCATCTGGGCTGATAGCGACCACATTAACCCTGTTGCTATGACCGTTGAGGACGCAGATTTCCTGTTTTGTAGCTAGAC
Source organism: Stigonema ocellatum SAG 48.90 = DSM 106950 (assembly GCA_016903675.1). Taxonomy (GTDB): domain Bacteria; phylum Cyanobacteriota; class Cyanobacteriia; order Cyanobacteriales; family Nostocaceae; genus Stigonema; species Stigonema ocellatum. Next base: position 173,559 of record JADQBA010000003.1, on the reverse strand, counting down.
TCCACAGTTTGATGGTATCATCGCTGTTACTGACAATAGTCTTAGCATCCGGACTGATAGCGACAGATAACACCGATTTAGAATGCCCATTGAAGGTGTAGGCTAAGGAAAACTTTTCTAAGGGAGTCTTCAAAGGTTGACCCAGAATTGCTTCTGTGTTGGCTGGTCTATCATCCAGCTGACTGATGATAGCGTCCATTCTAGTTTCAAAACGGAGATATTGGTGATACCAAAATTTTCCCGAACCCAACAAAAGTATTGCAGTACCTGACAAGAGTAAATTTCTGAGTTTGGCGTGTTGTCTTGGTAAATGCAACTGAGTTGGTGGTGGTGTTATGGGAAACCGTGTAGATCCTCTTGAGGAAAGCAGTGGCTGTGGAGTCAACTCCCTAATGGCTTCATTCGCTGATTGATAGCGCTGCTGGGGATCTTTTTTTAGCAGCTTGTCAAGAACCTGATCCAATTGACTACTCATCGGACTTCTCAAATATCGCCGCCAATCTTGTACCCAGCCATACCCATGTTCCATCCACAGTTGAAAAGGGGAAATTCCAGTAAGCAGATGGAAGCAAGTAGCACCCAAACTAAACAAATCACTCGCTGGGTATGCTGCACCATCCTTTATTTGTTCTATCGGGGAATAGCCATGTGAACCAATGGTCGTCCTCGATTTTATCTGTACTCTTGCCGTCAGTTGCTTCGAGGAGCCAAAATCAATCAGGCAAAACCGCCTATCGCTTTTACGGTAAATAATATTTTGTGGCTTGATATCGCGGTGAATGACTCCACGTTCATGGATAAACTTGACCACGGGTAGTAAATCCAGCAAAAGTTCTTGAATCTCAACAGCGCTATAAGCTTTCTTTTGCTGCAACTCCTTTAACAAATTTTGCCCATCGATAAACTGTTGCACCAAATATAGGTAGTTGTCTTCCTCAAAATAAGCCAATAGCCTGGGAATTTGAGGATGTTCTCCAAGTTGTTGCAGTCGCTGAGCCTCTTTTTGAAACAACTCCATCGCTTTTGTCAACGCCCAATTTCCTTGGAATTTTGGCGCTAGCTGCTTGATGACACAGCGTTCATTCAATTTATCTACATCTTCTGCTAGATAGGTTCTTCCAAATCCTCCCTCATCTGAAAGCACTCGCACGACACGGAAGCGATTTCGCAGCAGTAATACCAGTGGGGTTCCGCAACTTTGGCATGAATGTTTTCCGACGAGATTCAAGGGATTTGGGCAATCAGGATTTAGGCAGCAGGTCATCATTTACGACATAGAACTGCGTGACAAATTATACTCATTTTCCCCAGGATTATCCTTAGTAGGATTAATTTTTCCCCTTATCCTACATAAAAGTTCTTAAAAAATCAATAAACTCTTGATTTTTTAAATCTTGCTGATATTTTATATTCGCCAATCCCTAGGTATTTAGTTTGAAAAACAACCTATAGCAATCCTATTTGGGCGTTGCTGAATTCAAGTATGAATTATTTTTAGCCTCACGCTTTACTCCTAGACGCCAAGGTTTTTTTTGCGTCTTTGCGTCTAGGAGTAAAGCGTGAGATTTTTATACCGTCAATCAGCAACACCCCTATTTGATTTATTTAATCTCCCCCACTCCCCACTCCCCACTATTCCTTGCCTTTAACTTTGCTTTCCATTCCCGAATAGCATTTGCAGTTCTTGCTACAGGCGGCTGATACCGTTGGGAAATTTCTTTGCTTATAACTTTAGTGTCATCTTTGAACCGTTGAGTAGTTAAACAGTTAGCCAAAGTCGGTAAATAGGATTCCATGCCCAAAGCCCAAATCACATCATCAACTGAGTGAAAGCGGTCCTGTATGGAAATCTTCAGCATTTTTCCTAAAATCTCGGCAAAAGTGTCACTAATATGTACTTCTTTTTGCCAATGGATCTCACCCGTTTTCGAGTCATGGTCAAATTCTAAGGGTGCTTTTCCCGTCAACAAATAAAGACAAGTCACACCAACTGCATAAATATCACTAGCATATACTGGACGCAGAGAAAACTGTTCAGGTGGAGCAAATCCCACCGTCCCCACGAAATTGGTGCTTTGACTCTTGTCAACCAATTCCTCTTTCACTGCTCCAAAATCTATGAGTACCAACCGCCCATCATCCTCACACCGTAGCAAATTCTGAGGCTTAATATCCCGATGAATGACATGATTTTTATGAACATACTGCAACACTAAGAGCAATTCCCGCAATAATTGTTTAACTGCGGCTTCACCCTTGCAACCAGTTCGCTGTACTTCCTGTGCCAAAGTATAACCCGGCACATACTCTTGAACTAGATAAAATTCCCCATTCCCTTCAAAGTAGTCTAGAAGCATGGGAATTTGAGAATGCTTACCCAGTTGACCCAAGGTTTTTGCTTCTTTTTCAAAGCGATTACAGGCGAGTACCCAGCTTTTGGAATTAGTCGTCTTCGGGCAAAGCTGTTTAATGACACAAACAGGATTCCCTGGTAATATCGCATCTTGGGCTAAAAATGTGATGCCAAAACCACCTCTGCCCAACATACGCAGGATTTCGTAGCGATCGCGAAATAACTGCTTGGAACCACATAACTGACCAAGGTGAGTCTGCTGTAAATTCTCTTCGTGAGGGTGGTATCTGTTAGTACAAAAGGGATTCATTGATTAAGAAGATTTGTTGACATCAAAGAGCAGTACTATGATGTTTCCAATTTAACCATAAATCTTCTATTGTGCTAGTAGTATTACTGTGAGTTTTCAGGAGTTAGAAATTAACTCCTAACTCCTAACTCCTAACTCCTAACTCCTAACTCCTGTGTTACGGGACTTCAATTGGAATCAAAGCATTTTCTGGCAAGTGGTTGTAGAAACGCCCTTCATCTGAAAGCATCAAAATCAGGCGTAGAGAATAATCTGGTGGAATTTGTAAATCTGCCCAAGGTATCGCTACCTCTAAGCACTTATTTAAAGCTACTTGAGCGCGACTGACACGGGGTTGCCATTGATAATGCTCTCCTGCTTCTTGAAAATGAAGCGATCGCGTCAGCAAATTAATCCCTAGATGGTGGTGGAATAGGTAATTCACTGGTCTAGTGTCGGGCACTTCTGCTAAGGGCGCAGGGCTATTGTGCATTGTCCTGTCGGGATAGAACCAAAGCAGGTTCAACTCGGGTGGCAAATCCCGCCCTAGTTGAACGCCAGTGATGAAGTCTAAGCGTAAGTAGAAATTCAGGTGATCCACCCCATACCAAAGCCGCTGGATAACACTGCTGTTGTGCATTGTCCCTCGTGCGCCGCCTATTTCTATGCGTCCGGCTTTATTCCAGTCTTGCTCATCACCTTTACCATCAATTATCGGATGAATAAAGCTTTCTGGTTGCTGTTCTGCCCTTCCTTCGTGAACTTCCAAGGGAAGGCGGAGATAGGGGGGTATGGGTTCATTTAATGCGTGATAAATGCCACACAGATGTGAGCGAAATAACTCGTCGAAGATAGCATCTTGATTCGACGAATGTCCTTTGCCAAACCACCAGAACCAGTCGGAACCCTCAGCAGCATACAAAGATTCCCATGCTGGGGGGTTATTTTCTTCTGTTGCTTCTGGATGATTTGCAAGGGTTTCCCTTGCTTGTGTTAGGTAGTCCCAAGCACGATTTTTGGCAGGGTCGCCAATCCAGGTGGTGAAACTGCCATCTACCCAAGAACCGCTGTGGAGTTGTTTTCCAGGGATAGTGGCTGTTGCTGGAAATTGTTGGAGAAATTCTGAGACGGTGACGAGTTTTAGGTGTGGTTCATTGGAGAAAGTTTCATACAAAGCTTCTAAGAAGGGTTTGCCATCTTGGGGATAAAATTCCCAGCAGTTCTCACCATCCAAGGCGATGGTAACTAACCACGGTTGTTCTGGTTGACTGTCTCTTTGCATCCTGGCGATCGCTTCCAAGTGCCCCACTAAGTCTGCTGCTGCTTGCTTTGGTGGCATGGAACTGTAGGTAAAGCCAATTAAATCTGATAACCTATGGTCGCGAAACACAATTGCCAAATCACCTGCTGGGGTTTCTAAGCGGTATGGTCGGTATAGCAAGTGTGGTTCTTGGACATTTCCTGCACCATCGCGCTGGAAAAAGTGCTTTAGCGACCATCCTAGCACGGCTTCATCTGAGCAAATCCACTTAAATCCTTGATTAATAATATACGGTAATATTTCCGGACTTACTGACTGTTCTGAAGGCCACAACCCACGTGGCGGCTGTCCAAATTTTTCTTGATATAGTTTCCAAGCTTTTTGTAAATGTCGAGGAATATCTTCTGCCCACTGAAACCTCTGTTGAGGCAGAGTCATATTTGGCACAGCGACTCGACCGGAGTTGGTATCGGCAAGCAAGGGCAAGATGGGGTGAGTGTAGGGGGTGGTTGTTACCTCAATCTGCCCAGCATTTTGCATTTTCCGATGTTGTGGTATTATCCTGGCGAGAATTTCTTTCTGTTTGGAATAAATGCGCTGGCGATCGCTTAACGTAAAATTCTCACCCTGCTTTAACCACGCTGCAATTTCTGGGTCATCCCAAAACAGCGGGTCAATCCATGCCAGATTGTGCCAAGCTAATAAATCACTATAATCTTGCAGTTGCCAATTTGCCAAACACCAGTCTTGCCCTTTCTCCTGTTGCTGTTGGTATAACTGGGCATAGCGAGGATGGGGGTCAATGAGAGTGTGGTGATTGGCGTCAAAAAAGTGTTTTGTGATAAATTCCCGCTGTGGGAGAGTTAGTTGTTCTGTAGGTGTTAAACTGACCTCCAGATAAGGGTCAAAGGCAGTGCCAGCAATGTAATCTTCTAGCTGCAATATCAGAGATGGCACCAGATTCACTGTTTGGTGTAATTTGGGATAGCGCTCTAGGATGAGCACCAGATCCAGATAGTCCTTAGTGCCATGCAACCGTACCCAAGGCAGACGATACTGCTGAGTGTTCAGGGAAAGGCTAGGAGATTTGTAAAGCGGCTGATGTTGATGCCAAATGAAGGCGACGTAAAGAGGATGGGGCATAAAAGAGGGGGAGTGGGGAGTGGGGAAGTGGGGAGTGGGGAGATAGGGGAGATAGGGGAGATAGGGGAGTAAACAATTATTCTATTCTTTCCCCACTCCCCACTCCCCACTCCCCACTCCCCACTCCCTATTCTTTACACGACTTGCTCAACTTCTGCAATTTCCGGAATCATTTCCTTCAAGCGACGCTCAATACCCATTCTGAGGGTCATTGTGGAACTAGGGCAAGAACCGCAAGCACCTTGCAGCCGCAATTTGACAACAGGACCTTCAAGTTCTACAAGTTCCACATTACCACCATCGGAGATGAGATAAGGGCGCATTTCATCTAAAACTGTTTCGACGTTGTCAGTTGTAAGTTCCATAGTTGTAGACCTCGTAAGTTTTGTTAAGGGGAATGAGGAATGGGGAGTGGGGAGTGGGGAGTGGGGAATGGTTACTTCTTGAGGCAATTCCTTACTGTTCACTGGTCACTTTCCCATTCTCTATGACCCAAAATTTTTATTTTTTGGCTTTGTTAAAACGATCCTAGACCTAATTGCAGCAGTCTGGGGTTAGTTAGACAGAAGCTGGTTCCAAAAGCTTGATATTGGAGTAAATGAACTCAGCGGGGGTGCGTTCTCCATCTTTATACTCTTGCACGACCTGTTTAGTCATGATATAATAATTCCCTATTTTTTCATAGGTATCCTCAAATTTGAGGACGCTAGTGACTTCATCTGTCTGAGCCTTACGGAAAACGGCATCGTATAGACTTGCAATATAGCCAAAACCTGTGTCGATGGTTTCGTGAGTATCAATCACAAAAGCCATGCGACCCATGACCCGACTTACCTGACAAATTTCCCTGCCCCGGATTTTATAATTAGAACCCATGGAATCCCCCTTCACCAAGATTTCCACCGCCCCATTTGGGTCTTGTTGACCTAAGCTAAACTCATGCTTGCCATGAGACTGCTCAAAATTACTGCGTTTACGGTGGGTGACTATATCTCGTAACTGAGTATAGATACCTTCTTGCACCTGTTCATCTGCAATACCCGTTACTTCGACACTTAGGTCGTGGTTAATGCGAATTGTACCTGTGTAGACGTCATTCCCCTTTACCAGTTGCACATCTGCACTGTAGCCAGGAAAGTTTTCGTCCCAAGTATAACGACTTTCGTAAGCGGTTTGGAATAACTCGCGGGCTGTGGTTTGATGTGTCATATAACAACTTTTGACTTGACTTTTCTCAGTTTAGACTACTCATTGCACAAGGGTGTAGGGAATGGGGAGTGGGGAGTGGGGAGTGGGGAGTGGGGGAGTGGGGGAGTAAGAGTTGGGGTGTAGGGGTGTGAGGGTGTGAGGGTGTAGGGGAGTAAGAGTTGGGGTGTAGGGGTGTGAGGGTGTAGGGGAGTAAGGGAGCAAGAGTTGGGGTGTTTTGTGATTCAGAATCTATTCTTTTGTTCTTAGAGTTCCCCCACTCCCCACTCCCCACTCCCCACTCCCCTATTCTTGTGAATTGCTTTCTGGCGCTGAAACCATAACTGGTTGTTGATACAGCGGGACTGTGAAGGTGACTGTTGAACCTAGACCTTCTCCTAAACTATAAAAATTCACTTCACCACCCATTGCTTCTACCAACTTCTGGGATATTGCCAGTCCCAAGCCTGTACCACCATATTGGCGAGTACGGGAGCTATCCACCTGAGAGAATAGTTGAAATAGTTTATCTTGTTTGTCTAGGGAAACACCAATGCCTGTGTCTGCTACACGCACTCTTACCATGCCAGGAAATAGCTGGTCTCGAAATATGACCTTTTTGCGAACGACATCGGCGCTGACGGTGATGCCGCCTTCATGGGTAAATTTGATGGCGTTACCTACTAGATTTAACATGACTTGTTTGAGGCGCTGGTAGTCACCACAGACAATAATTTGATCGCAGGTATCAGGCATTTGCAGGTGGCAACTGAGGTTTCTCCCCTCAGCTTGAGGACGCATAAAATTTTCTATATCACTAAATAGTTCATCTAGTCTGACAGATCGCAACTCCAGTTCCATTTTGCCTGCTTCGATTCTGGCAATGTCTAAGATATCGTTGATGAGATCGAGTAGGTAAAGGGATGATTTGTGGGATTCTTGGAGGAACTGCTTTTGTTCTTCTGGATCGTCTGCCATACCCTCCAAAATCAGCTTTAAGAAACCGATGATGCCGTTGAGTGGCGTTCGCAGTTCATGGGTGACGTTAGCCAGAAACTCTCTGATGCGGCGAGTGGCTTCTTCGGCTTGTTGACGTGCTGCTTCTAGTTCTTTGTATAAAGTGGCATGGGCGATCGCAGTTCCCAGCTGATCTGCGACATCTTTTGCGATTTCCAGTTCATCTGCTGTCACCCCGTCGCATTTAGCATTCAGAGTCACAGCAATCAATCCATTTGGTTGGTCTTGGTGGCAAGTAGCAACCACCAACATTTTCTGCTGCTGGAACTGAGGATGTTGAGGGTTTTCTACTAAAATTGGTTCTAGGGTAGTTAACGCCTGAGCAAACGTAGGCTCAGAATCTATTTCTATTTCTAAGCCAAGGATTGAGCTGACTGCTGGCTGATGATACTCTGCGATCACCTGCACTTTTGAGCTTGAGGGTTGGTAGGGACAGATAATGCAACGCTCTATTTGCAGCGCTTTCCCTAAATTGTCAACTGTTTGTTGCCAAATAATGTCTATATCCAATGTGTGCCGGATACTTCTGGTAATTTGGTTTACCAGTTTTCGGTGTTGCTGTGAACGTAAAGCTAAATCTAGCTTTGTGGGCGTTGTTGCCCTGTTCACTTCTGTTTTGCTGACTGTAGATTGCAGCAGCCTTCCCATCACCAAAACAGTTGTTGCCACACTTGCAAATGTCGGCATTATGGGACTTATTGCCAATTCCAACTCATACAACATCTCACCGAAGCTAAACCAGCACTGACACCTTTCAGGAACCAAACTTGTCAAAATCCGCTGCAATCGTTCCAAATAAGTATCTTTTTCCACTGGACCGAAAATTTGATACCCGTTCAGATTTTCCACTATTTGCTCAGGTTTCAACCCCAGGCTCTCACTTTTTTGCCAATAAAAGGTCAAGTAACGACCTGTCACATCTTGTGTATACACCAACTCCGCTCCTAAATTTGCCCATAAGCAATCAAGGTTACTGCTAATAGGTTCCTGATTGTTTGATACTAGATTCGTCTGTTGAGAATCAGCAGTAATACTCATGACTAGAGTTGGATAGACAGATGGCAACCCACAAAAATTTTGCGAATGGCTGCAAAAAGTTTGGCATCATTTTTTACAGCTTTGCAAATTTAATCCGTAACTTTCAGGTTTTCGGGAAGAAATCAAGAAAAAATTTACACTTTTTAATCCTCCATAATTTCCAGCTAATTTTTTAGCTTAATCGTTCCATTCACCTCGAGGTGGTAAAGGTTTGCGTACAGGTGTGCGCGTTAGTTCATCATCTCTTGGCGTTTCACCCCTTAACCACTGGCGGATGGCTACTTCAATCACTTTACTCGGGTCGTTGGTTAAATGTCGAATTTGTTCCACTAACTCTGAATCTAGACTTATGGCAATTTCTACCTTATCAGCTAGTCTATGTTCCGCTTCGGTAGCTTTCTGTTGGATATTCATAGGTGATGTACTCTGAATTTGTTTTTCCAAGACTTTATAAAGTAGCTTTATTCTGAGTTGAGGGCAGTTGCTCCCTAGCAATGACCCATGATGCCTGTACAATTTGTACTTCTTGATGTTTATTGTACGATCCTGAGTTGTAAATAGGGAATGGGATGTGGGGATAGCCTGGGGTTTTAACCCCAGGGGGGAGTGGGGGAGACAAAAGAGCTACTGTGGGGGGGTGCTGGTCAGGAAAAATCTCAAGAGTACCACCCGTTCCCTGGTTTAAGTGTTCACCAACAAAGGCAGCGTCTTAGCGAAGAAAGCATTAAAATACTTTAAGTATATTGCTCTCTTAACCTTGTTTGCTGCTAAAGCTAAAGAAGTATATGACTGACGTTCCTGCCGCTCGCATTCGCAATTTTTGTATTATTGCTCACATAGATCACGGGAAATCAACTCTTGCCGATCGCTTGCTGCAAGTTACTGGCACGGTGGAGGATCGGCAAATGAAGGAACAGTTCCTTGACAACATGGATTTGGAACGGGAGCGTGGCATTACAATTAAGCTGCAAGCCGCGCGGATGAACTACAAGGCAAAAGATGGTCAGCAGTACGTGCTGAATTTAATTGATACACCAGGGCATGTGGATTTTTCCTATGAGGTATCCCGCAGTCTTGCAGCTTGCGAAGGCGCACTATTGGTAGTAGATGCTTCGCAGGGTGTGGAGGCGCAAACTCTGGCAAATGTTTATTTAGCCCTAGAGCATAACCTAGAAATTATCCCAGTTTTGAATAAAATTGATTTGCCAGGAGCAGAACCAGAACGGGTAATCAGCGAAATCGAAGAAATTATCGGCTTAGATTGCAGCAGTGCAATTCTTGCCTCTGCTAAAGAGGGAATTGGCATTGATCAAATTTTAGAAGCAATTGTGGAACGTATACCACCGCCACAAAATACCGTAAATCAACCTTTGCGGGCGTTAATCTTTGATAGCTACTACGACAGCTACCGAGGAGTGATTGTGTATTTTCGGGTAATGGATGGCACACTGAAGAAGGGCGATCGCATCTACCTAATGGTATCTGGCAAAGAATACGAAATTGACGAGCTTGGTGTACTTTCTCCCACTCAAAAGCAAGTTGAGGAACTGCACGCTGGGGAAGTAGGTTACCTCGCAGCGGCAATTAAAGCCGTAGCCGATGCACGAGTAGGTGATACTATTACCCTCTCTAAAGCTAAAGCATCTGAACCCTTGCCTGGTTACACAGAAGCTAACCCGATGGTATTCTGCGGCATGTTCCCTATCGATGCTGACCAATTTGAAGACTTGCGGGAAGCCTTAGGGAAACTGGAACTCAACGATGCGGCGCTGCACTACGAACCAGAAACCTCCAGCGCCATGGGGTTTGGTTTCCGTTGTGGTTTCTTGGGCTTACTTCACATGGAAATTGTGCAAGAACGCTTAGAGAGAGAGTACGACCTAGATTTAATTATTACAGCCCCCTCAGTAGTTTACAAAGTAACCACCATCAAGGGCGAGGTTCTGGACATCGACAACCCTAGTCGCTTACCGTCTCCCAACGAACGGGAAAAAATCGAAGAACCCTACGTCCAGGTAGATATGATTACACCAGAAGCTTACGTCGGTACTTTGATGGAGTTGGCACAAAATCGGCGTGGTGTATTTAAAGACATGAAGTATCTCACCAAAGGACGCACCACACTGACTTATGAGTTACCCTTGGCAGAAGTGGTCACCGACTTTTTTGACCAAATGAAATCCCGGTCACGAGGTTACGCAAGTATGGAATATAACCTCATAGGCTACCGAGAGAATCCTTTAGTCAAGCTGGATATCATGATCAACGGCGATCCAGTGGATTCCTTAGCAATGATTGTCCACCGAGATAAAGCTTACAACGTCGGGCGGTCAATGGCAGAAAAACTCAAAGAACTGATTCCTCGCCATCAATTCAAAGTGCCAATTCAAGCATCTATTGGCAGTAAAGTCATTGCCAGCGAACACATCCCCGCATTGCGGAAAGACGTGCTTGCCAAGTGCTATGGTGGTGATATCAGCCGGAAGAAGAAACTTTTGCAGAAGCAAGCTAAAGGTAAAAAGCGGATGAAAGCCGTTGGCACAGTGGATGTCCCACAGGAAGCGTTTATGGCAGTACTCCGTTTGGATAAAGAATAACCTCTAAAGTTTGTAGTTGCGCTTTAGCGCTAAAGCGCAACTACAAACTATTAAGTTAGCGTTGCTGAATTGAGTAATGAATTACGTTTGGTTACAGATTTGTAATTTTACCGCACCCTTGTAGAGACGCGATTAATCGCGTCTCTACTGAGAATCGTTTACGTTTTATAACTTAGACTAATATCGGTAGCATTTTGCAACAGCACTCAGATGTTTGATAATGTCTGTAAATTCCTCGCGGAAAACTTCTCCACAGACTTTGCCACCTGGCTGTTAGGAGAACCTATTACCTTAACTGAACTCAGTCCAACGGAACTTTCATTAGAACCAATTCGTGCTGATGCACTGATTCTCCTACAATCAGAAGAAACCGTACTGCACCTAGAATTTCAAACCCAACCCAAAGCCGATATTCCCTTTCGGATGATTGACTATCGGCTGCGAGGTTATCGGCGCTTTCCTCAAAAGCAAATGCGTCAAGTAGTGATTTATTTGAAACCCACCAGTTCAGAAAGGGTGTACGAGAATACATTCTCCATTCCTGGGACTCGCCACGAGTTTGAGGTGATTCGGTTGTGGGAGCAACCCACGGAGATATTTTTGAAAACACCAGGACTCCTACCATTTGCTGTATTAAGTCGCACAACAGACCCACAGGGTGTACTGAACCAAGTGGCAAGGGAAATTAACCGGATGACACCATCTCAAACTCAGGCAAATGTAGCTGCTTCCACTGCTGTTTTGGCTGGTTTATTATTAAATAAGGAGCTAATTAGACGAGTTTTGCGAGCGGAAATTATGCGTGAGTCAGTCATTTATCAGGACATTTTGCAAGAAGGCATAGAACAGGGCATAGAACAGGGCATAGAACAGGGCATAGAACAGGGCATAGAACAAGGGAGAGAACAAGGGAGAGAACAAGGGAGAGAACAAGGGAGAGAAGAAGCTTTACAACAAGTGGCAATGAATTTGCTCAATACTGGTATGGCTGTAGAACAAGTAGCTGTAGTGACTGGATTATCAGTTGAACAGTTACAGGCGTTGCAGGTGAAAAGTGAAACGTGAGCCGCTATAATGAGGTCTACTCAAACACATACTTTTCTGCCACTTTCCAATAGCGCGAAAAGCGCTTGAGGTCAATATAGCCGTCGTAGTCAAAAAAAGGTTCTACCTCAAATACTTCCAGTTCCACAGAATGCTCTATTTCGTCGCAGATAGCATCAAAACGGGGACTGGGACTTTCTGCTGTTACCACTTTGTTAGCATTATGCTCTTTGGCGAAGGCTAAAACTTCTTGCGCCACATCGCCCCGACGAATGACGACGGGTAACTCTAGTAAGCATTCATAAATAAAAGCGAGGCGTTTGAGACTGAGTTGCCATTCCTCGATCAAAGCATCGTCCCAAACCCAGATAGCGGGTGCGTCGGGGTATAGTTGTAGTGCGGGGTTGTGCGGACTCAGACAATCGCCGTGTACCCAGACAATTGGTTGATTCATAAATTTTCTTACTTCTGAGCGATGAGTTATTGGTAGGTGTGAGCAACCCTAAAATCAGAGTTTCTAAGAATAACACATAAGCCTCTAACTATCACCTCGGATGCGATCGCACCCAGCAATCTCGGCTTAGCATCAGATCATCGTTTAATTTCCCGCTTGGCTACTTCTCTATCAAATCAAGGCTCCGTAGCCAAGCCAGTACTTCACCAATTACAAGCATATCCTTCATACCTGCTATTGATTTCCAAGGTATATCTGGATACTGTTCACGGCGCTCATTAGGAATCTTTTTAACAGCTTCACCAATAATTTCTAAAAGCTTCACCACCGCCAAAGTTTTCTCTCTGTTGGACTCAAAAGCCTCATAACTAACACCATTTACAAATAAACCAATTTCTGTAAGTAGATCGGCACAGAAAAACCGAACTATATAAATTTATGTAAAGGTTTGTAGTTGCGCTTCAGCGCTCATATCTAGGGCGCTGAAGCGCAACTACAAACCTTTAATTATTCACGCCGACCTACTTAGTAGCGTCTAAAATATCCTGTAAAAATTCCGTATAACTACGTTTCATATATAGATAGCCTCAGCCAAAACGCGATGCGCGCAGCGCCATTCCGAAGGCTTATCGCGAATTCGCGGTTTAAGCCCATTCTTAGTGACGATATCTACCTTCAACCCAAAAAGCTGGCTTAAATAATCCCTAAGTTCCACCAACATAATGAAAGTAGGTGCTGTTTCATAATCAACCAAAATATCAATATCACTTGATTCTGTCTGCTCTCCCCTGGCATAAGAGCCAAACACACCCAATTCTGTAATTTGATATTTTGTACACAAAGATTGTTTTTGTACTAATAAAACTTGCCTGATCTCATTAAGAGTTTTCATAGCACCATCACCCAGTATTTTCTCCAATTCTCTCATTAACCTTCATATATTGATAACCATTCTCATAATGAGAATTGCTGCGATCGCACGCAACAGGAAAGTAGAAACACATTTTTCCCCCTCACACCCCTACACCCCTCTCCCTTATTCAGATATTAAATAGGATTGCTATATAGGAATCATATTTGATTTTTGAAATATACCTAGGGTGGGCACTGCCCACAAAATCCTGGTTCTGGTGGGCAGTGCCCACCCTACTGGTGGGCAGTGCCCACCCTACACTACACCCCTCTCCCTTGTCCCCCTTGTCCCCCTTGTCCAGATCTTAGATAGGATTGCTATAGTAGTGCTGCTATGGTGCGCTATCAGTAATTTCCGAAGCATAAGATGTATAGTTACTGATGTGGTCTAGACTTATGGTAGAGGTAGGAATAAGGCAAATGTCACATACTGTAATCCGAGTAGAGAACTTAGCTAAGAAGTACGTTCTTGGACATCAGCAACAGATACTTTTTAATCACAAGACATTTCGTGGAGCAATGACCGATGTTGCAAAATCTCTTGCTGGTGTTCTCAAACCCCGTCCTCAGAAGGAGGTAGAGCGAAGCCGGGATGAGTTTTGGGCAATAAAGGATGTGTCGTTTGAGATTAATCAGGGCGACAAAGTTGGTATTATTGGTCGCAACGGCGCAGGAAAATCCACGCTACTGAAAATTCTCAGTAGAATTACGGAACCAACAAAGGGAACTATCCGAATTAACGGCAGAGTTGCCAGTCTATTGGAAGTAGGAACGGGTTTTCACCCAGAATTAACTGGTAGGGAAAATGTTTTTCTCAATGGTGCCATTCTGGGAATGAGTAGAGCGGAGATTAAGCGAAAGTTTGATGAAATTGTTGATTTTGCGGAAATTGAAAAGTTTTTAGATACCCCAGTGAAGCGCTACTCCTCCGGGATGTACGTACGTTTAGCTTTCGCTGTAGCTGCTCACCTAGAGCCAGAAATTTTGATAGTAGATGAAGTATTAGCAGTAGGAGATGCAACGTTTCAGAAGAAGTGCTTAGGCAAAATGGGAGAAGTGGCAGAAGGTGGTCGGACAGTACTGTTCGTTAGCCACAATATGCAAGCTATTAGGCGGTTGTGCTCTCAGGCAATATACCTTGAAAAGGGAGTCACCAAGAAGGTCAACAGTGTTGAAGAAGCAATCCAACGCTATTCTGCTCAATCATCTCTGTCAGCCTTTGATGTTGACCTAGATTCTATGCGTAGGAGTGATGGTTTTGGAGACAAAGCTCGTTTACTTCGTCTTCAGCTAGCTTCTGACACCAGTTTTAGCTATGGGGAACCTCTGGAGTTAATATTTACCATTCACTGTTTTCGAGAAATATCTGATTTAGCACTCGGAATTGGTTTTGAAACCTTGGACGGGAACAGAGTTCTCACACTTGACTCCGATCACGATCAACCTCCTTTACAACTATTGGAGGGCATTCATGAAATCCATTTTCACCTAGAGAGAAATCCACTCCATCCAAGTATATATTCAGTTGGTGTAGGCGTTCTTTCAAATGCCTATCTTTTAGATTATATTTCTAACGTAATCACCTGGGAAGTTAGTTCTGGTTCTACTGACTTAGTAGGAGACAGGGGTTACGGAGGCTGTCGTTTGCCTGTCAAAGTATTAGTCCGATAAAAGTTCGAGTAACCTCCTACTGCACCTATCCAATTTACTCGTCACCAAATCTCTTATTGACAGGGAAGCACATTACTAAATTTTCAGTTATCAGACTTCAAAATTATGAACGTACTTGTTATTGCATTCCACCAAATTTATCCCCTAGAAACCGGCGCAAGTATTTCTCAATTCGGTATAATTGAATATCTAAGTCATTTATGCAATGTCAGCCTATTAGTTCCTGAAGACAGTAATCTCACACATCAAGAGTTTAGTGAACTAAATCAATTACTACCGAAAGTAAAAATTTATATTTTAGATTCTCAATTTAAATCAACCAGTAATGATATTGGGTCAAATATCTATAATTATCTTCTAGCCGTTAAAGAAAAAGTCAAGCCTTTCTTAAAATTTTTGCTAAAAAGAACTAAAAGTGTTCAAAAGATTTCAGCAGAAGAAGAGTTTGCTGCAATGTTTTCAACCTGGAAGCCATATTATATTCATAGCCAGAAATATGTTGAAAAAATTAATGAGGTAATTTTGCAAGATAACATTGATATTGTTCAACTTGAATATGTGGAGAATTTAAATTTAGTAAAAGCTATTCCTTCCCATATTAAAAAAGTATTTGTTGAACATGAATGTCTATTCTATAGAATTCAGTCTCACATAAATGCAAAACAAATAAAGTCAGTTTTTGCCGAATATGTTTTGAACTTCTACAAATCTATAGAGATGGTTTTACTTGAGAAAGTTGATGGTATTGTAACCTTCAATGATTCTGAAAGTGTCATTTTGGAAAATGCTTTAGGAGATAAAAAAAATAAAATTGAGTTTCTTGTTTCTCCTTTTCCTATTCTTGAACGAGATTTTAAAAAAATAGATAAAGATAAATTTGAGCAACCGAATAAATTGATATTTGTAGGAGCCGAACATCATTTTCCAAATAAAGATGCTGTGGAGTGGTTTATTGAGGAAATAGCAGAGTCAGTTTTTACGAAATTTGGATTGAGGCTTTGTGTAATCGGGAAATGGACTTTAGACACAGTTAAAAAATATAAAAATCATCCTAGCAAAGTCGATTTTGTTGGCTTTCTTGAAGATATATATGAGTTTTCTAAAAATAGTATTAGCATAGCTCCAGTCAGAATGGGCGGCGGCTTAAAAACTAAAATAATGTTAGCTATGGCTCAAGGTATTCCGGTGATATCCACAAAGTTTGCACTTGAAGGAATAAATGCGAAACATTTGGAGAGTGTAATGATCGCCGATGATAAAGATTCCTTTTGCTGGTCTATAAAATACCTTCTGACAGACTTGGAACGTACATTTATGATATGTCAGAATGCTCAAAATATCATTAAGCAAGGCTACTCCCAATCGGTGGTTTCTGAACTCAGATATAGTTTTTATCAACAACTTTTGAAAGAAAATCATAGGGCGCAGAGCAAATGGCTTTAGAGGATGTTTCAAAAGTCCTTAGTGATGTATCAAATACTTTTAGATAGAACTAAATCCCCCTTAAAAAGGGGGACTTTGATTCCAGTGCCCCCCTTTTTAAGGGCAATACCCGTGAATGAAAGCCCTCACCGAAGAAAGGCAGAGGGCAGAAGGCAGAAGGCAGAAGGAAAGAGGTTTGAATGTCTGCCCGATGCCATTGGGTCTGAAGCCCCTAACTTTAGTTATGAAAAACAAAAAAATATGTATTTCGAGATGCGTAGCACAAGAAATACTGCGTCCTTGCTGAAGCCCCTGACTTTAGTTATGGGGTTCCCTTCTGCCCTCAGCATAGCTGCCTTCTGCCTTGCCCCGAAGGGGCTTCACCCCTAGCCCCTCTCCCAATTTGGGAGAGGGGTGCCCGTAATGGGCTATCTTGAGGGCGATAATGACAAAGCCAAGACTTTCCAAGATACGAACTACTTCCTGTGGCTTCAGAATAGGGATATTGCTCATGCTTACGAAACTATGATTTGTTGTGTACCAACAAATACTGTTTCAAACCTGGTCTGTTCATCCTCCAGGAGCATTTCTATGACTTCACGAAGATTGTTCTGCAACTCATCTAGCGTTTCACCCTGAGAATGTGCTCCTCTTAATCCAGGGACATAACCAACATAGAGGTTGGTGTCAAAGTCTTTTTCAACGACAGCAGTGAAGGTTTTCATCTTAAAATCTTGGTAAGCAGCAATACTGCGTAGGTTTTGCCTAAAAAATAAAAATTTGTAGGTTGGGTTGAGGAACGAAACCCAACATTTTGAAGGGTTTGTTGGGTTTCGCAAAGCCTCAACCCAACCTACGAATATTCTTAACTATTTCATTTTACAAAACGCAACCCACATGCCTAGGAATAAATTACGCACGGCTAATAGCTGAAGTCGGCTTAAGCCGACTAGAAATTTCAGGTATTTAGTCCGTTTCAACGGACTTGAGCTCTTAGCCACGACTCAAGTTCAAGGCTCTGGTGTAGAATGAAATAGCCCTGTTTTACTAACGCTGCTTTTTCCCCTTTTGCCAATTTTGACTGTTAGGTTGTCTAGTAAATTCCCCTTTGGGAAAAAGTTTTGCCTCTAGTTCTTCATAGCTGCCTTCAAAGTCACAATGACCGTAGAGAGGACATTGACGACAGTACAAACTCTTAGTATACCGTTCTAAGTTCTCGCGGTTGAAGAAATACGGCTTTTGGCTAAAGGTGCTGGCTACCCATTGCCATGACATATTATTGCTGGCTGGATCGCCATCTAGTAGGTGTTCGAGAAACCACTTTGCTCCTGCTTGCCAACGAACCCGCCGCCAATGGACAATGTAAGCTGCTAGCCACATGCGTGCATGGTTGTGTAGGTAGCCAGTTTCTCGCAAGTCACGGCTGAAGCTGTCGATGCAAACTCTGCCTGTGGAGCCTTGTTTGATATCGTCTGGTAAATCAGGTGCATACTCGCTAGGAGTATAACCTGTTTTGTATTCCTCTTGGTCTTCCCAAATCCCATCTCCAAGCTTGACATATAGTCGCTGCCAATAGTCACGCCAACCCAACTCGTTAATCAGTTTAGTTGCATCTTCTTGAGTTTGTACATGGCTGAGGACGTAATCCCGAATTTCGCGCAAGCTGAGAACGCCATAGCGAATGTAGGGTGAAAGTCGCGTTACAGCACCAGTGAAGAAGTTACGTGTTTTTGCGTATTCTACTGGGTCTATTTTTTGCATAGCTGTCTCTGCCGCTTTGCGTCCACCCACGGTTTCGCTGACGTGGCGATCGCGTTCGGTTGCGTTGGGGAATTGTTCGCGGAGGTAAGCTATCAACTCTTCGCGGTTGGCAAAGTCACGCTGCATGTTATGAATTATGAATGATGAAGAAGTTAATTTTAGATTTTATGGTTGACAATTTACAACATTTATGATTTATAATTCATAGTTTATAATTCATAATTCATAATTTGATGTCTAGTCGTCCTATTTATCTGGATTGCCACGCTACTACACCTGTAGATGAACGGGTACTCGCGGCAATGCTACCGTACTTCACTGAAAACTTTGGCAATCCATCCAGCATCGGTCATGTTTATGGCTGGAAAGCGGAAGCTGCTGTTAAAGTGGCACGGGAAATATTAGCAGACGCGATCAATGCTACACCAGAAGAAATCGTCTTTACTAGCGGTGCCACCGAAGCTAATAATTTAGCTATTAAAGGCGTAGCAGAAGCCTATTTTCAGAAAGGACAGCATATTATTACTGTCGCCACTGAACACAGCGCAGTCCTTGACCCTTGCGACTATCTCAAGACCCTCGGTTTTGAAATCACAGTCCTCCCAGTCCAAAAAGATGGGCTGATTGATTTAACTCAGTTGGAAAAAGCTTTCCGTCCGGAGACAATTCTGGTTTCGGTCATGGCTGCTAATAATGAAATTGGTGTGTTGCAGCCGTTGGCTGAAATTGGGTCAAGGTGTCGCGATGCAGGTATCCTTTTCCACACGGACGCTGCACAAGCCATTGGCAAAATTCCTTTCGATGTGCAAGGGATGAAAATTGACTTGATGTCACTAACAGCACATAAAGTATACGGTCCTAAGGGAATCGGTGCCCTCTATGTCCGCCGCCGTAACCCTAGAGTACAATTGTCTCCTCAGCAGCATGGTGGTGGACATGAACGGGGGATGCGTTCTGGCACTTTATATACACCTCAAATCGTAGGATTTGGTAAGGCGGTGGAGATAGCTTTACAAGAACAAGCAACAGAAACCCAGCGGATAAGTCAGTTAAGGCAAAGATTGTGGGAAAATATCCAGCAGATAGAGGGTATTTATCTCAATGGACATCCTACCCAGCGATTACCAGGAAATCTGAATATCAGCATTGAAGGAGTGGATGGATCTGCACTACTGTTAGGATTGCAACCAATCATGGCAGTGTCTTCTGGATCAGCCTGCACTTCTGCAAAGACTTCACCTTCCCATGTCCTCACAGCGTTGGGACACTCAGAACAACTAGCTTATGCATCGGTAAGATTGGGTATAGGGCGCTTCAATACAGATGAGGAAATTGACCAGGTGGCAGAACATGCGATCGCCACTATTCAAAGTCTCAGAAAGCAAACTTCGTTGGTGAATATCAGATCGTAGAGACGCGATTAATCGCGTCTCTACAAGGATTGTGGAAAATGTTAGACTTGACGAAGTTTGCCCGTACGTAGGGGCGTATTGCCATACGCCCCTACTCATTTTTTAACTGCTGAAAGCACAGTCTGAATGGCCCGTTCTTTTTGTGGGTCTGCCCCTTGAGCATATTCTAAGGGGAATGGAACATTGATATCTGGTATGACGCCTTGACCTTCCAATCTTTGCTTTTCGTTGATAAAGACATTTGCCACTGCTAAGTAAACAAAGCTACCATCTTCCATTATAAAGGGACTACCAGCAAGCACTGCTCCTGCTGTTTTGGAGCCAATTAGGGTTCCAATCTTGTGTTGCTGAAAGCCAAAGGCTATAATTTCTTTACTACTTCTGCTTCCTTCATTTACCACCATAACCGCAGGCTTTTTCCATTGCGAAATATACGTATATCTCTTGCCATTGCGGGAAACACTGGTAATAGCTGGACCCTGTTGGGCAGTAAATATGTTGAGATAATTAATATCTCCTCCACCCCATCCATCTCTAAGATCCAAAATTAACCCATCTGCTTCTCTGAGGCGACCATAAATCAAGTCATCTTGAAGCTGCTGTTGATCTGGGTCAGATGCATTTGACCAGATATGAACATAGCCAATCTTCTTACCCTCCCGTTCAATGACTTGGGTACTGGCTTTTTGAGCCTCCAGAAACATTGTCGTTGCGTCCAGCATCTTTGGCGCGATCGCGATTTCTTTTCGACTATTAGGATCGGACGATTGCTGAATCAACATCTGAACCTTTCCACCTGCTTTTCCCGCAAAAGACTGTATCGGTTGGTAAGGACGACCATCCACACTCACCACTTGATCGCCCACTTTTAACCCAGCTTCAGCAGCAGGAGTACCATCAAGGATGGCACTCACAAAGGTCTTACCATTGATAGTTTTGGTAAATGCGCCAATTCCAGTGTATTCAACCTTGCCGTTTGGCAAAAATTTCTTTAACTGCTTCTGTAAATCAGGGTTCCTTGGCTGAAAAACCCCCAAAAGCTGATAATATGCAGGCTCATCCTTAGTATAAAAGTGGGTGTGAGAACTTTTCAATTCCGACAGCATCTGATTGATGACAACAGCAACCTCAAAGCTAGACTTGCTTCGCGCTGCTTGCTGCTGATACTTGTCCCGCATCGCTTTCCAATCCACCCCTTGAAAGGTTGGGTCGTAAAAATTGTCGTTGACGGTTCGCCAAACTTGTTCAAACACTTTAGTCTCAGGTGTTGCTAATATCTTAGGCAGTGGTGAGGTTAACCAGAGGAGGAGCAAAACTGAGCAACTCATCAGCATTGCTGTAGCTAATCTACTTAACTGAGGGTGTCCTAGTCTTTTCATTTAGTCGATGTCGTTAATTTTGATGGGTTGTGAAAGTTCGTAGTAAGCACAAAGCGTGCTAAAAATCGAGCAGCACTACTACAAACCTCTCGAAATTAATAAAGCACACCACTAGTAGTCTGTGCTTGTTTGTAGTTGGGCTTCAGCGCAAAAAAAAATCGCGGGCGTTGCTGAATCACGGTATGACAGGACTACGCAAAGTCGCAAAGGCGCAAAAAGAAAGAGTTTTAAAATACCCGTTTTTTTCATTTCATACTTCAATTCAGCAACGCCAAATCGCGACTTTATGCGCTGAAGCGCAACTACAAACCGTTACTGTTCCGCCGCGAAAATTACCCTGATGTAACGCCCAAACTCTCGTAGGTGAGTTCTTTATTTGCCCAGTTGGTTTCTTCAAGAAATTCACTAAATGTAGTCAAAAGTCCAGGAAATTCTTCCCTCAGGTGCTGGACATCGGCTTGATAACCCTTGGTGCGATACCACTGGATCAGATTAAACAGTTCCTTTCGCCCAAGGAGTAAGAAGATCCAGGCGGGTGTCTCTTTGTAGACAACTGGAATCCCCTGCGTTTGGGAGAATGCTTCCGCAAGCTGCTTTGGAGTCAGCACATCCCCAGCAAGCTCAATGTCTTGACCGATGTACTTGGAGGGATGTTTAATAATATAGGCAGCTATGCGACCCATGTCTTTATTCGCAATCAGATGTAAAGGTTTGTCAGGCTGAACGGAGAATCGGAAGACACCTTTGAGGATAGACGGTCGCGTGTACTTCTTCCACAACTCTTCCATGAATAAACAGGCTCGCAACATGGTTGTTGGTAAGCCAGCCTCTTTTAGAATCTGCTCGACCTTATACTTTTGCTCAATATGGCTGACTCCAGAATTCCTGTCCACTCCGCCTGCTGAGTTATACACCAAGTGCTTGATGTTGGCTCCCTTGGCAGCTTGTGCAACTCGCTTCGCCCTCTCCACCTCTAGCGGATCAGGCTTGGCTGAGTCCGCTGAGGTGGCGTGGCAGTAAATAGCCGAAATTCCTGCAAAGGCTGCGGCGAGGGAGTTTTCATCGTCTAGGTTTGCCTCAACAAGCTCAACTCCTGCATCGTTCATCTTTGACAGAGAAGGACGGTTCATGTCAATTGTCCTAGTTATGGCACGTAGGTTGGTAACTCCTTGTTCGAGAAATCCCTTAACCACATTTCCTCCGGTACCACCTGTAACTCCGATGAGCAAGATTTTACCGATTTTCGACTCTGCACTTTCACAGGAATGTGACATTATCCTACCTGGAGTTCTTCGTTTATATTAAGTTTAGACAAAGAAGTCAGACGGAAATCATCAAATATAAAATTATTGTGAAGACTGCTAATGGCTAATAGCTAATTGTAAAAAAGCTATTAGCCCTCATTTTTTTCACGAATCATTTAGGATTTTAATATAACATTCTAAGAATTTTTACAAATCTTGTAGTATGGCAGTCAACACGGATAATATAGACTCATTTAGGGCACTGGCACTCCAAGTGACTTGCCATGCAGTGAACCAGGCAACTGACCGCCAAGAAGCCCGATCGCTCATGCAAAATACTATCAATCGTTTGGCGCAACAAATTGCTGCTAGCATCGCTTTCATTGGCTTTGACTGTCGTTTAATCGTTCTGCCAGAGTACTTTCTCACCGGTTTTCCTATGGGAGAATCACTTGCTGTCTGGGCAGAAAAAGCTTGTCTGGAAATAGCAGGTGCTGAGTACGAAGCACTTGGTAAAATTGCACAAAAACATAGTATATTTCTTGCCGGCAATGCCTACGAACTAGACCCCAATTTTCCGGGGTTGTACTTCCAAACTTGCTTTGTTATCGACCCATCAGGTTCAGTGGTTTTACGGTATCGGCGGCTGAATTCTATGTTTGCGCCGACACCACATGATGTCTGGGATAAGTACCTCGACTGCTACGGATTAGAAGGTGTGTTTCCGGTGGCGAAGACGGCCATCGGCAATTTGGCAGCGATCGCATCAGAAGAAATTTTGTACCCAGAAGTGGCGCGGTGTCTAGCAATGCGTGGAGCAGAGATTTTTCTGCACTCAACCTCAGAAGTGTATGGATTCGAGCGATCGCCCAAAGAAGCTGCCAAAATCTCCCGTGCTGTGGAAAATCTCGCATACGTAGTTTCAGCAAATACCGCTGGTATTGCTAACATCTCCATCCCCATAGCTTCTGCTGATGGTGGTTCTAAAATTATTGACTACCGAGGACTGATTTTATCCCAGACAGGTGCAGGAGAGAGCATGGCAGCTTTCGCAGAGATTGACTTAGCTGCTTTACGCCGCTACCGCCGCCGACCTGGGTTAAATAATTTACTTGGACGACAGCGGTTTGAACTTTACGCTGAAAGTTATCGTCAGTCATACTTCTACCCTGCTAATACGATGCTGGAAAAAGAAGTAGACCGGAAACACTTCATCCAAACTCAGCAAGAAACCATTGAGCGCCTAGCCAAATTGGGGGTCATTTGAGGAATGTCTAAACCCATAGAAGTCCGTAATCCCCGCAGTGGCAAATACGACTACGTAATTATACCGCCGCCTGAGAAGCTACTGGCACAGCTATGCAACCGCCTACGTCGATCTCAAGTTCGCTGGCAACAACTTGGTCTAGAAGGGCGAATAGAGGCTTTACAGCAATGGAAACAAGCCATATTGTCAGGGCGCGATAAACTGACGGAAGCTTTAGTCAATGATACAGGAAGATTGTCAATATCCGTAACGGAAATAGACTCATTCCTCTCCAGCATTGATCGCTGGTGTAAATTAGCGCCAGAGTTGCTGCAAGAACTTGACAAAGACACGGCAATTCCTTTTATCCATCTGCAACAAACAGCGGTTCCTTACCCACTCGTCGGGGTCATTAGCCCGTGGAATTTTCCGCTGTTGCTCTCGACAATTGATACAATCCCAGCATTGCTGGCTGGTTGTGCTGTTGTCGTCAAACCTAGTGAGATTGCTCCCCGTTTCACTGCACCTCTGTTAGCAGCAGTCAACACTGTGCCAAAATTGCGTGATGTATTAAGTTTTATTGAGGGAGCAGGGGAAACGGGCGCTGAAGTTATTGAATATGTGGATCTTGTTTGCTTTACTGGGAGTGTGGCGACAGGGCGAAAAGTGGCTATGGCTGCTGCTAAACGGTTCATTCCTGCTTATTTGGAATTGGGAGGAAAAGACCCGGCGATCGTCCTACCATCAGCTAATTTGGATTTAGCAACCTCAGCAATTTTGTGGGGTTCTGTCGTTAACACTGGACAATCGTGTCTCTCTATTGAGCGGGTCTACGTTGCTGAATCTATATTTGAAAAGTTTGTCACACAACTGGTAGCTAAAGCGCAACGCCTGAACCTCGCTTACCCCACAGTTGAAAGCGGAGAGATAGGTCCAATCATAGCAGAAAGACAAGCAGCAATAATCAGCGACCATCTGCTAGATGCAGTAGAAAAGGGAGCAGAAGTTCACTGCGGTGGGGAAGTTGAGGATAGTGGTGGAGGTTGGTGGTGTCGTCCTACTGTTCTCACAAGAGTCAACCATTCTATGAAGGTGATGACCGAAGAGACATTTGGACCTATTATGCCTGTTATGTCTTTTTCTACAGTTGAGGAAGCGGTTAATTTGGCGAACGATTCAATTTATGGACTAAGTGCTGCTGTTTTTGCTCAATCGCAAGCCCAAGCGTTGGAAGTCGCACGCCAAATAGATGCGGGTGCTATTAGTATCAACGATGCTGGTCTGACAGCTATGATCCATGAAGGAGAGAAAAATTCCTTTAAATTTTCTGGTATGGGTGGGTCGCGCATGGGACCTGCGGCGCTGACAAGGTTCATGCGGAAAAAAGCTTTTTTGATGAAAACGAACTCGATGAGTGACCCTTGGTGGTTTGATAATGAATTATGAATTATGAATTATAAATTATGAAATTCAGGCGAATTCATAATTCATAATTCAGCAATAATTGCTTTCGCAGTGATGGAAAGCTGTGAATCATCAATCACTCATCACAGGAAGGTATGGGTGTTTCAACCCAATCGCCGCACTCGACAATGGCAGCGATCGCACTAAGTACTCACGCAAAATTAATTACACATTTATTTAACGTGTAATGACCTTTTAACAAGCATTTCAGGCAATTTCAGTATGCAATTAATTTTGCACAGGTACTTACGATCACAAAGACCGCACAGGATCATGCGACCTGTGGTTCTAACGGTGAAGATGCGACATCATCCGTAAAGTCTTGGTCATACTGAGCAATCGCCTCTTCCAGAGTGGGATGAAGGGAGGATCGTTGATCGGGAGATTCTTCAATGAAGAGTTCTAAAAATTGGTTGTCTAGTGTTTTAATCTGTTTTTCGTTCAGGGGAAGATGGTAATAATCGACACTTTGCACACAAAACTGCCCATCAGTTAGGCGCTCGAAACAGCGATAGCGGATGGCTGCCGTATCATCTATTCTTTTCCAAATATCGATCGCTTTGAACATAGGTTGCTACAAGATAGGTTTCCACCGACCAGATGCAATTCGTTTTTGGGTATTGGCTCTTGAGTTTTTGAACTGAGTAATTTGTTGGTTGGTTTCTGGGTCAACGATGACGACTCGATCGCCCTTTACAGTATCTAAGTAGAAAGCCCACGAGGCTGAGGGTTGAGTGGGGCGAAATCCGAGCGCCGTCCTTCTCCCAAGGGGAGACGCTGCGCGAACAGGCGTGGGATGAATACGACGCGACTTTAGTCGCCGTCAATATTTCTATTTTATTGGATTTTTTGGGAATTTTTCTTCAAAATTGCTGTTTTATCTATTGATATTTTAGGTTTATAGCGATATACTAGACATCTTGAAAGATAGCACCATAAAGGAAAGAAACAAGTGCAAGTTCGATGGAATTTTGAATTGTTGCCTAATCAATCTCAGGAGGCAACTCTTGAAGACTGGTTGGTTACGTTAAGAAAACATCGTAACTACGCTTTAAGAGAACGTACAGTAGGATTTGAATCTAATAATAAAGACAGCGACTCAAAAATAATTTATGCTTATGGGTCATACTGCGACCTAGAGTCAAGAATCGAATTTGGTTCTTGCTGTCCTCTTACAAGTCCTGTGCTTAAGCATGGCATTGTTCCTCAGAATTTAGAACTAGCCACTAAAGAGTCTAAGGTCATAGACTTGGAAACCAAAAAAGTTGTCGATATTATTTCTAAGTGGGATTCAGCTTCTGGCATCCAAATGAAGGTGACCACACAACTTAGAAACTCAAGAGATAACTTTGCATTAATCAACTCTGCTGTTTTACAAACCAATATAGCCAGACTTGATACAGCCTTCTCAAACTTCTATAAATTTGCAAGAGGTTATCCTAATTTCATCAGACGTTTAGATTCTTTTGAATATAAACCTGGACATGTGCTGTTGCGCCACATCAGAAAGAATTATGCAACAGCGTACCTGCCAGGAATTGGGGATGTAAAGTTTCACAATAGCCGTGACTTAACTCTTATCCAAGACTTAAGAACCTGCACGATTATGCGCAAAGGCGGCGATTGGTACATCAGTATGTTAGTTAATATTGCTGATGTGTTGCCCGACCTTAAACCGCTTGAGAAATGCAAGTCAATCGTTGGTATCGATGTTGGCATCAATAAGCTTATTGCTCTGTCTGACGGCAGATTTCAAGAAAACAAAAGAATTTCAACAAATAAAAGGACGGCACGCCGGATGGCAATGCGTCAACGCGCCATCAGTCGTAAGCAGAAAGGTTCTAACAATAAGATTAAAGCCGTCAAGAAATTAGCTAAGCAACAGCATAAGTTAGCACAACATCGTGACGGCTATAATTGGCAAGTTGCTAAGGTCGTAGTTGACACGGCTGACGCTGTTGCTAAAGAAGATTTAAATATTAAAAATATGGTCAAGCGTGCTAAACCTAAGCACGATGGTGAGACAGCGCTGAAGGAGGGTTTCCCTCCGCAGGCGACTGCGAACCCGAAGGGCAAAGGCGCATACAAACGTAATAATGCCGCTCAAAAGACAGGTTTGAACAAAGTTATTTTAGATGCAAGTTGGGGCGATATTTTCGACAAGATTACATGGTTGGCATTAAAAGCAGGAAAACCCGTTGTAGAAGTGTCCGCGAGACACACATCGCAAGAATGCCCGAAGTGCGGTCACATTGACTTGAAAAACCGCTTGGGCGAGAAATTCCTGTGTGTTGTTTGTAATCATGTCGATCATGCAGACACAAAAGCCTCTCGGACGATTGGTAAGAGAGTGGGATTGGTCTTCCTAAAAAATAAAAAGACCCTACCTGCGGACTGTGGGAAAGTTACGCCCAGTAGATATCAATCATTAGGGGTTGAGATTGGGAACCATGCCTCTCTTAATCATCGCCATGTGCGAGAAACTCCGACAGTTGGATATTTAAGAGATATGGCAGAACCTCTTAAAGAATCCCATCGCCTTTAGGCATGGGAGTGTCAAATAAACATAATAGCCAGTCTCAGCATCCTGGAGAAGCCGACCTTCTCTGACAACTCGATTGACATCGCCTACTTGCCGAGCAGTATCACCTGCTTGGGCTTCCTGCGATCGCTGTTCACCGTGAGGGGTTTTGCCTTCGATTTTTTGGCTCTCTTCGCTACGATTACCCGGCTCAGTCATGTTGTCTGTGCTGAAATGCTTGTTATGTATAAATACGCTTGGTGTTAGCGCCAAAAACCCTTGTTCTGCGTAGGTTGGGGAGTACCTCGTGGCACTTTTGGTTTCCCTCTGTAGGCGACTGGCGTTTGAGGAACGAAACCCAACAAAACGCGAAAATGTTGGGTTTCGCAAAGCCTCAACCCAACCTACGATTCTCCTTAACTGAACCGTATTGTGTCATGTATACATTGTAGCAGGTTTTCTCTGCCTTCTTTTCAGTGTTTGTGAGAAATCCGGGAGGTCTTGAATGTACCTCACACCAATTGAAAAGCGCTATTATAGGAGTCTTAATTAAAAATTCGTAATTCATAATTCGTAATTATTTTTCATCCGGGGATTTAAACCGCGACTGAAAAATGACCACCTGTGTTGTCGGGGGTATTAAACCCATTTTTAATTACGAATTACGCTCTTTGTAATTACGAATTATGATAAAGCTTGTATTCAAAGGAGGTTTCCATGTCTACTATCCGAGAGGGAATGCCTGTTCTTGCCCGCCACGAAGGAGATTGGGTGGGTACGTATACATTAATTGATACAGAGGGAAAAATTCTCGACAAGCATGAGTCTCATTTAACTTGTCAGTTTCCACAAGATAGTCCCTATCCTTACTACCAAATCAATCGCTACAAGTGGTCTAATGGTAAACAGGAGGAGCATCAGTTTCCAGGAACTTATCACGACAAGACACTGTGGTTTGACACTGATCGTATTCAAGGAAAAGCTTGGGAAGTGGACGATTCTACGGTAATTTTATTATTTACTTATAAAACTAGGCCAGAAATGAGCTTATATGAAATGATCCAGATAAGTCCTTGCAATAATTACCGCGCCCGCACCTGGCACTGGTTTAATAATCATCAAATTTTCCAGCGGACGCTGATCCAAGAACAAAGGGTGTAGGGGAGTGGGGGAGTGGGGGAGTGGGGGAATAATTTCAGATATAATTTTTCTTGTATCCCTAATTACCCCCCCTTCCCCCCCTCCCCCCTTCCCCCCTACCCCCCTCTTCTGCGTCAATAAGCAATGGCAAAAACTGACAAAATCAATTTCTCTACTCCTAGCGGCTTTCCGGAATTTCTTCCTGGCGAAAAGCGTTTGGAACTCTATTTGCTAGATACTATCCGTAGGGTATTTGAGAGCTATGGATTTACGCCTATAGAAACTCCCGCTGTTGAGCGTTTAGAAGTTCTGCAAGCTAAGGGGAATCAAGGTGATAATATCATCTACGGTATTAATCCTATCTTGCCTCCAAATCGGCAAGCTGAGAAAGATAAGGCTGGGGAAAGTGGTTCGGAAGCAAGAGCTTTAAAATTTGATCAAACGGTTCCTCTAGCGGCGTATATTGCTCGTCACCTGAACGAATTGACCTTTCCCTTTGCTCGCTACCAGATGGATGTTGTTTTTCGCGGAGAAAGGGCAAAAGATGGACGTTTCCGTCAGTTCCGTCAGTGTGATATTGATGTGGTGGCGCGTCGTGAACTCAGTTTGCTGTATGATGCTCAGATGCCTGCTATTATCTCTGAGATATTTGAAGCAGTTAATATTGGTGATTTTCTCATTCGCATCAACAATCGCAAAATTCTCACGGGTTTCTTTAAGTCGGTAGGGATTGAGGAAAGCAAAATTAAACCCTGTATTGGTATTATTGATACCCTGGAAAAAATCGGTGAAGCTAAAGTCATACAGGATTTAGAAAAAGAGGGAATTTTAGCAGAGGCAACTCAAAAAATTATTGAATTCATTAAAATTAACGGCACGGTTGATGAGGTATTAGATAAACTGAAGTACTTAGCTCAAACTATACCAGAAGTTGAGGAATTTAGTCTGGGAGTTGTGGAGCTAGAAACGGTTATTTACGGTGTTCGCAATCTCGGAGTTTTGGAAAATCGTTACTGTATTGATTTATCTATTGCTCGTGGTCTTGATTATTATACGGGTACAGTTTACGAAACTATCCTAGTCGGACATGAAGCCTTAGGCAGTATTTGCTCTGGCGGTAGATATGAAGAATTAGTAGGGGTATTTTTGGATGAGAAATTGCCTGGTGTGGGCATTTCTATTGGCTTAACTCGCTTAATCAGTCGGTTACTCAAAGCTAATATTCTCAGTCCCTTAGCCCCCACACCAGCGCAAGTGATGGTAATGAACATGCAAGATGATTTGATGCCCATTTATTTAAATGTGTCTCAAAAACTACGTCAGGCAGGAATTAATGTTATAACTAGCTTTGATCGGCGACCTTTGGGCAAACAATTGCAAATGGCTGAAAAACAGGGAATTCAATTGTGCGTGATTATTGGTTCGGAGGAAGCAGCAGCGCAAAAGTCTTCTCTTAAGGATTTGAAAACACGTGAACAGGTGGAAGTACCGTTGGAAGATTTGGCGGAGGAAATTAAACGCCGACTAGCGTAATTTCTTGTTCCTACACTCTGTGTAGGAGCAAGCGCATAATGTAAATTTATGAAGGTCATCCTATAGGAATCATATTTGAATTTTGAAAAAATTTAAGTAGGTGGGGCTATGCCCTACAAAACCGGGATGTGGTAGCAGGGCTATTTCATTCTTCACTCGCAACCCACACGCCTAGGAATAAATTCCTAGGCTAATAGCTGAAGTCGGCTTAAGCCGACTAGAACTAGTAGTCTGTCAAGTTATAATTGATGGGTAAGTTAGTTCGTAGTAAGGACTTTAGTCCTTATTTTCTAAGCACTAAAGTGCTTACTACAATGAGCAAAACTAGCTTGACAAAGTACTAGAAGAAATTTAGTCCGTTTCAACGGACTTGAGCTTTGAGCCTTGAACTTGAGTTCCTGGCATTGAGTGTAGAATGAAATAGCCCTGGATGTGTAGGGCATAGCCCCACCTACGTATATTTCAAAAATCAAATAATAATCCTATAGATCAATACGCTTGGTGTTAAGGATAGCTTAGGCATAGAAACCCGGTTTCGCCAAAGTTACCGGGTTTCTGAGTAGGTGCTTAACTGAACTGTATTGTCCTATAGATGATATAGGTATTTAAAACTATAGGGAGAAGGTTGGCGAAAGGAACCAATAGACCAAGTTAATTCACAACTGGCTAGGATTAATGGCGAGTATAGGAACGCTCAAATTTGGTTTTTACTTTCTGGGTGGCAAATGCTAAAGCTAGTGCTGACAAAGAAGCCGAAACCGCTACTGGGGAAATCCATGAGTTATCTGTGAGTATGGCTAAAGCTGCTAGGGCGATCGCTACACCCACTAATCCCAGTTTCAATCTATCTGTTGCCTGATAGGCTTGATGACAGGAACTACAGATAAGCGTGTGCCCATTGAGTCGTTCTAGAATCATTGGCTTTAGATTACACTCGCCATGATTCTCAGTTTGCTTCGATGTAGAATAGCCTCGATAAAACGGCAAAGATACCCCAAATTTATCCAGCCACTTACGGTACTCTAGAACAAATGTGTCGCAAGTTTTAAGCGGCAAATAGACTTCTTTCAGATTTTGTCCCAATCGCTCAATTTGTGCTTGTAGTCCGACAATAAACACCAAATCCTCATCCAATATTTTATTTTGATGCAAATGTTTGAGCCAAAGAGGTTTAATTTTTTCAGACCATGTTAAGAATTTCCAATATTTTCTGATTAGAACGCGACACCGCCCTTTCCCCGTGGGAATTGCATATACAGCATTTCCAGAATAAAAACTAGTTCCTTGATTCGCAAATGCATACAAAACTAAGCATGGAACCACAAATTCCATATTAGACCAGTTTGCATTGGGTGTTTTCGTTCTGCGATATCTGCCACGAATTAAGAGTGCAGAACTCTCGGTTATTTCCATTTCCAGTGGTTGAGCATTTTCGCGTCTAGCATTGATTTCAGTGCCATGATGGCTGATAGAAACGTGAGCTGGATCAAGTGCATTCTCAATAAAGTAGCTTTGGTCATAAGGAAGATCGGCTACATAATCTACGCAGATAGATTCCGGCTGATCTAATTCTGCTATAGTTGGGATGCGTTCTTCATCAGCAGCTTCTAGTTCTCCCAGCCACATCCAGACTATACGTTGACGTTCTACAACTTTAAAAGATTGCAAGCAAGCATTTGCAGGAATTTTGGCATCAACTGGTAACTGGGGAATATGTAAACATTCTCCATTGGTACCAAACTGCCAACCGTGGTACAGGCACTCTAAGTTACCATTGATAATCTGTCCATCAGACAGTTTAGCAGCACGGTGAGGGCAACGATCTGGCAAGCAGCCGAGCTTTCCCTCTTGATTTCTAAATAAAACGAAGGGTTCGTCATATAAGGAAAAGCTATAAGGGCGGTCTGGTGTCAGGTCTTGCAAGAAGGTGATGGGATACCAACAGTTTCTTCCATTGAAGTCCAAGTCTTGCGTTCGGTTGGGCGATCGCACATCCTCTGTTGTCGTTTGAATCATAGTCTTTTCCTCAAGTTTTTGTGTTCAAAATGACTAGGGACGCTGATAGGGACGCTCAAATTTGATTTTCATTTTCTCGGTGACAGCAGCCAAACTCACTGCTAATACAGCTGTAAATGCTGTTATGTGACTCACCAAGTCATCTGTTAGTATGGCTAAAGCTGTTAGGGCGATCGCTACACCTATCAAGGTTTGCTGCACTAATTTTGTTCCCTGATAAGCTTGATGACAGGAACCACAAATTTTTGTGTGGCGCTCGAATCGGTCTAGTGAGGAAGGTGTAGAGGCTTCGTTTTCACTAGAAACATTAAGTTTTGAGGTAGCATAACCTCGATAAAACGGCAAAGATGAACCATATTTATCCAACCACTTACGGTATTCAAGGACTAAGGTATCTGATGTCTTTAGTGGCAAATAAAGTTTTTTTAAGCTTTGTCCCAATCGTTCGACTTCTGCCTGCGCTCCTGAGAGAAAATACATATCTTCCTCTAAGACTCGGCTACGGTAAAAGTGAGTCCACCAACGAGGTTGTAGCTTAATTTTCCAAGTCGAAAAGTTGCGATAAAACCTGGAAAGAACACGGCATCGTCCTTGACTAAGAGGTAGCGGATAAGAAGCCAATCCTGCCTGGTTTCCTAGTTTGCCTATATTATACAATCGGTATTGAATTAAATTTGGAGCAAAGAAATCAAGGTCGATCCAGTTTTCGTTGGGTTTCCCTGCATTCCGATACCGACCTGTAAAGCCTGCGATCGAAGTTTGAAGCACTTCAAATTCCAACGGTTGAGCATTTTTTCGATCGCTATCAGAGCCGTGGTGACTGATGGGGAAGTGAGCCGGGTCAAGGAGATTTTCTATGCAAAAGCCTTGGTCGTAAGGGCGATCAGTCATGATGTCTATGCTGACAAATGCCGGATTGTCTAGTTCTGGTATGGTTAAGATGAGTTTTTCATCAGCCGTTTCTGGGTTTCCAGCCCACATCCAAACTATGCCTTGGCGTTCTACAACTTTAAAGGATTTTACACAGGCATGAGTGGGTATTTTGGCATCTTGTGGTAATTGGGGAATGTGTAAACATTGACCATCAACCCCAAACTGCCAACCATGATACAAGCACTCAATTCTGCCGTCGATAATTTGTCCATCGGAGAGTTTAGCTGCGCGGTGGGGACAACAGTCTGCTAAACACCCTAGTTTCCCATCCTGATTTCTATACAAGACCAAGGGTTCAGCATAAAGAGAAAAGCTGTAAAGATCGTTTTTTGGTAGGTCTTGAACGAAGGTAACAGGATACCAACAGTTTCTCCAGTTAAACTCTTGACCGATTTCCGACATGGAGAAGGTGCCAATGACTTGTTCTGTCTCTGGTTTATCAGGAGTAGTTGTCATAAAAACTTCACGATACCTGTGGAAACGTGTTTTTCACATCAATGCAAGGGGAAAGGGAGGTGTGTGGATTCGTTAGTATACAATTTAGCAACTAATTTTAGTCTAACTCTGATAGAAGGTGAGTATGTTACAAGAGTGTAAGACTTACAAAAAACTTATTGCAAAACAGTTTGCTCAAGACTTCAAATCAGCTATTGAAATTGTAGAACTCCCTATTCCCGAACCTGCACCTAGTGAAATTATTATTCGTAATAAATTCGCTGGAGTCAACGCAGGGTTCGACACTTTAATTTGCCGAGGCGAAGTGAGTTACGTTAACTTAACTCCCCCTTTTGATTTGGGTGTGGAAGCGGTGGGAGAAGTCGTAGCGGTTGGAAAGAATGTCACAGATTTCCAAGTTGGTGATGCTGTGGTTACTACTGCACGCGGGGGAGGGTATCGCGAGTATCAGGCGATCAACGCTGACCTAGCATTCAAGGTTCGTGAAGCTACACCAGAGATACTAACCCTGATGCCTACTGGTGTATCAGCTTTGGTTGCCTTAGAACAAGTCGGGGAAATGAAAAGCCAAGAAGTTGTCTTGGTGACAGCGGCTGCGGGTGGTACTGGTCATATTGCGGTACAGTTGGCAAAGTTAGCTGGTAATCATGTCATTGGGACTTGTGGATCGGATACTAAGGGACAGTTACTGAAGGAGTTGGGATGCGATCGCATCATTAACTACCGCACAGAAAACCTCAATCAAGTCCTCAAGCAAGAATACCCCAATGGCGTTCACCTCGTTTTCGATTGTGTAGGTAAACAGGTCTTCGATACCTGTGTGGATAACTTGGCAATTCGGGGACGTTTAGTCGTGGTTGGTTTCATTTCCGAATATGCCAATAATTTCGAGCAAGTCACACAACCACGAATTTATCAAAAGCTCTTCTGGAAAGCAACTTCGGTACGAGGATTTCTCATGCCCCTCTATAAAGAATATATGGTTGAGGCACGCGATCGCCTACTAGACCTGTTCTACACCAACAAACTAAAAATTGCCGTTGATCCAACCGAGTTTCAGGGAATAGAATCCATTGCTGCTGCAGTTGAATACTTACTCAGTGGCAGAAATTGCGGCAAAGTAGTCGCTGGTTTGTAGTTGCGCTTGGGCGCATAAAATCGCGGTTTTTTTTGCGCCCAAGCGCAACTACGAACTCAGAAATTATGCCCAAAATGCCTTGATTATCTCAAATCAAAGAGCGATCGCCTGTCTAGAAAACTACGCGATCGCCCAAATCTAACCCCAAAGACGAGGCTTAATGAATGAATACAGGACTTACACACTTTACAAATCAAGCATCATGTGCATAACGAAACTTCGCCGTTTGCCCCGTTGCCTCGTTCCCAGGCTCCGCCTGGGGACGTAATTAAGGGAGGCTCTGCCTCCGCGTTTAATGGGAGGCAGAGCCTCCACCAAGGAGCATTACAAGGCTCTGCCTTGTAACGAGAATGTGATGCATAGTCTGCGTTCTCTGTCAATGTGTAAGTCCTAGAATACTACGCCGCCTCTAAAAGCGCACTTGCTCAGTTTCCGATGGTTAGTCCGGCGAACTTGAGAAAGTTAGCGAAGATCACGTCTCCATTACCGCCTAGAATCGGCTTCCAGTCTTCAGGTGCTGCATTGAAGTAGGACTCACTATCTGAATCCAGCAGACCATAAAACACCTCGGCTACAATCCGACCGCCCACCCAGCCTAGCTGAGTTTTTGCTCCATTGTCCTTGAGGAGTTGTTTTTCACTGAATGTGCCATCTGGATCTAATTTGATTGCATCCACAACCGAGGCTTGGGCTTCGGCTAAGATATAAAACCACAGAGGAGTATCTGTTTGAAGAGTTGAATCGATTTCTTCAAATTTGAAAAATGCACCATCCTTTTCTGGAACTTCTGGAACCGCTTTTCTCGTAGATAGGTGCTTTGGGTCTAGTATTTTAACCGGAAAAGAATTTGCCCTGAGTACATGTGCGATCGCTTGTCCACCTTGCACTTTATATGTGTTGCCACGAAGTAAGTTGAGGAGGGCTAACGACGGGCGCGGGGGGTGACCCACTGTGTCTGGCAAGTGGTCAGGGCGTATTGTGTCCTCAACTTCCTTAACCAATCCCCCAACCGTCGCACTGGTCGGTAGCACCTTGGGTGGCAAAACACCAAGTGGATCTACCAAGGTGGTATCAATTTTGTAAGCAAATTGTAGCCGGACTTCAGGGCGCGGTGTTCCATCTGCGGGTTCATCTCGAAGTTCGGTGGGGAAAACTCCAGGTTTCGTATTTGGAAAAAAGCGACCCCAGTCGTCAATGACATGGGTTTTGGGGAGTGGTTCAAATCCCAGCAAACTGTCGTCATCTGGTGTTGAATCATTGCTGGACGGGAAAATAGTCAACCTAGTTTCTTTGTTCAGCCGATAACCTGTCCTCACTCCTGAGTGTCCAAAGCGGTAAGCCGCAACCACAAATTCGCGGGGCAAGTTTTTACGCTTATGTTCAGTATAAAGGGCGTAGAGGTCTTCCCGCTCTTGAGATGTTATGGCTCCCTTAAGGTCAGCAAACACTTCAGCTTTGACAATGCGCGGTAAAAAGTCTTCGATCACCAGCTTTTGATAAGTCCAGCGCACCTCATCGCGTGCTTGATTAAATAGGGCAGTACCAGTTAGTTCTTTATCCTCTTGGCTAAGCTTTTTAACCACTGCATTGTGATATCTTACAAATGCCAAATGGATTTGGCTGATGATAGAGTTTTCGTCATTGCGCTTGTCGCCAATAATAGCGCGACCGTTGGGGCTACGCAGTAAGTCTTGAGTTGCTTGCTCAAAACTTGTTTGAGATTGATTCTCATGACTATCTTTGAACAGCAAACTAGCACCGTCCTCAGCGTATAAGAAAGGCTGAGCATCCGGTCCGTCGCCGTATAAGGAGTCCAAATCAAAGCGTGGGGTACGCAAGTTGGTAGGGAAACGATCTTGTTGTCCAGCATCTGCTGGGTTCAGTGATGATGTGTTGTCGAAGGTGAGATCGTGATCGATGAATTGACCAAAGTAGGTATAGCCTGCTGGTACCCAAAGATTTTCTTCAGGATCGGGACCGTCTTTAACCGTATCAACGTCCCCCTTTATATTTGCGGCAAGTTCCACAAGTTTATGTGGTGGATAGCCTTCTTGTCTTAAGTTCAGCAGAGTCGTAAATGCTTGTTCCCGTGTGCCGACGGAACCGTGACCAAATCCGCTCATATGATACTCCTTAATGAAGGTTGAGTTTGAGTCAAGATAATTCCTGATTTTTAATTAGGTGTCAGTGAAATCAACTTATGCACTTACCACGGCGCACAGCCGCACCAAGACAAGTCACTCATTGTCC
This sequence comes from Stigonema ocellatum SAG 48.90 = DSM 106950, assembly GCA_016903675.1. Taxonomy (GTDB): domain Bacteria; phylum Cyanobacteriota; class Cyanobacteriia; order Cyanobacteriales; family Nostocaceae; genus Stigonema; species Stigonema ocellatum. The sequence continues at coordinate 136,680 of JADQBA010000003.1, read as the reverse complement.
CTGTCTCCCGTTACCTCCACCCCAAGCTGGAGCGTATTGCAGGTAATTGAGAACCGCTATATTGTGGGTAGTATACCAATTAATCCCGGCACAGAGGTTATAATGGCACAAGGGTCAGAGAATACATTGAAAGTTGCTCATCAAGCATTTGCGCATTTCACTCATGGTCTAGAAACAGGCGATTGGAATCTGTTTTTAGATATGCTTACAGAAGACTTCAGTTTTTGGTTTCCAGTAGGAAAATTCCACGGATTGAACGTGGGAAAAGACAATGCTAGAGCTTTTTTCCAATATGTTTCTGAATCCTTGAAAGGCGGACTAACCCTCACCCTAGAACGCTTTACCAGCAATGAGACAACAGTTGTTTTTGAGTTCCGCGATGAGGGAATGTTATTGGGAGAACCTTACAAAAATCGGATAGCAGTTTCTTTTGATGTACGAGAAGACAAAATTTGTGGCTATCGCGAGTACTTTGGCAGTAATGGGAAATCAAACTAGTACCGCTATGCGTAATTCGTAATTCGTAATTAACGTTTGGTAAGGGTTTTAGATATTTCAAATGGGTGGCTTATTTACGCCGACCTGTGCTAGTGCAGGGATTAGGAGTGAGGAGTGAGGAGTGAGGAGTGAGGAGTGAGGAGTGAGGAGTTAGTTGCTTTCAGCGTTTAGTTGATTGAGTTCTCTACACTTAGCCTCCGCTGCTTGATAAGCTTCTAAGTAATCCTTGCCGCCTAACATCACGTCTCCGTAATACTCATAAGGTGGGTTTCCATATATTGGTAAGGGATCATCTTCTGGATAATCTTCCTGAGATTCTTCGATGATGGCTTTCAGTTGCTTCACCGTCAGACGGTGTGCCGGAAAATACCAAAGTTCCTGACCATTTCTGTTCAGATACGGTAGTGTGGGATCCACTATATGATCGCCTAGTTCAATCCAACTGTGTTCTATGGGTTGATATGGCTGACCAGCAAAAGCTAAAAATCCCTGTACATAGGTTGCTCCCTTGGTTGTCAATACAATTTGGTAAGAATTATCAAATGGTTTATCAGCCTTGCTTTTGATTCGACGGGCGACTTCGATGGAAAGCGCTTCATCCAATGGTTTGTTCATCGACAGTGGGGATTAAAGCAGTGACTACAACATCGTAACATCTTGAATTATGAATTATGAATTATGAATTATGAATTATATTGGTTTTAGATTTGATTGTGTTTATTTAGGGGGAGTGAGTTTATGAGGTTAGAATTTGAATTTCGTCGAGTTGATTAATTACCACATCTGCACCTTGGACATTGTCCGGCTTACCTATCCAAGTGACACCAATGCAACCTGCTGCTTTGGCATTACGTGCCATTTGCATGTCACCCACAGAATCGCCTACCATGAGTGTGACGCCTGGTTCTACTTCTAAGGATTTACAAGCTTTTAAAAATAAAACTGGATCTGGTTTACTCGGACCTTCATCAACACCCATGAACATGTGCATGTAATCACTTAACTGATGATGTTTGATAAAATCATGCACCTCTGAGGTTGTGGCTGCTGAGAGAATACCGAGTTTCAGTCCTGCTTCCCACAGGGATTTTAATACGTCCAAGCTCCCTACAAACAGAGGTGAAGGAGTATTGCCAATGTATTTTTCAGCGTCATCTAAAGCAAGACGTGCGATCGCTAATGACTCAAACCAACCCCGTCCAGTTTCTGCAATATATGCTGCTGCTGCTACTTCTGTTTCGCGGCGACTCGCTACCGCAATTAATCCTGCTGGATCTAGGCTATCACCATTGATGCCAAACGCCATTAACAGCGGTTCCCCAATTCCTGGAATTTGAGCGTCTATGATCCTTGCGACTCTTTGTCCGAGCGATCGCAAATACACTTCTGAATCTTCCAAAGTGCCGTTTTTGTCAAACAAAATCGCCTGGATATTGGTAAACGTCACATTTCTACACTTAATTGATGCCAAAAAATACCTCCTAAATAAGTGGATCTAGCACGATCGCTTGAATTGGTGCATCCAACTCGTCTATTATCCCATAGCTAAAGCAAAACAAATCCGTAATTCATAATTAGCAAATAAATTACGAATTACGAATTCTCCAACTTAGCTCTTGAGACAAAATCAATACCAACCACAGTTTGATGTGGTGTATGGTCTATACCTGTCAGGAACAATATGTTTCTGACCAGTAAATTCCCGAACGTAATAACCATCTTCAAAACCACGAGCAAATTCGCCACCAGCAGTACGTGGTTTATATGACTCTCCGTTTTCCGCGCTCTTCCTTCCTTGACGGTAGCCGTCAGCGTAGGCTTGAGGGTGATAGGCTGGGTCTTCTTTAATTAGCCATCCAGCAACAGGATAGCAGTACCTTGCTGGATATTGGTCATAGAAGGGATAGTGGTTTTCATAGAACGGGTAGTGGTAGAAACGCCCATGAGCTTGAACTGGTTGATTGTTAAATAGAAATGCAGATGTAGTGGCTAAAACTACTAGACTAGCCGGAATAATCTTTTTCATATTTTTAGTTTCCAGAGTTCATTAACACTGGTACTTTCAAGTTAGCGTTTATAATTTCTGAGTGACATCACCTGATAGGATGATCGTCGCTAACTTGAGGTTATAGTTGGAAATTTAAAATGAAAAATTAATTTATTAATTCTTCTGAATAGAATATAGCGCTCCTAAATGATTTGTGAGCAATAAATGATTTAAGTTCAAAAATCAAATAGGACTGCTATAGTAGTCCTATTTGATTCGTGAAAGTAGAGGAACCGGGTTTCTGGGGCTTGGGATTTTCACAAATAATTTAGGATTCCTATAGGAATCCTCCGCAGATTTTTGAAATACACGTAGGTGGGGCTATGCCCTACAAAACCCAGACATGGTGGGCAGTGCCCACCCTACACTACTTAAGATTTTTCACAAATGATTTAGGATTCCTATATAGATTTTTAAATGTATGAAAATCTCTATTAAGTTGGAGGTAATTAATAGCAATAAAGCCTACAAATTTGAGGCGATGGTAAGTATATCGGCGTTAATATAGCGGATTTTAACCGGGTGAGGCACACCTAATGGTAGGGGCGCAATGCCGCCGCGCCCCTACCACAGAACTGCTGACTCGCAAACTGCTATAAATCATTTTTGGTTCGTAGTGGCGCTAAGGGCGCTAAAGCGCAACTACAAGCCAAATTACACAATTTTATTGCAAGAAATGAAAATTCTGTAGAGACGTTACATGTATCGTCTCTACAGGGGAAACTACTCTAAGCTATAAAATTAGCGGTGGGGAACTGTTGCTTGAACGCACCAGGTACAATCCAGCGATTTTGTGTTGCTGTTAGACTTGAGTTACATCTTCTTGATTTAACTGCTGCTCAACCTTACCAATAGAAGCATTCAGACCTGCAAGTTTAGTGTCTAAATCATCTCGGATAGTCTTAAGGAATCTCAGCTTACGCTGTAATTGAGCTTTCCGAGAAAGTTGCTCGCCTCCACAGTAGGAATTATGCCAAAAATCAACAAACGGAAACATAGTTTACTTTCCTCATATGACCCTACTCAAATTCTGGCGAAATTCTTGGTGAGATAGGGGGGAAGAGGATGGGAGGAAAACCGATCCATCCAAGATTTTAATTTTAATTCTAAATGTAGTACATCAGTTCCATGTTTCGTCGGGTTGCTCGCCGTTCACAAAGGTCTTGGAGCGTATAGTTTTGCAAAACGGAGTAAGCTGCTTGACGCGCTTCGTGCCAAACTTCATATATTACATCACTTTCTACTGTTTGGGGAGGCGCATCCTCATCTGGCATAACAGCGTCTGCGCCTTCAATACAGATGAAAGCATCCAGAACGGTAATTTTTCGGGGATCTCGTGCCAGAACGTAGCCACCTTTAGCTCCGCGTATGCTTTTAATCAGACCTCCACGTCTTAAAGTCGCCAATAGTTGCTCTAGATAGCGATTCGGTATATCTTGTAGTACTGCTATCTGTCGGATTTGTAAAGATTCGCCGCTATTATAGCAGCTGGCTAGCTCTAACAGGGCTAGAAGTGCGTATTCGGATTTATTAGAGAGTTCCACAGGCGTTTTTTTTAGGTTTACACCTAAAATATGCAAAGCAACTGATTGTGTTTCCGTTAATTAACCATGAGGTTTTGCTAAGCGAAACTCAGCCTTGCAGTAGTTAGTTAACTTCAGTTTACGCAATCTTGCCCATAGAAGCAAATATTTTTGCTTCTCAAATTGATAAAAAAAAGTGATTAATAAGGAAATACGGTTCTGGGTGTTCTGTTCAACCCCCTTTCTCCCCCTATGCAGCGTCAGTCTCAACCCTTAACAAGCACGCCATTCGGAACCCCGCCCCTACCCACTCCCGTCTTTCTTCAAAGGCGTAAATTCTGACACTTTCTGTGGTATGATGGAAATTATAGCATAAGATTGCTCTTAATTCTTGCTTGGAGGGAAAAAGTTATTCCCGCCTGCACTAAACAGAAGCTCAAAGGAGTTGACAATGGGTAGATTAAATCCTTTCTCTCTACAGATGCAAATTACCCGAATGTTTGAGCAAGGGCAATCATTCTTCGCTACAACCAAGGTGCAAGAATGGTTGAAAGAGCATAATCATAATCCAGCAGATTATGACATTATTTTCCATCAAAAACCAGCTCCCCCTGGTTCAAAAAAAGTGATGGTAGTTGAAATTGAGTTGCGTCGCAAAGATGGACAACCCGTAGATCCGTGGTTACAAGCACAAGCCAATCTTGAAGGGAGTTAGGAGTTAGGAGTTAGGAGTTAGGAGTTAGGAGTTATAAATTTTTATTCTATGTAACTGAAATTTCCGCACAAAAATGTCAACTACATCACCTTACCTAGCAGCCATATTCATTTACCCTATAAAATCTTTGAATGGGTTGGCTGTAACTCAATCAACTCTTCTAAAAAGCGGTGCTTTACAGCATGACCGAGAATTTGCCTTGCGTGACGAAAAAGGTCATTTTGTGAATGCGAAGCGAAACGCTAAGATTCATTTACTGAGATCATCCTTGGATGTTGACTTGAGAATTCTTTCTCTGCAAGTTGAAGGGTCTAGCGAGAAATTTATTTTTTCTCTTGATCATGAACGTGTAGCCTTAGAAAGCTGGTTAAGCGACTATTTTGGATTCCCGGTTCATGTCGTACAGAATTCCCTAGCTGGATTTCCAGATGATACTCACGCATCTGGACCGACAGTCATTAGCACAAAAACCCTTGAAGTTGTTGCATCATGGTTCCCTGAATTGACAGTCGATGAACTGCGACTCCGACTGCGAACCAATCTTGAAATTGGCGGTGTTCCAGCTTTCTGGGAGGATAAATTATTTACTGAAGCCAATTCCTCTATGGAATTTCAAGTGGGAGAGGTACTTTTTGAAGGCATTTACCCTTGCCAACGTTGTATTGTCCCCTCACGAAACTCTAGGACTGGTGAAGTTTATCCTCAGTTTCAGAAAATAGTTATGGCGAAAAGAGAAGAGTTGTTACCTTCTTGGACAACCCCGTCTCGATTTAATCACTTTTATAGGTTAGCTGTAAACACAAATGTGCCAGAGTCAGAAGCTGGGAAAATTTTAAGGATAGGCGACACAGTTTATTCTGACAACAATCAGGTCTGACATATTTCCATTACCGATAAAGCTTTTCTATCCACATACAATTTCAAGATGCAGAGGGTTTGCTAATGGCAGTTTTTAGACTTATGCGAAGAAAATGAATAATACAAAAATTTCAATTCGAGATCTAGAACTGATAGATATTCCCGTTATCATGGAACTAATCCATTTGAAAGCCGAATTTGATGGTTGTCCTGAAGCTGTAGAAGCTAGACCAGAAAAGCTAGTACAGGATTTATTTGGAGAAAAGCCTCTTGCTTTTGTTCTTTTAGCTGAAATTGATGGGAATCCTGTTGGATTCGCAACCTATCACTTTATCTATTCAACCTTCCTCGCAAAACCAGGAATTTGGCTCGATGATTTATATGTTAAAGCTGAATATCGGCGCAACAAAGTTGGTCAGGCACTCATTTTACATTTATGCCAGACAGCACAAGAAAAAAGCTGTGGCAGAATCGATTGGACTGTAGCAGTATCTAATGAACTTGGAATCAAATTCTATCAAAGAATGGGTGCAAATATCATCCAGAAAGTAAGATTGTGTCGCTTAGATAGTCAAGCGATCGCTAGTAATATATCGCTCATCTAAATTCCATATTTATTAGTTAAGGTCGGTAGTTTTGTTGACGCTAGCAGTTCTTGTACAGTTCTTGAGATTCTTCCTCTGGGAGTTACACAAAGAGGCTAATAAATTCGTAGCGTTTTAGTTGGTAGTTGCTAAGAGCACTCTTAGCAACTACGAACGATACAGGTCATTTTCCCCATCGTCAGGAACTTGTGCAATCTTGTACTAAGATTGTTCCAGTCATAAAATCTAGATATTTGAGATATTGATGGATGTTAAGTTTCGAGCCTGCACTGAAGCTGACTTGCCAATAGTGCAAAACTATGTACTTTCTCTTTACAGCAAAGATCCATCGGGGATGGAAATGACTCCAAAGAAAATTCAGAACACTTTCGAGGAGTTTATCCTAAGACCAGAAAAGGGACGCATTATAGTCTTTGACATAGACAAAACCGTAGTTGGATATGCTATCCTAGTATTCTTTTGGAGTAACGAGTTTGGGGGAGATGTCATTGAGGTAGATGAACTTTTCGTGCAGGAAGACTACCGAAATCGCGGTATTGGCAAAATCTTCTTCCAATGGTTACAAGAAACATGGCATTCTAAAGCAGTAGCCCTTGCACTTCAAACAACTCCTACCAACAAGAGGGCGATGGCTTTTTATCAGCGTTTGGGGTTTTCATTGTCCAAAAATTTTCACTTGATAAAAGTAATCAAACCACAAGAGCAGCAAGAGTGACAGTCAAATGCTAGCTGACATCTTGCACCTTCCCAATAAGGGTTGGTGGGCTTTAGCCCTGCCTACACAATAATCAGGGTTTTAGGCTGCTTTTTTTGCAATAAGATGATGGTGCAAGATATGAGCTAGGGAATATCGCCTTATAATTAACTTTTGAGTGATTTGTCCAAGTGTCTATTGCGAGTTACTTGTTCAAGAACCTGGACTCCCGACCCCGGTTGGTCATTTCCGTAGGCTTGGCTGTATTAGTCTCAGCACTACTTCCGTCTTGGCTGCACTGGGCGTCGCGTATTCTCTGTACTTGGAATTCAGGCGTTGACTGTTTTTTAGGCTTGACTTGGTGGGTAATGGTGAGGGCTACCCCAGAAAAAATGCGCCGTTTTGCCGACCGTGAATATGCAGGACGGTTAGCTATCTTCACTCTGGTGATCGCCGCCGCCTGTGCTAGCGTGTTAGCAATTGGATTTTTGCTCAGTGATAATAAAAAAGGGCAGCCAACGTCTGTGCTAGCGCTACACGTTACCCTTGCCGTCATGACGATTATTGGTTCCTGGTTACTAGTGCATACAATGTTCGCGTTGCAATATGCACATAATTATTATCAAGGTAAAGGTAGTAATAGAGAGGAATTAGCTGGGGGTCTAGATTTTCCTGAGGACACCGAACCAGACTATTGGGACTTTTTATATTTTTCTTTTGTCATTGGCATGACTAGCCAAGTTTCTGATATTCAGACCACATCACGCTATATGAGACGCTTGGCTCTGGTACATGGAATATTATCCTTCTTTTTCAATACCACAATTTTGGCTATGAGCATCAATATCATAGCAGCACTGATTTAGCTGGTGCTATAGCAATCCTAAGCCAATACCATAGTCCGCAAGAAATCAGTAAACTGATAGAAGTTGCCTTGCTCTTATCGATGATCCTATAGACTAATGACTGAACAGCGTGCTAAAATTGTTATTCTTGGTGGAGGCTTTGGTGGTCTCTACACTGCCTTACGCTTGAGCCAGCTACCTTGGGAACCTGGACAAAAACCTGAAATGGTTTTGGTGGATCAAAGCGATCGCTTCCTCTTCTCTCCCCTTCTCTACGAACTACTCACAGGTGAACTGCAAACCTGGGAAATTGCCCCGACCTTTCAAGAAATTTTAGAAAATACAGGTATCCGATTTTACCAAGGAGTTGTTTCTGGAATTGACATAGACCAGCAACGGGTACACTTACAAGATGGACCAGAAATTTCCTATGACCGATTAGTGTTAGCACTGGGTGGGGAAACACCGATAGATATAGTTCCTGGTGCAACATCCTACACTTATCCATTCCGTAGTCTTCCGGATGTTTATCGTTTGGAAGAACGCCTGCGAGTATTGGAAGAATCGGAGGCAGATAAAATTAGAGTGGCAATTGTGGGCGGTGGTTACAGCGGTGTAGAGTTAGCTTGCAAACTAGCAGACAGACTTGGAGAAAGAGGAAGATTCCGGTTAATTGAACTGAGTGATCAAATTTTGCGAACATCCCCAGAGTTCAACCGAGAAGCAGCAAGCAAAGCCTTGGAAGCACGTAATGTATTTATTGATTTAGAAACTAAGGTAGAATCAATCGGGCAAGACAGTATCTCGCTAGAGTACAAAAATCAGGTAGATACCATTCCGGTAGATTTGGTCATTTGGACAGTGGGAATCAGGGTTTCCCCCGTAGTGCGATCGCTTCCCATTAAGCAAAACCAGCGTGGTCAAATCAGCACTACACCTACTCTGCAAGTTCTCGATCATCCTGAAATATTTGCCTTGGGAGACTTAGCAGATTGCCTTGATGCTGAAGGTCAGCAAGTCCCCACAACCGCACAAGCTGCGTTCCAGCAAGCCGATTATACCGCTTGGAACATCTGGGCAACCCTGACTAACCGCCCTTTGCTGCCCTTCCGCTACCAGTACTTAGGTGAAATGATGACCCTGGGCATAGACAACGCCACTCTCACAGGCTTAGGCATTAAACTCGATGGTCCATTGGCATACCTCGCCCGTCGTGTTGCCTATCTTTATCGGCTACCAACTTTAGATCATCGACTGAAAGTTGGTTTTAACTGGCTAGTCCGTCCTATTATAGAAACACTTTCTAAATAGCAATCAGCACACAAGACGTCCTCTGGACGGCTTCTGTCAACCAAGCTGATAGCTGAAAGCTGTAGCTATAGACGCTTATTATGGAACGACCGAAAGTTATTTTTTTAGATGCTGTAGGCACACTCTTCGGCGTTAAAGGCAGTGTGGGTGAAGTTTATAGCCAGATAGCGCAGGAGTTTGGTGTGGAAATTTCAGCCGAAACTTTGAATAAAACCTTTATCCAAAGCTTTAAAGCCGCGCCGCCGCCAATATTTCCAGATGTAGATCCACAAGATATTCCCCAGCGTGAGTTTGACTGGTGGCTTCGCATCGCCTTGAACACCTTTGAACAAGCAGGTGTTCTCCAACAATTTTCCGACTTTTCTATTTTTTTTAGCGAAGTCTATATTCACTTTGGTACTGCTGAACCGTGGTTTGTCTATCCCGATGTCCAACCAGCTTTGATAAATTGGCGACGTATGGGAATTGAACTGGGGTTGCTGTCCAATTTCGATTCCCGTATCTACTCAGTATTACAATCTCTCGAACTCAGAGACTTTTTCGAGTCTGTCACCATTTCCACCCAAGCAGGTGCAGCTAAACCCGATCCGAAAATTTTTGCTGTAGCCTTGGAAAAACACAACTGTCCACCTGAGACAGCATGGCACATCGGCGATAGCATTAAAGAAGACTATCAAGGAGCTAAAGCAGCTGGACTCAGAGGTATTTGGATTAACCGTAGTGAATATAATTCGTAATTGATAATTCGTAATTCCTACCAGTTTCACCAAACCCGGTTTCTTTAAGAAACCGGGTTTCTGTACGATCACCCATAATTTAGAATCCAATACCGTTCAGTTAAGGCTTTGATCCCCCCTAACCCCCCTTAAAAAGGGGGGAATAAGCCCCCCTTTTTAAGGGGGGTTGGGGGGATCTTCAGTCTGTGAACACTACTAACTGAACTGTATTGATTTAGAATCTGTTCAAAACCTGACAGGACTTACGCACTATACAAATTGAACATCATGTGTATTAACGGATAATAGTCGTTTCCCATTTGTAGGGGCGCTCTTGCCTTGCGCCCCTACAGTCATTCTTGGAAAAATCAAACTTTGAGTAAGGCTGTATTGCAACACTCATATTTACCATATCTGATGATTTCTGTCAATGCGTAAGTCCCAATACGGTTCAGTTAAGGGTAGGTGAGGTCATAGAAACCCGGTTTCTTTAAGAAACCGGGTTTTGGTCGGCTGGTGATTAACTCAACTGTATTGCCCCTTGTCCCTTAAATAGAATTGCGATACGTAGGTAAATCTAAAGTTTACTGTTTTCCTCAATTTCTATTTTTTAATCAGTAATTCCCGAACAGTAATTTCTCGGTTATTGCCATCCTGCTTGTTTAAAAATCAGGATTTTGGGTTTTGAGCAACTTCTTCTTCGCCACAGCAAAAGTTACGCAAATATACTATTTATGATATCCGGTATTTAACTCTAATGTAGATAGTTGAAGAAGAACATCGGAGCAGTATTTTTCAGCCCAAAAACAGAAGCCATCAGACATTCAGGAAGAACCATGACAGGAAATGAGCGCGAAAAAATACGCCATTTATTAGTTGTCCAAGACCTTCAAGGGCGGCGCATTATCCCGCTTCAAGAGAACACTTATTCTCTCGGTCGGGATAGTAGAAATGCGATCGTTCTCTATTCTCGGTCAGTCTCAAGGCAACACGCTATTTTATTGCGCATACCTGTTCCAGAAACTCAGCAATATGGCTTTCGGATTATTGATGGCAGCTTTAAAGGAAAAAGTAGTACCAATGGCTTATTTGTGAATAGTAGAAAATGTTTATCTCATGATCTCAAACATGAAGATGTCATAGTATTTGGCAATAATCAAGTTCATGCCAAATACTATGCGTTTTCTAACCTTTCAGAAAAAGCTTTTTCTGAATCTTGTGAAGTTGAAGACCTGTCTGGCTTCCTCTCAGCGCAAGCCAATCCCGTTAATCCGTTTGAAACTTTAGTAGCTCCCGAACCTGACCTCGAAGGCGCTAGTGATGTAGCCCTAGCACGCCTAGCATCCTTCCCAGAACTCATCCCCAATCCGATTATCGAGATTGATTTAGAGGGACACATAACTTATCTCAATCCAGCTGCTGCGCTCAAATTTCCTAGACTCAGAGAAGCTGGGAAGCAGCATCCCATTCTGGCAGGTTTGTCTACCGCAGTTCAGAATCGAGAAGGATATTCTTTTGTCCGTGAGGTGGAAGTTGGCAAAGACGTTTTTGAACAATCCGTTCACTATCTGCCTGAAAGTGATTTAATTAGAACTTTTATCATTAGAGAGATTACAGAGCAAAAGCAAGCTGAAGCAGAACTACGGCAGCGCGATCGCTTACTCCAAGCAGTTGCTGAAGCTGCCAATTATTTGCTGGTGGAAATGAACCACAAGACAGCTATTAACAAAGCCCTCGCTGCACTAGGCGAAGCAGCCGAGGCAGATCGCGCCTACCTCTTCGAGAATCATCACCACTCCGCAATGGGAGAGACGGCAGTAAGCCTGCGGTTAGAATGGACTCGTTCCGACCTTGAGCCTTCAGGTTTCCACTGGCAGAATCAGCTTGATCAGGCCCCAGGACTAGCCAGTTGGTACATTGCCCTTGAGAGTGGACACTCCATTAGCGGTTTTACGCGAGAATTTCCATCTGCCGAACAAGAACTCCTCAGCCAAGATGGTATTCAATCCCTTCTTTTAGTACCCCTGCGGCTTGGCGATTATTTCTGGGGTCACCTTGGCTTGGCAACCTGCTCAAAAGAACGTCACTGGTCAAGGCATGAAGAATCCACTCTTTTGACGTTGGCAGCTAGTATCAGTGGTGCTCTGCAGCGCCAGCAGGTGGAGGAAAGAATCCGCTACCAAGCCCTCCATGACCTCCTCACTGGGTTGCCCAATCGTCGGCTATTTTACGAAAAGCTCGCCACAGCCCTGCCTAACGCGGTTCGGAGTGGGAAAAGTTTAGCCGTGATGTTCCTCGACTTGGATCGCTTCAAGACAATCAACGATACTCTAGGGCATACCCTAGGAGACAGACTGTTGCAAAAAGTTGCTCAACGAGTTCGAGATTCCCTCAGACCAGGGGATATCTTTGCCCGTTGGGGAGGGGATGAATTTACCATCCTACTGTCCCAAGTCAATGATGTGGAAGAAGTAACCCAAGTAGCCCGAAGAATCCTAGCAGCCTTAGACAACACTTTCTATCTAGAAGAACACGAACTTTACGTGAGTGCCAGCCTCGGCATTGCTTTATTGGATAAGGACAGTCCTGATGCCGAAACCCTAGTCCAGCACGCAGATGCCGCTCTATATCACGCCAAGGACGGGGGGGGGAATAGCTACCATCTCTACACTGCTTCCTTGAGTGCTATGGCTCCCGAACTCTTGGGTTTAGAGAACAGCTTGCGTCATGCCCTAGAGCGGGAAGAGTTGCTAGTCTACTACCAGCCTCGGGTTAATATTGCGACGGGAAAAATTACTGGGATGGAGGCTCTGTTGCGTTGGCAGCACCAGGAAATGGGATTAGTAGCTCCCAATATCTTTATTCCCGTTGCTGAGGAAAGTGGACTCATTGTCCCCATTGGAGAATGGGTTCTGCACACAGCTTGTCGTCAGAATAAAGCTTGGCAAGAGGCTGGATTATCTCCTGTGACTATCGCTGTCAACCTCTCTCCCAAGCAGTTCCGTCAACCTAAACTGGTGGATACGGTGGCAAGAATTTTAGAACAGACGGGGCTAGAACCCCACTTTTTAGAGTTAGAGATTACCGAAACCACCGCGATCGCGGATTTAGAATTCACCAGAACTGTGCTAAATGAACTGGAGAAAATGGGTGTTCACCTCTCCATTGATGACTTTGGTACAGGTCATTCCTCCCTCTCACGTCTGCAACTCTTACCACTCCACAATCTGAAAATCGACCGCTCTTTCATCCAAGCGTTGACCACTGACCCCAGAGTGGCTCATATTGTTACAGCAATAGTTGCCTTGGGACGGAGCCTAGGGTTGAGGCTTACCGCCGAAGGGGTAGAGAAGCAAGAGGAACTGGATTTCTTGAGATCTATCAACTGCGAAGATGTACAGGGCTTCCTCTTCCACCGACCAGTTTGTGCTGACAATGCGACAGAAATCCTCGAAAGGAATTATGAATTATGAATTGAAATAGGATTTACGCACGCTGATAAGTTCACCATAATGTGAACAGCTAGATTTTACAAACAACTCTTCCTTGTCCCCCTTGTCCCCCAAGTCTTCCTTGTCCCCGTTGTTCGGATCTCAATTAGAATTGCTATAGCTCCTAGTTGCTAAGTACAAAATTGCACAAGTTCATGGCGAAATGATTTTGGTGTGCCCTCATCCCCGACCCTTCTCCCTCATTGGGATTCGGGAGCTAAATTCTGTCCCCTCTCCCTATTGTCCGAGGGTTAGGGTGAGGGTCATTGGGAGCCAAAACGCCACGAATTTATGAAACGCTGTACTAAGAGCGCTAAAGCGCAACTACGAACCTTGATAATTCATTATTCATAATTCATAATTCTTAACACTACCACCTGCTCTCCTGCTAGAATTAATGTCTGACCTACTGGTAGGACAGCTAAACAGTTGGTTCCAGCTAGATTAATTAAATTGCCGGAACTTTGACTACCGCCAGCTAGCTGAAATTCGTAGACGGACGGACTACTCAAAATTATCTGACCCCAAAGGTAAGTTTCGCGTTTGCCATCTGATCGCAGTTCATGACGCGATCGCGCCTGGACAAACCTTGGTTCCCAACCTTCAGCCAGTCCAGAAAGCTTTTTTATTGCTGGTTGCACAAACCGCCAAAAAGTTACTAAAGCAGCGACAGGATTTCCTGGCAAACCAAAGTATAGGGGGGAGTGGGGAGATGGAAATGTGGCGACGGTGAGGGGTTTTCCTGGTTTCATGGCAACGGCACGAATGTGAATTTCTCCTCCTAGTGACTCTAGAATTTGTTCAACGTAGTCATAATCTCCTACCGAAACACCTCCAGAAGAGAGAACTATGTCGGCGTTAGCTATGGCGTAGGTAACAGCTTGTTCAAGAGCAACTGGTTCATCTTTAACAATTCCTAACATTAATGGTTCTGCCCCACTCTGTCTCACCAAAACTGCCAGTGCATACTGATTTGAATCCACAATTTGCCCTAGTTGCAACGGTTGATCAAGGGATATCAGTTCGTCACCCGTAGAGAAAATTGCTACAATCGGTCTACGAAAAACTTGCACTTGCGTACACTGAGCAGCAGCTAATACAGCAATTTCCGGGGCATTCAATATCATCCCCATAGGTAACAATTGTGTCCCAGCTTGGTAGTAGGAAGCACGATGTCTGACAAATTCTTGAGGTTTTGCGGGTTTTTGGATGAAGACGCGGTTTTCCTCTCGGCGTGTCACCTCCTGCATAACCACCGTATCCGCACCTGCTGGCATCACCGCACCCGTCAAAATCCGCGCTGCTTGCCCCTGTTGAATGGTACATTGAGGCTGGTACCCTGCTGGAATTTCCTCAACGATTTCCAAAACTGCTGGATTTTCTGCACTACAATCTTGTACGTCTTTGTAGCGCACTGCGTAGCCATCCATTGCCGAATTATCCCAATGGGGAAAGTCCAGCTTACTTGAGACAGGCGTCGCCAGAACACGACCACTTGCTGTTAACAAATCTACAACTTCTGTATCCTGGTATTTATCCAGAGGTTGTACTAAATTTAAAATAATTGCTTCTGTATCTCTGACTGACAGCATATAGCAATCCTATTTAAGATCCGAACTTGGGGGACAAGGGGGACAGGGGGACAGGGGGGACAAGGGGGATAAGGGGGACAAGGGGAAGTTGTTTATAACTCCTGGACAGATTGTTATAGCAGCTAGGGAATAAGAGTTTCCCTATTCCTTAATCTTAAAGTTAAGACTAAGGTCATCGCTCTACGTAACCAATAAATTACTATAGGAATCATATTTGAATTTTGAAAAAATCTAAGTATCTGTAGGGTGGGCATTGCCCACCAACACCGGGATATGGTGGGCAATGCCCACTACGTATCTTTGAAAAATCAAATAATAGGATGTGGTGGGCAATGCCCACCCTACGTATCTTTCAAAAATCAAATAATAGTCCTAAATAGCAATCGTAAACGAATTACAAACACCTCCCCCTTGTCCCCCTTGTCCCCCTCGTCCCCCTTGTCCCCCTCGTCCCCCTCGTCCCCCTCGTCCCCCTCTCCCCCTCTCCCCCTTGTCCCCCTCGTCCCCCAAGTCCTGCTCTTAAATAGGATTGCTATATAAAAACTACTTATTTTCTATGACTATCGAACCCGTCTCCCCGAAATACTATCCCAAGGTTGAGTTTGTGCGAAGAGGTATGGCATTAGGGATTGATTTCCTTAGTGTGTGGTTGGTCAGTTCCATATTAGGAAGCAGCGCACTCGGCATTCAATTTGTTCAGATACTGGTTTTTGTCATAGGTTGGCTGGTGTTGCGGGTGATAGTGCCTTACAGCAATCAGGGGCAAAGTTTGGGGCGTTTTGCTTTCGATATGAAGTTGCTGGAAGTTCAACGAGGAAAGGTTCCAGATTTGGAAGCACTTTTAAAGCGAGAGGGGATAGTGGGGTTGGGTGCGCTTTTGGTTTCCATTGCCTTAGGCAACATCATCAGCAATTTCACTGCTATACTTCTACTAATTCCCCTGGCAATTGACTGTGGTGCAGCTTTTTCTGACACCCAGAGAAGACAAGCTTTGCACGATCGCGCAAGTAAGACTATGATAGTTTCGTCCCGTCGAGGCTATTCACTAGATATTAAAGTTAAGCGATTAGTTGAAAAATTGCGGCGCAATGTGGAATAATGGATATTTGTGTTAATTATCTTCTGGATCTAGAGTTTGTAAATTTATGGCTAAGAGTAAAGGTGTCCGTATAATAGTGACACTAGAATGTACAGAGTGTCGTACTAACGTAGATAAGCGTTCTCCTGGTGTTTCACGCTATACCAGCACGAAAAATCGTCGCAACACCACCAACAGACTAGAACTGAAGAAGTTCTGTACCCATTGCAACAAACATGCCGTTCACAAGGAAATTAAGTAACATATGAGCTATTACCGTCGTCGTCTTTCTCCCATCAAGCCAGGAGAACCAATAGACTATAAAGATGTAGATTTATTGCGGAAATTCATCACTGAACGAGGCAAGATACTGCCACGCAGGATTACTGGACTTACGGCTCAGCAACAGCGAGAGTTGACATTTTCCATTAAACGTGCTCGGATTGTAGCTTTGTTGCCATTCATCAATGCGGAAGGGTAAAAATGAGTTATTAACTCCTAAGTTTCAAAAAACAGGGGAGTGGGGAGTAGGGAGTAGGGAGTAGGGGGAGAAAGTTTCATTCATGGTAGGTGGATCGCCGCCAGTGGGGCACTCCTAACTCCTAACTGAAAAAGAAAAACTTGAGAAAAATAGAACGCGAGGCTTGTGGAGAAGGGGACGCTAGTAGAATTTCGAGTTGGTAGCGATCGCCGTCTGGGTGTAGTAGACCGTCCAGACGGAAAGACCCGTTGGTTTGTAGTAGATGAACGGAATCAATCCCACAGTCTCGCACCTCGACAAATCACCTACACAGTAACAGGACAAACCTACAAGTCTTCACAAATACCGCAATTTCTGAATGAGGTAAAACCTTATTTAGATCCATCGAGTTTGGAGGTGGCTTGGGAATTACTGGTAGAAGGTGAAGAAACAGTCACCCCAGCAGAAATGGCGAATCTGCTGTTTTCAGAATCAGACATACCACAGTGCTACGCCGCCTATTGCTTGTTATCAGACGACAAAATCTACTTCAAGCAGAAGGGAGAAGCCTACGAACCGCGAACAGCAGCTCAGGTGGCAGAACGTAAACACCAGCTGGAAGTAGAAGCCGTAAAAGCTAGAGGACAGCAGGAATTTTTGGCTCGTGTAGAGCAAGCACTTACAGGTGTGGCAGTGGAGTGGCAGCGTGCTGATCGCAATCGTTTGGAAGCAATAGAAAAATATGCAACATTGCTTGCTGACGTTGTGCGTGTGGGGCTAAGTTATGACTCTCTGTCGCGTGCCTATCCCCCAAGTGCACCAGTCCTGGAAACCATGACTATGCTGGGTCGTCCCGCAACCCCCCAAGGAGCTATGCAACTGTTAGTGGACTTGGGTTGGTGGAACCAGAATGAGAATTTGTTTCTGCGTCGTTCGTCAATCCAGGTTCAGTTTCCTAGCAAGGTATTAGAAGTGGCGCAACAGCGTTTTGATTCCCCTCCGCCAGACCAAGACGCAAACCGTCTAGATCTGACAAATCTGAAGGTGTACACCATTGATGATGAAAGTACTACCGAGATAGACGATGGTCTGAGTTGGGAATTACTCCCCGATGGGCGGGAGCGACTGTGGGTGCATATCGCTGACCCCACACGCTTGCTGATACCAGAAGATGAATTAGACCTGGAAGCAAGAAAACGAGGGAGTACAGTTTATTTACCTACGGGAATGATTCCCATGTTCCCAGAGGTATTGGCAACTGGCCCCATGAGTTTGGTGCAGGGACATGTTTGTTGCGCTTTGAGTTTTGGGATTGTTTTAAATGAAACTGGGGAAGTAGAAGATTATAGCATACACACAAGTTTGATGAAGCCGACCTATCGCCTGACCTACGAAGATGTAGATGAAATGCTGGAGTTGAGGGTGCAGGCGGAACCAGAAATTGTGGCGATCGCCACTTGGGCAGAACGGCGGAAAGCATGGCGGTATGCCCAAGGTGCCATCAGCATCAATATGCCAGAAGCGATGATTAAAGTGAAAAACGACGACATAAGTATCGACGTTTTAGATGAGTCACCATCCCGGCAACTGGTAGCAGAAATGATGATTCTTGCTGGTGAAGTAGCTGCCCGCTACGGTCGAACTCACAACATTCCCCTACCCTTTCGCGGTCAACCCCAGCCAGAATTACCCCCAGACGAAGAATTGCTCCAACTCCCAGCAGGGTTCGTCCGTGCTTGTGCTATGCGTCGCTGTATGCCCAAGAGCGAAATGAGCATCACCCCTCTACGTCACGCAGGTTTGGGTTTAGACACCTACACTCAGGCGACTTCTCCCATCCGTCGTTACAGCGACTTACTGACGCACTTTCAGTTAAAAGCCCATCTACGCGGTGAGGTTCTCCCCTTCACAGCAGAACAACTTAAAGAAGTTATGATGTCTGTGTCCACCATCACCCAAGAGGTGACTATGGTAGAACGGCAAACTAACAGATATTGGGCTTTAGAGTATCTGCGTCGTCATCCTGCTGAAGTTTGGCAGGTTACTGTGCTGATGTGGCTTCGGGAAGACAGTAATTTAGCACTCATTATGTTAGAGGATTTGGGCTTGCAGTTACCCATGTTTTTCAAACGAGATGTAAAATTGGGTGAACAAACCTCAGTCAAAGTCAGCCACGCCGATCCCCACAAAGATATGATTCAATTCCAAGAAATAATTTATCAAGAAGCGCAGACATCGGTGAATTAAGGAAAATGGCAGACCTAGACATCAACCTCTTCCATCACCCACTAGCCCAGCCGCCTAGACCATGTACAATCAACGGCGAACCTGATACGTTTGTGGATATGTATACTGCTTGTGGGTTTCTGCTTTACGCTGCTTGCATAGACCGCGCTAATCTACAGGCAAACACCAACGCTATGACCATGCTCAATGCTGGTGCAGATGGCACATCGATGAATGTTGAGAAACTGTTTCGTCGTTGTCTTCGGGGCGATGATGTTGCCATTCGGCAAGCGATCGAGTTAATGGTTCGCTCTACCGAAATTTCCCTTGACAAAAGTAAAGCACATGGCAAGCCCTTGCGAAAGGTTGACGTTGAGTTTTTAGGATAAACATCGGTTTTTGGGGTAAGTAGTCCGAGTGTATTAATTATATTTATTCGTTGAAGAAAATTTCTATGTTTTTGGTTCGCCATGTAGCAATACCTGTGCCGAAGAAATCCTGATCCTCCGTCCAAATTGGACAGCCGAAAGCAAGGGCTAATGCAACAATTGACCAATCTTTCTCATCTGGCTCACAGATACGATTTAGAGGGTGTTTGAAAAGTTGGTCAGGGCGCGATGGTGAGTCAATCTGTAGGTTATGATGCAGACAAGAAAATTAAAGATAACAGGCTCACTTTGTCCTATGACTGTAGACGCTCGTGGTATTAAACCTTAAATTGAAGAAAGAGTCAGAAGACGGGAGTCAGGAGTCAGAATCAATTAGTGGGAGATTCAGACCCGCCACGCTCTCCTCTCTCGAATGCTCTGTGCTAGAATGCTCACAATATCCGCTCACCCCACCATCTCTGACGATTTCAACTGCTATTTAACTCATGATTTCGTTCCCAATTGTCGATAAACTTCCAGAACTAACCTTGGTCGAAATCCAGCAGTATTTAGAAAGTGGACTTTTTCGTGGAATCGGGAAAAAAACTGCCCAAACTCTTGTAAACCACTTTGGCTCTTCCACCTTATTGGTGTTAGAGACCCATCCAGAAAGACTTGAGTCAGTCCCAGGTCTTGCTAAATATCGAATCGCTGCAATTACCAAAGTTTGGTCAGAAAGTAAAGCCAATCCTACAAGAGCAGCTATTGCCCAGCTTTTAGCTGTGGGAACATCACTGAAGTTAACCTTAAAGATTTGTGACCATTACGGACACAAAACCTCAGCAGTACTTGAGAGCGACCCTTACAAATTAATTGATGACATTGAGGGCATCGGCTTTAAAACTGCTGATGAGTTGGCGATGTCGCTGGGTATTTCGGTTTCAAGTGATACTCGTTACACAAAAGGTCTGCTCCATGTCTTGAAGGAAGCTTTGAGTGAGGGCAATTGTTTTCTGCCTGAATCCCAATTGCTTGGGCGTGCCGTATCTTTGCTCCAGCGTCCTGACCACACACCCGATTATAAATCTTTGAGTACCATTCTAGAGCAGTTAGTTGAGAAACAAACTTTAGTTTATGGCGAAATTGCCAATAGTGTTTATCTAAGAGCCGCCTACCGTGCTGAAATTTCTGTAGCGTTAAAAATTCAAACTTTAATTAACCAACCAAAAAACTCGACAGAACATTTAGAACACTGGGTAGCTGAATTTCTTGGGGCTGAATATCGCTCACTCTCTCGCTTGAGTCCTGAACAAATCAGTGCCTTGTTCATGGCGGTTAAACATCCTATTAGTATAATTACAGGCGGACCTGGGCGCGGGAAAACCTATGTGCTAAAAACCTTGGTGCAATGGTTGACTTTTCAGGGGGCAACTATAGCTCTTGCAGCGCCCACCGGGAAGGCAGCAAACCGGATGAAAAACGCAACTGGGATATCTGCAAGTACCATTCACCGTCTACTGCAATGGCAGGGACTTGGAAGCACCTTTCTCTATAACGAGGATAATCCCCTGAAGATTGATTGGCTGATCGTTGATGAATTTTCAATGGTGGACATATTTTTGTTCAATTCCCTATTGAAAGCTTTACCACCAACAACCCAAATTCTGCTGGTAGGAGACTCTGACCAATTACCCAGTGTCGGGGCGGGAATGGTGTTGCGAGACTTGCTTCATTCTGATATCGTGCCGACAACAAGATTGCAAACCATTTATCGACAGCAACACGAAAGCCCGATTATTTATGCAGCTAGTGACGTAAATTTTGGCACAGTCCCCACACTGCACAAATTTAATCAGGCTTGCTCATGGATGGATGTGGGGGACTGCGCCATGCTGGAAACAGATTCACCACAAAAGACTGCTCTGGTCATTGTCGAGTTAGTCAAAGCAATGAGCAGTGAGAATGTGGATTTAAATCAACAAGTGATGGTGTTAGCACCCCAGAAGGAAGGGGCAGCAGGTGTGAACAATCTTAATAAGCTGCTTCAGCCTATCTTTAATCCCAAAAAAGATCACCAAAAAGAAGTCGTTTCTGGGTCAGTGGTTTACCGAGTGGGGGATAGGGTAATACAACTTAAAAATCGTTACGATACTGTGCCGCCAGTGATGAATGGCGAGACTGGTAGGGTGATGGCTTCCGATGAGCAAAAACAAATGGTGAAGATTTCCTGGGAGGGAGGCGCGATTGTTGACTACTATCCTGGTAACTTTGAGCAAATCATGCATTCGTTTTGTATAACGTGTCATAAGAGCCAGGGGAGTGAATTTCCGTATGTGATTTTCCCCTTACTTATGTCTAACTACCTCATGTTAACCCGTCAACTGCTTTATACTACCATGACTCGCGCTCAAGGGACATTTATCGCGGTTGGACAATCAGAAGCATTAAAGATTGCTGTGGCGACAGATAAACCAGCAAAACGGTTTACTGGGCTAATGACTTTACTTATCGAACCTGTTGATGAACTCACCAAAATATTCTCGCGCTTGGGCAACACCCCTGGCTTTGCCCAAGCAACACCAAATACCGTCACTGTCTCATCAAGACTGCTTCTTCGCGGACTCATTGCCACCCCTGGACAGATGACGACTATTGGTACTATCGCATTACAACTGTATGAGTCCAAATATGGACATCGACCGTCGAAGCAACTCGAAATTGTGGGCAAGTTTCGGTTTAAGACTTATCACTATGAAACAGCGGCGGTTGAGTTAATTGACTCTGCGATTGATTTGGTGATGAGAGAGGGGTCAATATAGCGGTTGGCGATCCAGCTTCCTATTTCGTCGTCTAATCGCTCGGCACGGCACCTACCATCCGTAAATCAAGAGCCGAGATGTGTGGTTCCTTGTGGGTGCCGCGCTCAAGGGCGAATTTTTTCCAATCCTCGAATAACCTCATCTGCGCCACCCGACGAGAATACCAAAAAATGGGCAAGATAGTTTCAGAAGGAGACTTTAGCGAGTAAAACTTAGTACATCTGTTTCGCACTTATTTACTGAGTTTGTCCAAGGAAAGCAAATCATTTAGGACTGCAATACAATAGTTTTGATGTACTAGAACTCGGGGGTTTTACTGATTTTTTGTAAATATATCTAGAGCTAGATCCGGAGTTCTACCCATTCAGGTAGTAGTTGGATATATTCCTACAAAAGTTTAGATGCACCCAATTTGATGAAACGAGCGCATCTTGTTAACACCGTTGCTATCGCCTTATTGTTTCTTGGCAGTTTTGGTATCATTGGCGGGGCTTTTTTTTTGAGAAAAGCCTCTAGCAGTATAAGTGAAAATCAGGAGATAACTGATACCTCACGCTATGGAGAAATTCGCAATGTTTTTTGGTCTAATCAAACACAAATAAAACATTTTCCTACAAATATTCCCACTGATGCATCAGAAGTCCATATTGCTTATTCTCCTGCTTTTTCGCAAGGAGGTAGTTTTTTTCAACTGAGACTGAAACAGCCCCCAGAAAAGATAAAAAAATTACTTTTACAGTACAGTGATATTTCTCAACACAAATATAGAGGTGGTAACACAAATGACCACGTAAACCTACCCAACGGTGTACCGACAACTTTCTTTTATACTGGTGACTCCAAAGAAGACTCCTTTCCACCCAGCTATGAAATATTAGTATTAGATGCACACCACCGGGGAAGTTCCAACTTCAGGTGGAATCATGGAGATAGCTATGGGGTAGCCATTGACTCTTCAGCATCAGAAATTGTCTATTGGGCTGAAGCATGGTAAAACAATTTTAGATTTTGGCGGGACTTCGATACAATCAGCTATAATGCAGCAGATCAGATATGGAAAATTCCACCCCCGCCATTATTTTTGAAAACATTGAAAAAAACTTTGGCTCCCTCAAAGTCCTCAAGGGAATCAGCGGTGAAATCAATCGAGGAGAAGTCGTTGCAGTCATTGGTTCCTCTGGTTGTGGCAAAAGTACCCTACTACGTTGTTTCAACCGCTTAGAAACCATTAGCGGTGGGCGTTTAGTAGTCAACGATATTCCCCTACACCAATCTAACTTCAACAATCAGCAACTACGGCAGTTGCGGACACAAGTAGGCATGGTATTCCAGCAATTCAACCTGTTTCCACATCTCAGTGTGCTGGAAAATCTGACACTCGCTCAGCGTAAAGTACTGGGAAAATCCCCAAATGAAAGTGTACAGATGGCGAGGTTTTATCTCGAAAAGGTAGGACTGTTGGACAAAGCATCTGCCTATCCCGAACAAATTTCAGGTGGACAAAAACAACGGGTAGCCATTGCCCGAAGTTTATGTATGAACCCCCAAATCATGCTATTTGACGAACCCACCAGTGCCCTAGACCCAGAACTTGTAGGTGAAGTGTTGCAAGTCATGCAGCAACTCGCAGCAGAGGGTATGACAATGGTAGTTGTCACCCATGAAATGCAATTTGCTCGTGAAGCCGCTCATCGGGTCATATTTTTGGACAAGGGAATTATAGCAGAACAAGGTCCAGCAAATAATCTTTTATCACATCCCCAAAGCGATCGCCTGCGTTTTTTCCTCAGTCGCCTTATGAATTATGAATTATGAATTATGAATTATGAATTATGAATTATGAATTAACTCCTAACTCCCCCCCTCCCCCACTCCCCCCCTCCCCCACTCCCCCCCTCCCCACTCCCCATTCCCCACTCCCCACTCCCCATTCCCCACTCCCCATTCCTTAAAGATACTCCCGTAAAAAATCAAAGGGGTCATCTTCCCAACATGGTTCAGGTATCATCAAAAGCAAGTTGCTGTTGATGTCGGCTTCAATTTCATCACTGTCTCCCCTGTCAAACAGTTCTGTTAGAGCTTTCCAATCACGTTCTCTCAAAGCCATGAACGCTGGTGCGTATACATCCACATTTGCTTGGGAATCTACCATAGTTACCCCATCACAAACCCGGTTTGTTTAACAAACCGGGTTTGTCTGGCTCAACTAATTCTACATTAAACACGAAGGCAAACGACTGTGCTACACGAAGGCGAACCTCCGTTGCAGTGATGTCGGGAATCCATTCGGTTAAACTAGCTACAGGTTTGTCAGAAATACCGCAAGGTACAATGCGCTTCATACCTGTCAGGTCTGGGCACACATTTAATGCAAAACCGTGCATGGTAATCCAACGACTCACTTTAATACCAATAGCAGCAACTTTCCGCCCCTCGAGCCAAACACCAGTAAAAGGTGGAATACGCTCTCCCTGTAACCCATAAAATTTTAGTGTTTGAATTAATACTTCTTCTAGTTGCCGCAAATACCAGTGGAGGTCTTGGCGGTAACGTCGTAGATTCAAAATTGGATACCCTACTAGTTGACCAGGACAATGGTAAGTGACTTCGCCGCCTCGTTCAACTCTATACACATCATATACGCTGTTCTCTGGGTCAAATTTCAAAAATTCTGCACTGGCTCCCTGTCCCAGAGTGTAGACTGGGGGATGCTCTAGCAAGATTAACACATCATCTAGGCTCGGGTCTTTGATGCGGTCTTGTTGGAGCGATCGCTGCCATATAAGAGACTCCCAGTATGGCACAATTCCTTTGTTATATAGTAAACAACGATTTTGGGATGAAGCATCATGATGAACCATGCAAAAAATCTGAGAATTTAATGTATTTTAAGTTACAAGTAATTTGGTAAGCAAATGTCAAGCTTTGCAAAGGATTGTAAAGGAAAGTCAAGGGAGTTGGCGAAGCAAAATCCAAAGTGCTATTTTTGAATATATTAACCTCGGTGTTGGGAGGAATTCTCTGCAATAACCATAACGCCAACAAAATAAGAACTAATGTACTGACTGATGATACCTAACGAATTGTTTTATCAAAGACTAGATACACTTCCTTTGAGGCATTATTAGTGGTTAGTGGTTAGTAGAACAACCAACAACCAACAACACACATCACGCTCGTATCATGTTCGTCGAATCACATATAATAAAAGAACCCCACCCCCAGCCCCTCTCCGCTAGCGGGAAGGGGTACCGAAGGCGGGGAGGGATTCTCCAGGAATTGTGGGTAATCAGAAGGACTTGATATAACCTAGTTGTGAAAAAGGCGTTGCTGAGTTGAGGAATGATTTTGGAATATTACCGAACCATTGACCCTCACCCTAACCCTCTCCCAAGAGGGAGAGGGGAAAGAATTTAGCCCCCTTCTCCCTCATTGGGAGAAGGGATGGGGATGAGGGCAATTCATACCTGTATTCAGCAACTTCGTGAAAAAAGGCTGACCATGTCTGCGCGATCAACCGATTGCCTTGCACAGACGTGACAAAAACTCAGCTTCAGATTGTTGAGAGTAGTCGCATCAGCAGTTTACAAACATAGTTCACAATTTGTTCTGGCGGCAGTCAGAAACCTTGCTGCATCTCCTTTTCTTCCAAACCAACTTTACATCAAATATTGAGTGGGAGAGTTTACATGAAACTTGTCATCCATGGCAAAAATATTGAAATCACTGACGGGATTCGGGAATATGTGCAACAAAAAATTGAGAAAGCAGTAAATCACTACCAGAGTCTTACAAATGAAGTGGATGTGCATCTAGGCGTAGCCCGCAATCCCCGAATTAATCCTAAGCAAGCCGCTGAGGTGACTATTTATGCCAATGGCAATGTTATTCGTGCCGAAGAGAGTAGCGAAAGTCTATATGCTAGCATAGACTTGGTAGCAGATAAAATAGCTCGTCAACTGCGTAAATACAAAGAACGACGTCAAGACAAGAAAGGTAATACCGAAACGACAATCGATGGAGAAGTCCCGCAGGAAGTAGTCACAGATTTAATAGGCGATCGCACCCCCGAACTACCCGACGAAGTCGTCCGCACTAAATATTTTGCCATGCCACCCATGACCATTGGCGAAGCTTTACACCAGTTGCAACTGGTGGGACACGACTTTTATATGTTCCGCAACTCCGAAACTGGCGAGATTAACGTCATTTACGAACGCAACCACGGCGGATACGGTGTCATTCACCCCCGCAATGGGAAGACAGGGGGTTAGGAGTTGGGAGTGGGGAGTGGGGAGTGGGGAGTGGGGAGTGAGGAGTTAGGAGTTATGAATGAGGAGTTATGAATGAGGAGTTAGGAATGAGGAGTTAGGAGTTATGAATGAACAACTGGCTTCTATGCCGAACTCATTACTCATAACTAGTGAGTCAACACCAATTATTTCACTCCTAACTTCCCACTCCTAACTCCCCATTCCCCATTCCCCACTCCCCACTCCCCATTTACTTAGCAGCAAATTGTTGCAAGGTTTTTAATGCTTCCTCGACGTGACCTTTAAAGTTAAACATCGAGTCGAAGACATACTGCACAACGCCCTGTGGATCTATGACGTAAGTGACGCGACCGGGAAATAAACCAAAAGCTGCGGTTGCGCCGTATTGCTTCCGCACTTGGTCGCCGTTGTCGCTTAAGAGGGTAAAGGGTAGCTGGTGTTTGGCGGCAAATTTTTGGTGAGAGTCGGGTGAGTCGCCACTCACACCAATGACTTCTGCACCAGATGTTTTAAATACTTCATACTGGTCACGAAAAGCACAGGATTCTATGGTGCATCCGGGGGTGTCGTCTTTAGGGTAGAAATACAAGACGATGGCTTTACCGCGAAAATCTCTCAGGCTAACTGGTGAGTTATTCTGGGAAGGTAATGTAAAATCAGGTGCAGTATCTCCAACTTTAATTGCCATATTTCAATCCTCAATAAGAATTTATACTTTACAATGATTGAAGCTTCGGTACATTACTAAGTACAAGATTGCACAAATTCGTGACCTTGAGGAAAATAACGTCCTCTATCGTTCGTAGTTGCGCTTTAGCGCTCTTAGCAACTACGAACCAAAACGCCACGAATTTATGAAACTTGCTTGGTTTGTGATGATTTGTTTGTAGTGAGGACTTTAGTCCTCGTATTTTTGAGGACTAAAGTCCTCACTACAAACCAATCGCACTTTTATAATTATGCCATAAGCCAAACTGTTCCTGGAGCCTCCTGGAGCTTCTACTGTGGTTTTTTTATCATTCAGATGCTACCAGACACATAATATAATAACTCCAACTTGATATTAGACTGAGGACGTTCTTGACCGCCTAAATTCTCAAAAACAAATTTCCGCTTATGCGCCTCACATCACTTGATGTTTTTCGTGGCATTGCGATCGCTGGCATGATCCTGGCAAATATGGCAAGCATTGCTGAACCCAATGTTTATCCCCCATTACTCCATGCAGATTGGCATGGTTGCACGCTAACAGACCTAGTTTTTCCGTTCTTTCTCTTTATTGTCGGTGTAGCAATGACTTTCTCCTTATCTAAGTATACCGACAACAACAAACCAACAGCATCTATCTACTGGCGGATTTTACGCCGTGCCGCAATTTTATTTGCTTTGGGGTTACTGCTGAACGGCTTTTGGAATAAAGGGCTTTGGACTTTTGACTTCAGTTCTATCCGCATCATGGGGGTATTGCAGCGCATCAGCCTGACTTATCTGCTGACCTCTGTTGCTGTCCTCAACCTACCACGTAAAGGACTATGGATATTGGCAGGGGTGTTACTCATCGGCTACTGGTTAGCAATGATGTATGTACCAGTTCCTGGGTATGGTGCTGGGGTGCTAACGCGGGACGGAAATTTAGGTGCTTATATAGACCGCTTGATCATTCCCAAAGCACATCTGTATAAAGGCGATGATTTTAATTATCTGGGTGATCCAGAAGGACTTTTCAGCACTATTCCGGCGATCGCCAGTGTTCTTCTTGGCTATTTTACAGGGAATTGGATACAATGCAATTCAGTAAAATCACGTATAACTATAGGTTTAGCTTTATTTGGCATTGGTTGCTTGCTTATCGGTTGGACTTGGGGCTGGACATTCCCCATCAACAAGAAACTGTGGACGAGTTCCTTTGTTGTTTTCACCACAGGTTGGGCATTATTGTTACTTGCTGCTTGTTACGAATTTATAGAAGTGCGGCGAGTGCGTCGCTGGGGTAAACCTTTTGAAGTGATGGGTTTAAATGCCATTTCTATCTTCGTTGCTTCTGTGCTGCTGATTAAAATCCTGGTGAAAACAAATGTGGGCATTGGGGAAAAAGCTCCCAGCACCTATGATTGGATTTATCAC
Organism: Stigonema ocellatum SAG 48.90 = DSM 106950; assembly: GCA_016903675.1. Lineage (GTDB taxonomy): Bacteria > Cyanobacteriota > Cyanobacteriia > Cyanobacteriales > Nostocaceae > Stigonema > Stigonema ocellatum. Next base: position 108,436 of record JADQBA010000003.1, on the reverse strand, counting down.
AATCTTTTCGCATCTTGGGCAGGTGTGCTGAACGGTTCGCTATTGTTTGCTATGGTCACCCTACTGCTATGGTTAGCGATCGCTTATATAATGTATATTCAACGCTGGTTTATCAAAGTTTAACTTCGTGTACTTCGTGCCTTCGCGGTTCAAAAAGATTTTTTATACCACGAAGACGCGAAGTACACGAAGACATTCATGTAGGTTGGGTTGAGGTACGAAACCCAACATTTATCGGCATTTTTTGGGTAACGCTATATGATTCAACATTTTTGATTCTCAGGAATTGATGAGAACTCTGTTGTAGTAAACTGCATGTAGCGAACAAAGTAGCTTTTAACCGTGAATATCACCGCAAAAAAAATCCTGATTCTATCAGCCAATCCGACGGATACAAATCAGCTGCGCTTGGGTGAAGAAGCACGGGAAATTCAAGCAGGGTTGGAACGATCCAGAAGTCGAGAGCAATTTGAAATGATTACAAGGTGGGCAGTGCGTCCAGATGATTTACGCCGTGCTCTTTTGGATCACAAGCCTCAGATTGTCCACTTTTGTGGTCATGGGTCAGGAAATCAAGGTTTAGCATTAGAAGATGATACTGGACGAAGGCAACTGGTGAGTACTGAATCACTAGCAAGACTATTTAAGTTATTTAAGAACACCGTTGAGTGTGTGTTGTTGAATGCCTGCTATAGTGAGGAGCAAGGGTCAGCAATTTGCCAACATATTAATTATGTTATTGGTATGAATCGGGAGATTGGAGATCGGGCGGCAATTAAATTTGCTGTGGGTTTTTATGATGCCATCAGTGCAGACAGATCCTATGAAGAAGCCTATGAATTTGGGTGTAGTGCTATTGATCTAGAGGGTATTCCAGAATCTTCCACCCCAGTACTAAAAAAACGGTTGAATGCATTACCTGATTTGTCTTTCAAGGAGGCTGCGACAGTTGTGCCAGAAAATCCAGAAGGACAGGTTCCTTTAGACTCGGATTTTTATATAGAGCGTCCACCCATCGAAGCAGACTGTTATGAGATGATTAAAAAACCAGGTGCCCTGATTCGCATTAAAGCACCTCGGCAGATGGGGAAAACTTCGTTAATGACTCGAATTCTCGATAATGCAAAACAGCAGAGCTATCAAAGTGCCTTATTGAACTTTCAGTCAGTGGATGCAGAACTCCTCAGTAACTTAGACTCGTTCTTACAGTGGTTTTGTGCTAGCGTGAGTGACGAGCTGAATATTCCAGAAAAACTAGGTGATTATTGGAAGAGTGTTATCGGTAGCAAGAACAAGTGTACAAATTACTTTGGACGGTATTTGTTACCAGAAATTAATAACTCCATTGTCTTAGGGTTGGATGAAGTAGACGAAGTCTTTAAGCATCCTATAATAGCGGCAGATTTTTTTGGGTTGCTGCGGGCTTGGCATGAGCGCTCAAAAAATGAGTCAGCCTGGAAAAATCTCAGGCTAGTGATTGTACATTCCCTGGAAGTTTATATACCACTCAACATCAATCAGTCACCTTTTAATGTGGGTTTGGCAATTGAGTTACCAAACCTGAATTCTGTGCAGGTGCAAGATTTAGCAAAGTGACATGGACTGAATTGGACTATTGAACAAATTGAGGAGTTAATGACTCTGGTGGGTGGAAATCCTTATTTATTACGGGTAGCCATGTATCAAATTGCTCGGAAGCGAATGACTTTGTCTGACCTCAAGCAAGTTGCACCTACTGAGGAAGGACCTTACAGCGATCACCTACGTCGCCATTTACGAAATTTAGAGGATGATTCACTATTGTTGGCTGCGGTCAAAGAAGTGATGACAGCAAAGACTCCTGTTAACATAGGTTCTGTAGAAGGGTTTAAGCTTCGGAGTATGGGATTGGTGAAGTTTCAAGGTAATAAGGTGATACCGATGTGTGATCTGTATCGGTTGTATTTTCGCGATCGCCTCTTAAATTAACTAACTTATGAGTGTCTCACCTGGTGGAAGTTACGAATATCAAGTAGGGGGCAGTTTACCAATTGATGCTCCAACTTACGTCCAGCGTCAAGCTGACACTGATCTGTATGAGAATTTGAAGCTAGGGAAGTTCTGTTACGTACTCAACTCAAGGCAGATGGGGAAATCTAGCTTACGAGTACAAGTCATGCAGCGGTTGCAAAAAGAAGGAATTGCTTGTGCTGCTATTGATATCACCGCTATTGGTACGGCAGATATTACCCCAGAACAATGGTATGCTGGGATAATCGACACTCTAGTGGAAAGTTTCAATCTTTACACTACTTTTGATCTAAACACATGGTGGGCAGATCTAGGCTTACTATCGCCAGTTCAACGGTTGAGCAAGTTTATTGAAACAGTATTATTAGTTAGAATTACTGGGCATATTGTCATTTTTATAGATGAAATTGATAGTATTCTTAGTCTCCAGTTCAATCTAGATGATTTCTTTGCAGTGATCCGGTATTGTTATAACAGTCGTGTAGATAAAAGAGATTATCATCGCCTCACCTTTGCCATAATTGGAGTATCTACGCCTTCAAACTTGATTCAAGACAGGCGGCGGACACCTTTTAATATTGGTTGTGCAATTGACTTAACGGGTTTTCAACTCCAAGAAGCGCAACCGCTAGCACAGGGATTAGCAACCTTCGGGAGTTCCTCTGAATTGATCCAAGCTGTACTCAACTGGACAGGAGGACAACCATTTCTCACCCAAAAGGTTTGTCAGTTGTTAGTGCAGCATCACAAGAAGATATTGCAAACACCAGAGGAATCCTCTCTTGGAGAACGGTGGTTTGAGCATCTGGTGCTGGGGCGTATTATTGAAAATTGGGAAGCGCAGGATGAACCAGAACATTTGAAGACAATTCGCGATCGCATTATTCAAAGTAGTCAACAGAGTACTGGACGATTACTGGCGCTATGTCAACAAATCTTGCAGCATCAAGAAGTCATGGCAGATGATAGTCCAGAACAAACTGAATTGCGGTTGACAGGATTGGTCGTGAAACGTGATGGCAAACTGCGAATTTATAACCGGATTTATCAGGAAGTTTTTAACAAAGACTGGTGCGAAGCAGAACTAGCGAAACTGCGTCCTTACTCTGGTGCACTTAAGGTCTGGGATGATTCAGGGCGACAAGATGAGTCACGCTTGCTTAGGGGACAAGCTTTACAGGATGCACAAACTTGGGCAGTTGGAAAAAGTTTAAGTGATTTAGATTATCAGTTTTTAGCAGCCAGTCAAGAGTTAGAAAAGCGAGAAGTTCAGAAACGATTGGCAGTAGAACAAGAAGCGAAACAGGTATTAGCACAAGCAAATGGGGTTTTACAACAAGCGAATCACAAAGCTAGTCAAAGAATTCGCATTGGTACTGTAGTGCTAGGAATGACTTTAGTAGGGGCAGTGGGAGCGGGAATCTTTGCCCAACAGAGTATTCAACAAGCTCAGGAAGCAACCAAATTGGAACTAGCAGGAGTTGCAAATCTTGGGCGATTTGAGTTTGATCAAGTCGGAGCTTTGTCAGCAGCAATAGACGGAGGCGAAAAGTTAAAAGCTTTAGTAAATGAAAATCATCTGGGAAAAATAGAAGAATATCCGGCAGCAAGTCCAGTCTTAGCATTACAAACAATTGTAGATAAAATCACTTCATGGCAACAACACCAAGTGCTACAGGGGCATCAGTCCTATGTCATTAGCGCTCGTTTTAGCCCCGATGGTCAGCACATCGTTACCGCCTCATATGACAAAACGGCGCGGGTGTGGAAGGTAGAGACCTTAGATCAATTACTCAAACGTGGTTGCCAGTGGTTAAATAGCTATTATCTAGCCTTTTTACCTAATGTATACAAAAATAATGCTTTTGATCATGATGTCAACAAAGAATTAATTTCTCGAGAATTAAAGTCATGTACTGATAATGCCCAGCTTAAATAGCTATTTCTTTATAAAAATATACCTGGCAACGCATCCAGTTATGCAAGTTCTACAAGGTACGCTAAGTTAAATACAGCCTCGTCACAACGCTTTGTCTAACAGTGCGCCAACTATGTCAGAAATTATTACTGCTGTCTACTCTAACGGGATGCTGCGCCCCCAAAATCCTTTGTCTCTAACTGATGGGCAAACTGTGCGGCTGCAAGTTTTGACTCTAGAAGAAGCATCCTCCGAAGCCGAACAGATAATTCAATCCCTAGTGGCAGCGGGACTGGTCACTCCTCCTCCCCATCGCGGCGATGTTGAGCCAGTCTCAGAAGAAGCGTGGCGTGAACTGACCCAAAGACTGGAGGCATACCCCGGCAAGCCGCTCTCCGAAATCATTATTGAAGAACGCTCCTATTAAATTTGGGCGTTGCTGAATTGAAGTATGAAATGAAAAAATCGGGTATTGTAAAAACTCTTTCTCTTTGCGCCTTTGCGACTTTGCGTGAGGCAAATTCATACCGTGATTCAGCGACGCCTAAATTTGAAACCCTATTCTCCGGTTAGTCCGCGTAGGCGGACTTTGTTTGTTTAGCCGCGACTTCCAGTCGTTGGGGTTTCATGAGATTATTCTCTGCCCAGAGTCATAGAAGAGCATTATTCAAAGGTTTCGCTAGAATCATTGTTAAAAGGGCGATCGCTGCTATTTGCTTTGTGCTGGAGGGCTAATGGATACTGTAATTACACCTGAAAGAATCGAGTTGCCACCAGGCGCGGTGTTGAAACTTTTGGGAGACTGGCAAGACTATCAAGCACTGAGTCAGCAACTAGGCGATCGCGCCATTCCGCGAATCAAGTATCGGTCTGGAGAGATTTTGCTGATGGCACCGCTACCAGAGCACGGAAGAGATGCGAGTTTGTTGGGCTTGATAGCTGCAACTCTACTTGACCACTTAAATCGCACATACGATTCATTTACGCCCATTACCATGAGCTTGCCTCAAGTTAGCGGCATTGAGCCTGACTATTGTTTTTATGTTGAAAATTGGAGATCCGTAGTTGGCAAGCGCCGCATCGACTGGCAGAACGACCCACCACCTGATTTGGTGATTGAGGTAGATGTTACTAGTTATACTGATATTAATGACTATCTACCTTATAAAGTGCCAGAGGTTTGGCTGTTAAAGAATAAGCAGCTATTAGTTCATACATTGCTCTTGGAAAATTACGTAATTGCAGAAAGTCGCTACTTTCCTAACGTTTCAGAAATTGTGCGGCAATGTCTCCAAATTGCAGAGGACCAAACAACAAGTCAGGCGCTGAGGTGGTTAAGAAACTTTTTGCGCGGATGCAATTAATTTCGGGATTTGTAGATACCTATGCCTCGTTCCCAGGCAGAGCCTGGGAATGAGATCGAGGAGGCTCTGCCTCCCGGTTTGACGGGAGGCAGAGCCTCCTACAAGAGCATTACAAGGCAGAGCCTTGTAACGAGAGATAATGCATAGTTGATTCTCTCTGTCAATGCGTAAGTCCTAATGATATTGGAATTATTTTTATTGGTCACTATAGCAGTCCTAAATGATTCTCGTTCCTTGGAGAAACCCGGTTTCTGAAGCTTGGCGTTTGGAATTCAAATAGGATTACTATATATTTCCCCAAAGACACCTTGTCGTTGTCCCTTACAAATGCCACAATCCTCCTGTCTTCCTCCGCCTGTGAATCCGAAACTTGATTTAACTGCTCTTGCGCCTATGCAGGATGTGACGGATTTGCGATTTATGAAAGTGATTGCCAATTATGGCAGTCCCGATTACTTTTTTACTGAGTATTTTCGTGTCTACCCCAATTCGGGTCTGAATCATGATATCTTGCGCTCTATTACAGAGAACTCCACCGATCGCCCCATCTTTGCTCAAATTATTGGCGAGAACATTCCCGACCTAGTACGCATTGCTCGAGAGTTGAGCCGCTACCCAGTAGCGGGTATCGATCTCAACATGGGATGTCCAGCCCCAAGAATTTATCGCAAAAATGTTGGTGGTGGGTTGTTACGCGATCCGGAAAAGGTCAACCGAATTCTGGGCGAGTTGCGATGTGCTGTTGATGGGCTGTTGACTGTCAAAATGCGGGTTGGGTTTGAAAATACCGATTCCTTTGATCGTATCCTCGACCTAATTAACCTGTACGACATCAATTTGCTGAGCTTGCACGGTCGTACCGTCAAGGAGATGTATCATAGCGCCGTGCATTACGATCTTATTGCACATGCCGTACAACGGGTGAAATGCCCAGTTTTAGCAAACGGTAACGTGACATCGGCTCACACCGCTGCTGCTATCTTGTCCAGTACAGGAGCCGCAGGGGTGATGATTGGTCGGTCTGCAATCCGAAACCCCTGGATTTTTCAGCAAATCCGCCAATACCTGAGCGGTGAACCTGTTTCTATGGTGACTCTGGCTGAAGTTCGCGACTACATTGACACACTGCATCGAACCACCAGTACACCCACCATACCGGAGCGTGCGTGTGTTAACCGCATGAAGATGTATCTCAACTTCATCGGTCAAAGTGTAGAAGACAGCGGCGCTTTCTTAAGCGAGATGCGCCTTACCCGGACTGAAAGTGAACTATTTGGGGTGTGCGATCGCTATCTATTAAGCGACCCAGACCGAGAATTTGCCTTGGAACCCTATCCAGGACTTGTGGCTCGTCCCAGTTGCGAGACTCCCCGCGAATCAATAACCGGACAAATAAGCCAGTCGGCGTGAAGGCGTTGCTGAATCAAGATATGAATATGACTTACGCACGCTCTACGAATTCTTGGCGCTCTTGGCGTCTTGGCGGTTCGTTTTTTCGTCATTTGATCTTCGTGTTCTTCGTGCCTTCGCGGTTTAAAAATCTTTTTGAACCACGAAGACGCGAAGAACACGAAGAAAAACTTTACTTTTACGCTTCACCTTGAAAGGGCTGACGTATAGGACTTACGCATTGACAGAGAGCATCAACTGTGCATTATCTCTCGTAACAAGCATCGGCTTGTAATGCTCTTGTCGTGGGCTCTACTAATGCAGCATCGTATAGCTTGTTTTGCTCATTAGACATCTCCAGAAATTAATTGTGCGTTGTGTACTACCCACCAGACGCGATTAATCGCGTCTCTACATTGTTTTTCACGACTATGTCTATTGTATGTAGTAAGTACGCTTTTTGCTTAGAAAATAAGGACTAAAGTCCTTACTACGAACTTACTTACGTACTAACACCAACTTACTGAACTCATGAGTATTAACTTTGGACGGGAAACTTGCTGCAACCTCAACATTGCAGAGACACGGGAGTGGTTAGTCACTAACGGCATCGGTGGCTATGCTTCGGGGACAGTAGCAGGTTTGTTAACGCGCCGCTATCACGGACTTCTCGTAGCAGCCCTGAAGCCACCACTGGAACGAACTCTTTTACTGACAAAGTTAGATGAAACTGCTTTCTACGATGGACGTTCTTACCCCCTTTACGCCAACCGTTGGACGAGTGGAAGTGTCGATGCTGAGGGACTCAATCACATCGAACGCTTTCAACTGGAGGGAACCATTCCCCTATGGATATTTGCCTGTGCTGATGCATTGCTAGAGAAGCGAGTGTGGATGCAGCCTGGCGCTAACACGACCTATATACGCTATACCCTACGTCGGGGAACCAAACCGCTGTTACTAACCCTCAAGGCACTGGTCAATTATCGCGATTATCACGGTAGTACTCAAGCCGGAGATTGGCGAATGACCATTAATTCCGTGGAAAATAAGGTATGTGTAACAGCTTTTGCAGAAGCTGTACCGTTGTATCTTCTCTCTAGTAGTGGTATAATATCGCCTGTCCACGACTGGTACCGTGGATTTGACTTGGCGGTAGAACGTTACCGGGGACTAACAGACCGCGAAGACCATCTCCACGCAGCGACCTTTGAGGTGACACTCCACGAGGGTGAATCCCTCACGTTAGTTGCCACTACCGAAAGAAATCCCGACTTGAATGGTGAGGCTGCACTCGAAGTTCGTCGTACCTACGAACAAAAGTTGATGGAAATCTGGAAAAACAGCCGCCCCAAAGAAACGCCTGATTGGGTGAATCATTTGGTACTAGCCGCTGACCAGTTTGTTGTCAACCGTTCCCTACCTAAAGAGCCAGACGGTAAAACCATTATTGCAGGCTACCACTGGTTTAGCGATTGGGGACGCGATACTATGATTAGTCTGCCTGGTCTGACTCTCTCAACAGGTCGCCCAGAAATAGCCCGTTCGATTCTGCGTATTTTTGCCAAGTATATAGACCAAGGAATGCTGCCCAATCGCTTTCCTGATGCTGGCGAGGTACCAGAATATAACACGGTAGATGCAACACTCTGGTATTTTGAGGCAATCCGGCTCTACTATGAAGCGACAGGAGATGAGGATTTGATTCGAGAACTGTTTCCTGTTCTAGCGGAAGTTATTAACTACCATTGTCATGGTACCCGTTACAACATCCACCTCGACCAGGCAGATGGTCTACTTTATGCTGGAGTTGCTGGAGTACAGTTGACTTGGATGGACGCCAAAGTCGGAGACTGGGTTGTAACCCCCCGTATCGGCAAACCGATAGAAGTCAACGCTCTGTGGTATAATGCTTTGCGAACTATGGTGAAGTTTGCTCGTCAGATAGGCAAGCCACATCAGGAGTATGAGGCGATCGCCAACCTTACCGAATCACACTTTGAGCGTTTCTGGAACGGGGCTGTCGGTTATTGCTACGATGTTTTGGATACTCCTCATGGAGATGACCCATCACTGCGACCTAATCAAATATTTGCAGTATCGTTACCAGAAAGTCCGCTGATGCCAGAACAGGAAAAGGCAGTGGTCGAGGTTTGCCAACGGGTGCTTTTGACCTCCCACGGGTTGCGATCGCTCACCCCTGATGATACCCAATATCAAGGACACTACGGTGGAGATCAACTTCAACGGGATGGTGCTTATCACCAAGGGACAACTTGGGGCTGGCTACTCGGTCCCTTTGCCTTGGCACATCTACGAGTTTTTCAAGACCCAGCAAAAACTCGCAGTTTTCTTCAGCCAATGGCAAACCATCTATACGCTGCCGGTGTTGGCAGTCTCAGCGAAATTTTCGATGGTGATGCACCCATGACCCCACGGGGTTGTATTGCCCAAGCTTGGACAGTAGCTGAAGTGCTTCGTGCATATTTAGCAACAGATCACTGAAGTGGGGGTGTAGGGGTGTGGGGGTGTAGGGGTGTAGGGGTGTAGGGGTGAAAGGGAGTTATTGAGCAATAATTCTCTCTCCCCCCATTCCCCCCCTCTCCCCCCACTCCCCCACTCCCCCCACTCCCCACTCCCCACTCCCCATTCCCCATTCCCCACTCTCTTCTTTTGTTTAGAAATATTGCAATTTCAAGTCTCAGGTAAAGTTTATTTTCGTTTCACCTCTGTTGGCGCTATATCTTGATAGTCTGTTAAGTAGTGAAAGCTTGATTTGACTGTTATTACAGGTAACTTAAATTAATTAATAAAGCTTATCAATTATTCGTTTTAGAGCAATTAACTAATCGTTCAAAATATCTCATTCAGTTTCTAAACAAGATGCAAAGACGAATTGCGAGCTTCCATATGAGACATTACAGTGACGCATGGATTGAAGAATGGTGCCATGAAAATGGCTGGACTGATTTATTTGTAGAACGGCGTAACAACTACTGGGCTTTTCCTCCAGGAGCAGTCATGCCTGAACCAATTCCAACTCGTGTTCTCAGAGTTATTAAAGCTAAAAAAGGGTTAACTTCTGAGGAGAAATTTTTGTCTGTATCAGCAATCATTGGCACAATTGTAGCCGTTGTTTATACCTATTTATTCAAGTGTCCGATGCCACTAGTTTTTGCTTTTGCTTTTGACGCAGTAACAGCCGCTCAACTTGAAATAGAAGAATTATGAATTATGAATTATGAAAAAAATTATAGTTCATAATTCGGCGTTGCTGAATTTAGTTCCAAACCCTTGTAGAGACGCGATTAATCGCGTCTCTACAAAATTGTGATTTTCACAATTCATCTCTTGATTCAGCAACGCCCATAATACCAATTCTCTAAAATCTGGCAACAGATTCAGACCTGAAAACCCTGATGAAACCTGAATTCATTAATTACGAATTACGAATTACGAATTACGAATTGGTATAATTCATGATTTATTTTTGTCTGGATATGACTAGAGTTTAGACTAAAAACGAGCGATCGGCAATGCTGCGGGAATTACGCTATGAAAGAAAAAAACACTCTTTCCCCCCTATACCCTGCTCGGATAAGCAAAAATTAGAAACCGGGTTTCTTAAAGAAACCCGGTTTCTGGCACCTCAACTATTCTTAACCGAGCAGTATTGGGAGTGGCGATCGTATAATTCGTAATTTTTAGGGACATAATTATTTTAGTTTTGTCATGAAAACTAGTAGTCTAGCAGTCTTGACTTTTTGCAGAGTTTTACTATTAAATTAGTAGTTGGAAAAAACAGCATCTTAAATAACCTCAGAAGTAGATTAACTGGGATTTTTAGTATGCTGAATATTTAGAATTGTTAGACTCCGTTTAATTAGAAAGATGCGGTGCGCGAAATAAGGGGACATAGTTGTTTCAATTATGTTCATGAAAAAAGTCTCAATTCATTGACTAACTAGATTGATTAATTGAATATGTATGCAGTACTGCAAGCTGTTACTTAATAATTTGTAATTCATAAAAATTAATTACGAATTATTAAGTCTTCATTCCGCTCTTGAGAGAATCAATACTCATGGATACCATAACTTCTAACCCAAGCAATCCTCTAATATTCACATCCACACCTGTGTTTGGAGATAATGTGCAAGATTTACTTGGATCTTACGCATTACAAGTGAACCCCACAGGCATAATTGTGGTGAACAGTATTGATGATACTGTACTCTCGGTTCCTGGCGTTACCACCCTGCGGGACGCTATCAAACAGGCGAATGCTGACGAGGGATTCGACTTGATTGTATTTGACCGTTCTTTATTCTCCACGGAAAAGACCATTACCCTGAACTCTGGTGAACTTGACATCACCCACAACTTGGATATCATCGCCCCACGAGATACATTGACAGGCTCAGATTTGGTGACGGTGAGTGGCAATAAAGCCTCGCGGGTGTTTGAGATTGAAACAGGCGCAATGGTAAATCTGTCTGGATTGATTGTTGCTGATGGTAGTGTGACGCGTGATAACGGTGGTGGGATTAAGAACTCTGGCACTCTCACCCTAGAAAGCAGCATTGTTCGCAATAACTCTACTGGCAATGGCAACTACCCTTATAATGGTGGCGGTGGCATCTATAACAGTGGCACTGTTCTGTTGAACAACAGCACCATAAGTGGCAACTCGGCAGGTGGTCAAGGTTACATAGAAGGCGGTGGCATCTATAACAGTAACAGTGGCACTGTTCTGTTGAGCAAGAGCACCATAAGTGGCAACTCGGCAAACGGCACTTACAACTCCTACGGCGGCGGCATCTATAACTCTGGTGGCACTGTTGTGTTGAGCAGCAGCACCATAAGTGGCAACTCGGCAAACGGCAGTAACGGCGAAGGCAACGGCGGCGGCATCTTTAACAGCGGAAACCTGACGGTGAGCAACAGCACCCTCAGTGGCAACGGCGCAGACGGTCGTTACATAGGCAACGGCGGTGGCATCTTTAACTCCGGGAACCTGACGGTGAGCAACAGCACCCTCAGTGGCAACAGCACAGAAAGAGGCGGCGGCATCTATAATGACCGTGGAACTGTTGAGGTGAGCAACAGCACCATAAGCGGTAACAGCGCAGGCGGTCGTTACGGCGGCATCGGGGGCGGCATCTATAACGGTGGAACACTGACGGTGAGCAACAGCACCCTCAGTGGCAACAGCGCCAATGCCAATATTATTGAAGGCTATGGTGGCAGAGGGGGCGGCGTCTATAACGGTGGAACACTGACGGTGAGCAACAGCACCCTCAGTGGCAACAGCGCCATCTACGCCGGCAGAACTGGTAGCTACGGTGGCGGCATTTATAACGGTGGAAACCTGACGCTGGTGTTTAGTACCGTCACCGGAAACCAAGCCGGTAATGGTGGAGGAGTGTTCAGTGGTATGGAAAATTTCAATAATGCTACTGGTTCTACCAAGGTGCGTAACACAATTATCGCCGCCAACTCCAACAGTACGAACGGTGTGAACCCTGACGTATCCGGCACATTTAGCAGCAATGGCTACAACCTGATTGGTGACGGTACAGGCAGTACCGGATTTGATGCTACAGGAGACATAGTAGGCACAAGTGACAACCCAATTGACCCCCGTCTAGCACTTTTGGACTTTTATGGTGGCCCCACCCAAACTGTTGCACTCCGAACTGACAGTCCAGCTATCGGTGCAGCTGATCCAACTGTACTAAGTACAGACCCCAGAACCGACCAACGTGGTTTACCTCGTCGTGCTGTCAATGGTAGAGCTGATATTGGGGCATATGAATTGTCCTAAAGTTTGACATTACAGCAGAACTGACGCCTGCTCATGAGCGATCGCGCTTACTGGGCAGTGCAGTGCAGAAGATGCGATCGCTTCGCTATCGCTAACGCGTCTACGCCCTATGTTTCTTCAGAGGAGGGAGGATTATATTGCCATTTGTCAATAGTGAATTTCCAGGAGTCATAAACCTTTTTTATTGTTTCCTCATCAAAGGAATATTTATTTGTTTCATAACCTGACTGAGAGTCAATATATTGTTTAAAATTTTCTACTGATTCCAGGAAGTTAGGTAGATTTAGTTGCTCGTATACCCTTTTGAGTTCTGAGATTTCATTACCTACAAAATCTTCATACTTAATTTCAACATAGTTGTCTGGAGGAATAAGATTTTTATCTATAAAAAATTTCTGCATGAGATCCTGATAAAAATTGATAATATTTACCTCCATCTCTTTTTCGTCTATATCTTGCAAAATAAACTCGGGTAAAAGTTTTTGATAAAGATGTTTTGTGGATGTATATACTATATAGGGGTTTCTATAAATATGAATAAACTTGGCGTTGGGAAAAATTTCCAATAATAATTTTATTCTTGCTGTATTTGCAGGATTTTTTATAACCAGTCTTTTACCATTAACGCTAAGAGTAGTTTTTTTTAAAACTTTTATATATATTTTTTTCCATTCATTCTTTATTTCTTCAGAAACTCCTTCAAAAAGAACGAAATTTCTAAAGTACTTTTTGATGTTTTTAGGAAAAAAGAAACCATGATAAAAAGAGTACTGAGATATATTTCCTATGGCATATTCTTCCTCTTGAGGTAAATCACTTGAGAGCAGTACATTATCCATTGGTCTTTTTTTAGGTATAGCTTTACTGGTAATAATTTTCCATATGTGTTGACTACTTAAAAACATTTCTGGTATCCATGTTTGACATGTTGACACATATCCTATATTTTTATCTTGAGCCATCAAATTATGAAGGAAGGTTGTGCCGCTTCTCCAATGTCCAACGATAAAAATCGGAGGAAGTTGGATTTGTACATTTTCAATTGTTTTGCCAAATTTAACAGTTTCAAAAAATCTGAAAGGAATACCTAATAAGCTAACAACTGACACTAAAACCGCTCTCATTATATATTTTCTCTCTACTCCTCCATTGTTCCTGAGCAATTTTAGCCAGTTAATAAAGGAACCACCAGCCAGTGGTTGCAAGGTTAAAGTCATCTTTTCTTTGTTCATAGTCCTAATTCCTAGGGTGTTTTGTAACATCCGCCTGGGACTTGAAGTCCCAGGCTTATAGCATAAGTCCTCTAAGAGAGGACTCAATGAGTTCTGGGATGAATGTAAATTTTATAACTCTTGATTTTGTAAATTGTGGTTTGTAATTAGATGTGCAAGATATAAGCTTACAAAGGGTGTGGTTCATTTATGTGAAAACTGCTGTAAATGGCGAATTTATCAAGATTTTATGTAAATAAATTGCTACGCACCCTGATAGAATACTGAAGATTATATAGGAATATTATTTGATTTTTGAAATATACGTAGGGTGGGCATTGCCCACCACATCCCGGTTTTGTAGGGCATAGCCCCACCTACAGATACTTAGATTTTTTCAAAATTCAAATATGATTCCTATATAGGAATCCTAAATCATTTGTGAAAAATCTTAAGTAGTGTAGGGTGGGCATTGCACTACAAAACCCAGACATGGTAGAGCTACTAGCCCGAACTACGTGTGTTTCAAAAATCAAATAGGACTGCTATATCTAACTTGTTTAGTGTATTCAACTTTATCCTATTCTTTTTGTACAAAAAATTACAAAAGTTTAAGTTTATTCCTAAAGTAATAAAACTTTATCGCAACATATAAAAGAAACACATTTTTCCCCCACTCCCCCACTCCCCCACTCCCCCACTCCCCATTCCCCACACCCCTACACCCCAGCCTCAAACCGCTGCCGGAGTTGTTCAACCGTGAGATTCTGAGTCCAATACTCCACCAGGGCGTGACCAAATGCCCAGGCGTTGCGATCGGGTGAGGCGGAGTTTTCCAGCAGCAGGGGCCAGAGGGATAGCAGGTCAAAGTTGACGGGGTGAGAATTGCCGTGATTCAAGAGCGAGAACAGGTCATATGCCATCTGAAGCTTGCCAAGAACCACAGGCAACTGTTCTACAGGAATTTTTTCTGCCAGCAGATATGCTAGAGTTGGAGAGCCAGTTGACAGGGTGGAAATAAACTGGAGGACGGGACTTTTGAGCAATGCAGCTAGTCCCTGTGTTGTTGCCATTTGGAAGGTGTAGTGGTCGATTATTTTGACTGCGGCGACGGTGCGGGCTTCTAGGTTACGCAAAAAGCGGGCAAGACGGAGTTGCTTTGCAGGTGCGATCGCATCCACAAGTCCCAAGGATAGGGCTTCCACACCCCAAGCGACTCGACCCGTTTTGATGTCTCCTGTTACCACAGGTAAAACGAGATTGCAAAACTTGCCCAATATCTCAGCGCGATACTCAGTGGCTTCCCGAATGGCAATTTCCTTTGGGCGATCGCCCCATTGCCAATCATAAGGTGGCTCCCACTCCCGTATAGGACGTAGACGATCCACCTGAGTAACAATAGTAATCACAGGCAAGTCTGCAACTTCTGCCTTCATGTCTGTGAGAAAGTCCACATCCATTTGCCCAGCAGGATCAAGGGCAGGGGTAACTAACAGCAGCAAATCAGCGTTTGTGGCATAGTCAAGCACTATCCCCCGTAGGTCTGCACGGTTAACTTGTTCATAACCCGGAGTATCCCAAAGGGTCAGTGTTTCCAAGCTTTGGGTCTGCCAGTGGTAATTCTGAATCTCATCGGTACTGGGCAAAACATCCACTGCTGCGAGATCTGCCTGAAACAGGGTGTTGATGAGGCTGCTTTTTCCAGACCCGGTACGCCCAACTAGTAAAATATTAACAGGTTTTTGTTCAACTGCCTCCACGGGTTCGGCTTGAGCTAGGATGTCTCGGAGTGTTTGGGTCTTTGCCGTTGGTAGCGTCGGTGTGGATAAGGAGGGTGGTGAGGTGGGCAGTGTGCTGCTTCCGTAGAGGGCGATCGCTTGCCGACACAAGTTCCTCAGGGCAGCTTCCCGCAGAAGCTGACTCAAATTCACCAGCAGTTGCTGATTTGCCTCTTTTGTGTGGCGCTGACTAACAAGCCTAGCCACTGCCGCAGCAGGGTTCAACAGCCAACTTGCCCAGTTCCATGCTTGCCAGAGTTTACGAGCAGATGGTTCCAGCTTACGATAGACTTCGTATGCCTGGTATACCTGCCCAACCGTAGCCTGATTGAGGGCAGGGGATAACTTTTGTATCCACTGATCCAGGTCATCCACCGTTCCCCGGATGAGGGTGTAAGCTTGGGGAACGTAAATGTTCAGCAGGGGATAGTTAACTTCAGGATGGTAGATATGGGCAATAGCTACCACAATATCTTGACATCGCTGCCAAAAGGTTTGCCAATCTTCCCACATTGGTGAATCGTTTTGGGAAGCTTGGAGTATCTCTTGTAAGGCTGTTTCTGCTTGTTTGGCGGCATCATTTCCTCCTGACGACCCGCTTGAGTCGTCTACCGCAGACTTCAGTTCTTCGCGGACTTCCGCCACCACAGCTTCCACCTGACCTAACATAGGTCGAGTCCATTTGACCAGTAACCAGCGCCAACCCACAAATATGAGGGTAAATACACCCCATATCCAATTGATGCCCCACTCATGGATCTGTCGCCCTGCTGCTACCATCAAGAAACTGACGATAATCGCCATCGGCGTTGCCAACACCACCCACTGCCACAGCTTTAATCGCACCATTGCCCCATCCCTGCCTCGGCTAGATTCCTTATGGTAACACTGTTTGTAGTAGCGCTTCAGCGCCGGTTAAATCGCGGTTTTTTTGTTGGAAAAGGTATTTTGGCGTTGCTGAATCAAGGTATGAATTTACCTCACGCAAAGTCGCAAAGGCGCAAAGAGAAAAAGTTTTTAAATACCCTATTTTTTCATTTCATACTTCAATTCAGCAACGCCGGTATTTTTGATGGTTTCCTAAGTCCTGATTCTTCCGATAACTAACATCAATTGTACGTCTTTTCATTGGGACTGCCTTGCGCTGAAGGCGGATAAGAGACGAGGTAGCCAGCTAGGAACGTGCAAACGCAATTTTATCGGCTGCAACCGTGGTTATTAAGTTCAACACACCTGTTTTTTTATTTACCCAGAAGATAGAATTAGTGCTTTGATAGGTGGGGTTAGCTAAGACAAAGGTTGTCCCCAGGAACAGTGGAGAGTAAGCTTGGCTTTGGATATCATTTGACAAAGGCGTACCGTTGTAGCTAAGTTGGGATAAAGTCGTAAAGGTTCCTTGATTCAAGAATATCTCCACAATATGAGTCGAGCCTTCCCGACTAATATTAGTAGCGTAGAGGTGTCCGTCCGGGGATTCGGCAAGATTGCTGAACCGTTGGTTTTCTGGCAAAGACAACTCGTTGATAAAATTTACCTCACCTGTGTTGTAGTCAATTGTTGCTAAACGAAAGGGAGGAAGTCCTTGGTTTAGACTGATGATAGCTAGAAGCCGACGATCTTGAGTAGCGCACAAACTTTCAATTGTGCTGGATTGCGTGAGGCCTTGTAATGCTGGTAGAGTGTGTGAAGATGACAAAGAAAGCAGCCGACTAGGATTAGGGTTTTGTGAGGTTGTTGCAGGAGCAGTAGCAACCACAGGTGTGCCATCAAGCAAGAATGTGAAACTGCTTATTCGTTCGTTTGGCTGTAATGTCAGTTGAGGATTTGTAGCAGTTAAATCATTAACCAAACTAGTGGTTAACTGTGGGGTTAACTGTGGGGTTAACTGTGGGATTAACTGTGGGGTTAATTCTGGGGTTAACTGTGGGGTTAACTGTGGGGTTAACTGTGGGGTTAATTCTGGGGTTAACTGTGGGGTTAACTGTGGGATTAACTGTGGGATTAACTGTGGGGTTAACTGTGGGGTTAACTCTGGGATTAACTGTGGGGTTAACTCTGGGTTTAATTCTAAGGAAAACATCTGTACTTTGTTAGTAACAGCATGCACCCCGTAGAGTAGCTGTGACGGAATAAGAAAGTCATTAGCTTGGGCTTTCTTTTGAAGGTTTACAAACACAGATGTTGCTGCTGTGCTAACTAATACATTCTGAATAAACTGTCGTCGCTTCATAATCTGGAACATCCTTAAATGTCTTCTAGCAAGACTGAATTATCTAGGGGAATATACAAAATTGACAATTAATGGCAATGACAAGGAAATCAATGTCGGTCAGAATTTAGTTTAAGAACCACCACATAGAATGAAGTCGTGAGTGATGTAAAAGCTATATTAGCTACATTAAAATCCTAATGTCTCTAAATATTTTTACTGGATTTTTGAATGGTTATAATTCGTGTTTTGCACAGCCTGAACTATGTATATACCGTATTTACAAGCTTAAATGTTTGTATTTGAACAGCAAACACTGTTGATATTGCTAGCATATCCCAAATTAATATGTATAAATAAATATAGAAATCATATTTGATTTTTGAAATATACGTAGGCACTGCCCACCACAACGCGGATATGGTGGGCAGTGCCCACCCTACACTACTTAAAAATTAGCCATTAGCAGTCTTCACGAGAATTTCACATGGATATGAAAGACCGGCTATCCCAAAAAAAGCTTGTATGCTGTATTCTGGCTTTCATCCCAATAGCTCAGCTTGAGGGTATCAAGAAATGCCTGCCACTCCTCCATCTCGTGGGGGGGTACCTGCATCCCCACGACAATTCGCCCGTAGTCTGACCCGTTGTTGCGGTAATGAAAGAGGCTGATATTCCAGTCGGGACTCATGGATTCAACGAACTTCATCAACGCGCCGGGACGTTCAGGAAACTCAAAACGGTAGAGCAATTCATTGTGGGCGAGGGGAGAACGTCCACCGACCATATGGCGTAGATGCAATTTCGTCAGTTCGTCATCTGTTAAATCAATGGTTTTGAACCCACAAGCTTCAAATGTTTCAACCATCTTTGCCGCATCGGCACGGTTTTGAATTTGCACACCCACAAAAATATGTGCTTCTTTTTCATCGGCAATGCGATAATTAAACTCAGTAAGATTGCGTTTGCCGATACATTCACAAAACTTGCGCAGACTGCCTCGTTCTTCGGGGATGGTGACGGCAAAAATGGCTTCCCGGCGTTCACCTAATTCTGCCCGTTCTGCTACAAAGCGGAGGCGGTCAAAGTTCATGTTAGCACCGCAGGCAATGGCAATTAATGTTTGGCCCTGGGTTTGCTCTCGTTCAACGTAGGCTTTGGCACCGGCGATCGCTAAGGCACCCGCTGGTTCCAGAATTGCTCGCGTATCTTCAAACACATCTTTAATTGCGGCACAAGTGTCATCCGTATTCACCAGAATGATGTCATCCACATACTTCTGGCACAGAGCGAAAGTTTCTTCCCCTACTTCCCGCACTGCAACCCCGTCGGCAAATAAACTCACCTGGGATAATCGCACCCGATATCCAGCTTTCAGGGATTGAGACATGGCATCAGCATCCACCGGTTCAACGCCAATGATCTTGATTTCGGGACGCAACCGTTTCACATATGCCGCAATCCCAGAAATTAATCCGCCGCCGCCAATTGCCACGAAAATGGCATGGATGGGTTGCTGATATTGCCGTAGAATTTCCATCCCAATGGTTCCCTGTCCAGCAATGACATCAGGATCATCAAAGGGGTGAATAAAGGTCATGCCTTTTTCCACTTCCAGTTGACGGGCATAAGCATAGGCATCATCGTAAGTATCCCCATACAATACCACCTCTCCTCCCCTAGCTCTGACCGCATCCACCTTTACCTGAGGCGTAGTCACCGGCATGACGATAATTGCTCGTGTTCCCAGACGACTGGCTGCAAGGGCAACTCCCTGTGCATGGTTGCCAGCCGAAGCTGCGATCGCACCCTGTGCCAGCATATCCGGTGGTAGTTTTGCCATCTTGTTATAAGCACCGCGCAGCTTAAAGGAAAACACCGACTGCATATCCTCTCGCTTCAGCAGGAGTTGATTATTCAACCGCGCAGATAGATTTGGCGCGTAGTCCAGTGGTGTTTCCTGGGCAACATCGTATACACGGGCAGTCAGAATTCGTTCTAAGTAATCGGAATGCATAGGGTTAATAGGGTAGCAGATGCGAGTAGGAAAACAATCTTACCGCTATTTGTGTACCGATGCCGACGAAATAAGTGCAAACACTTTGCTAATCTGTACTGTTAACCTCATTTGGGTTGTGACAAAACAAGCTGTGGAAGTTACCATAAATGTATGAACAATACCTCAAGGACTAACTGGGAGCGGGTTGACGCACTAACGGAAGAGGAAATCGATACCTCGGATATTCCACCACTAACAGAGGAGTTTTTTAACAAGTCACGGTGGCGCACACCTGTTTCATCAGTCAATGTTTTGGTTCAAATTGATGCAGAAACCCTTGCATGGTTCCAAGCACAGGGAGAAGATTATGAAAAACGCATGGCAGCAGCATTGCGGATTTACGCAGAGGCACATAAGCAATCAGCCTAAATTGCGATCAATCCCCTGTCTTTGAGCTTATCACTTCACCTCCGCCACCCCAATTCACAAAGCCGCATCAAAAACCTGCTGTGCAGTGAAGTTGAGTTGGGAGAAGGTGGGGGATACGATGATATTATTCCCAGTTTGTTTAGTTTGAAGTTTGTGGTGACGGGATAAATGTTTTTACTCAGCTTGGGTTCTGGTAAAGTAGGTAGGGTTGTGGGTAAAAAATGAACTAAACAGCGCCAGCTAGATGCGATCGCACACCTTGCTTCTGGATGCAGTTCAATGTTTCTCACTTTACGGATGTCTTTGTTCTCCCAGCCTTTAGTCCAAGCGGAGTGGTGACGACCAGCAGCCATCATGACTGTGTAAGCTATACCAAACATTTTTTCTGTGTCTGCATGGAAATGGTCACGCAGCAAAGGTGCTAGGGATTGTTGCAGGATGTAATTTGTCAAGAAAGCACTTTCTATGGCGTGGTTAGGACGTTTGTGTTTGGTTTCGTAGGTTTTTAAGGCGTCTCTTTGCTGCTTGTCCTCTGGATTGTAGTCTGTTTGCTAGAGTTCTCAAAGGGACAACGTAAATCAACTTGTTGGGAAAGTCGAGATTGAGTGGTTTTGCAAAGAGGAAAGGGGCGATCGCAGTTTCCGTTTTCCCCGAACCTGTGGGTTCTCTAAGGAGGATATCTTGATGGTTGAGGATTTTGTAAATGGTTTCCCGTTGAAACGTGCGTGGGGTGAATGCGGTTAAATGCTTGAAGTCTTTATCTATGTGGGAGTAGAGTGGATCTGCCCTCATGAATAGTTCTGTTTTCGCCTCGTTTTATTTAACTGATGCCATTATATAGGTGGCTGGAAAGGGGGTTTTCCGATACTAGTACAGCGTGGCGTAAATAAACAACCCATTCCAATACTGCGTAGGATTTGCACCAGCCCAGAAACCCGGTTTCTTGAAGAAACCGGGTTTCTCCAGCCGTCAACTACCCTTTACCGAACCGTATTGGAGGTGGTAGTTGAGAAACTGGAACACACCAAGGATAAGCTGACAATCGTAGCTATGCAACACCACCGAATAATCGTTGCCGTATTCTGCGAGTGAAAATCGAACTAAGGCCAACAATACCAGTTAGAAAAATTCCTAAGCTTGAGGAAGATTCTGGTACTGATTTACTAATGGAGGTACCAGAGGTGGTTTTATAACTCTGAGCAATTGTGTGATTGTCAGACTCAAAACCTGTACCACTGTTATTGCTGAATACAATCTTATCAAAAGTCACATTTGTGTTGTTGGGATCAGCATAAAAGTTGAGGAATGCAAAGGGTTCCGATGAATCCTGACCTTGATAGTTTTGCGTTGGGTTGCCATAGTAATCTTTAGAATTTGGTTGCTTGGCAATAAATTGGATGACATCAGATGTAGTAAAACTGTCTACAAGTGTATTACCTGAATAAAAGTCTAGAGTGTTGGATGCATCTCCAGCAGACCACCATAATCCAAAGTAACGTTGTGGAGTCTTCAGGGTTAAAGTAGAGGTAGAATATTGTTTTGATCTGTTTTTATCTACATCGAAATAATTTCCTGTTCCACCTGCACTACCGTACTGATCTGCTGAGTTGATAAAAACATTTTGGTATGTACCAATATTGGAATCCCCATTAAAGTAAACTTGATTAAATACTCCAACTTTGTCAGAATTGAATGTGTCTTCGTAAACGTTTGTAGCTCCAGAGCCTGATTTTAATAGAGAGGATTCTTGGACTTTAGGAGCTTCTACGGTCACCAGAAAATTAGCAGCATTTGCAGGTGTTATTGTAGACAATGTGCTGAGCAAAGTTGTAGCAGAAAATAGTGTTACTAAAGTTTTTTTATTCATGGTACATCCTCTATTTGTATGACAAAATCGTTCATCAATAAAATTGATTGGGTTAGTTGACTGAAACAGGAACAAAATGTTTTTTGTTTGCATATCTATTTGATAACCCAGAAAATTACTGATTGTCTACAGAAATAAACACTCTTTGCTCAGTTTTTATACTGATGTTAGATTAGCAACTAATTTCATCTGAAAAAATTACTGATAAGTAAGGTTTTAGTATTCCTGAGAAAAACCACAAGGTAAAAAATTCAGTAAAATTACTGAAGCAATCATCAATTAACTTAAATCACTAAAGTAGTTATGATATTCTTTATGAAGAATCACGGATCATTTTGAATTTTGAATTGTTTTGACCAAGTTCAAATGTACTAGCTACAGACCCCATTACCGATCTGACTTTTCTCGTTAAGTCTTGAAAAGCTTGCTGACAAAGGATTTAGGGCAAGGTACAAGATTTACAGTATAATCAGCCACGTGTGGTATCAGAGGGGACAAGTCAGCCCCTACGGGTTCGTCAAAAGCTAAGGTAATAAGTCAAAATTCAGAGGGAACAGGGAACTCTTAACGGGGAACAGGGTATCCCACGGCTTAAGCCGTGGGATACACTGTTAAGAGTTCCCTGTTAAGAGTTCCCTCTGAAAACATGCTCTAAGTATTCATACCCTTGCCATAGCTGTTCTTCCGTAGTGGTCAAACCCACCGTCCGATTTTTTTCCAGCAAGGTGGATAGTTGAGCCTGCAAAGCTTCAGAGGGACGTAGGGCAATAATAGCTTCGGGAGTGGGGAGACTAGCCAAAAATTCCAGAACTTCAGCTACACCTGAGAATTCGATCTGGTTGATGGCATTGAGTTCTCGCAATCCCAATTCTAGGATTTGTGGCAGTTTATCTTCAAGAGGATGCAACTGGGCGATAAAATCATCAGGCAAATCAAAAGTAACTTTCAAAGTGGTTCGCTCATATGCAGTCGATGAGCATGATCCAATTCTTGTTGCTTTTGATGGTGCTGATTAGTCCGACGCTACTCATTTTATCGATCGCGATCGCGACTGTTGGGTTTAATTGGCGCTTGCTTTTGATTCCAATAGGAGCAATAGTTGGCGCAATACTGTTGTCCATGAGTGGCTTTTGTCTGAGCTATTTACTGTACTGGAAAGACCACGATAAAAATTACCAGCCAGGCTCAATGGGGGGATTTGGTGGAGGGATTCTGACAATGATGGTTATGGTTTTGTTTGGCTGGATCGGCTCAGGATTTGGAGCCTGTTGGGTTGCCAAATATTGGGTACATTAGCATGGGATGAGAGGAGTGCGACCCAAGCAAAGCGCAGTGTTCCTTTGGCGAACGCTTGAAATTGTATCTAAATATCTCATTAACGTAGTGTGTATGTTGACCAATCTAATATGGCACACCCCTGGAAAGGGCATTTTCCAACAACTGTTACTCTAAACTTGTACTTTATGTAATCACAATCATATGAAGACAGCAAAATTAACAGAAAGATTTGAAGCAGCATTGACATACGCCACTCGTCCCCACGCAAATCAGACACGTAAAATTAGTGGTGTTCCTTACATCTCACACCTTTTGAGTGTGACAGCATTGGTTCTGGAAGCGGGAGGGAATGAAGATGAAGCGATCGCCGCCCTCCTACACGATGCTGTAGAAGACCAAGGAGGTCAAGCCACTCGTGAGGAAATTCAAAGACGGTTTGGAGATGTGGTTGTAGCAATTCTCGATGGCTGTACTGAATCGGACACCACACCCAAACCCCCTTGGCTAGAACGCAAAACCCGTTACTTAGATCAATTACGCCTGGGTTCACCTACATTCACCTACATAGCGCAGGTGCTAATTCCCCAGCGAGTGCCCTATGGATTCCATGCTGCTTGAGTTAATGAAGCACAATTCCAAACTTGAGCAAAATTAGAAAATTTCAGGTGTCCACTGAATACCTCGAAATTCAATACTGCTCGGATCAGCAAAAATTAGAAACCCGGTAAATGAGTGCGAAACCGGGTTTCTGGCACCTCAACTATTCAAAACCTACGCAGTATTGCCTCGAAATTCACCTAAGGGAGATCCAGAAAAATACTAAACCGCCGTGTGTTGGTGGGTTTGCACCACCCAGAGAGATTTGAGTCCTAGGCTGGAAATTTATTTCTTGGAAGTGCCTAACAAAGTTTCTGGATTCATCCATTTGGGTAGCCATCCTTGCTTGTGTTCGCTGTCGAATATCGTGGAGGTTGCCAGATAAAGTTAGGACTTACGCATTGACAAAAATCATCAGATATTATGTGGGAATTAATAGCGCCTCAACTTTGAATTTTCCACAAATGAGAGTGTTCCCAATACGGTTCGGTTAAGGGTAGTTGACGGCAGGAGTTACTAGAGAAACCCGGTTTCTTAAAGAAACCGGGTTTTGGTCGGCTGGTGCTTATCCGAACCGTATTGAGAGTGTTCCCTTCCATGGTAGGGCGCTCTTGCCTTGCGCCCCTACAAGTCGGAAACCACCATTATCCGTTAATACACATGATGTTCAATTTGTATAGTGCGTAAGTCCTAAAAGTTTGAACCCGTCAGATTCCTTGAGGCGATCGCTCAGCTTTGACTGTTTGCTAAAGTTCTCAAAGGGACAACATAAATCAATTTGTTGGGAAAGTCGAGATTGAGTGGTTTTGCAAAGAGGAAAGGAGCGATCGCAGTTTCCGTTTTCCCCGAACCTCTGGGTGTTCTAAGGAGGATATCTTGATGGTTGAGGATTTTGTAAATGGTTTCCCGTTGAAACTTTGGCAGATCAGATTCACTACTTTTAGCCGTACCATTTGAAGCTTAAAGTATTATATTTAACTCATTTTATAAATGCTTGTTGAAGAGTAAATGCAAAAATCAACGCTTCACTTTTCAGTAAAAACCCTTTATATGTGACTGCATGAATCGATTTAGGGAAAACACAAGTAATCGCGCTAAACACAGTCTCAATATAATGCCGGGTAGATTGTTTAATGTATTGATTCCACGGGTCATCTTGGCGCTTATAATTCTTTTTACGCATAACTTTCAACTCAATTTGACTTGTTTTTCTCAGGTCATCTCACCCAGTGTAATCAGTATATGCTGAATCACTATATACTTCACTTACCGTTGATAAATTTAACGGTAACGCATTTAATACACGTACATCACTCGCACTACCAGGCATCAAGACAAATTCGACTGGAATAACACTTTTGGTTGTTAATAAATGAACTCTTACCCCGTAAAAATAGCGTTTTTTCGATGCAATGTAGCCTCTAAACTCCTCTGAATTGATTAACTTCACATTAAAGATCCGAATGTTGTCACACATTGGTACTGGAAACGAATCTATAAAGATATTACGGACAATTACTTATTTTTTTTAGTATAATTCCCATTTGATGAAATAAATCATTGATTAACAATGAAACATTGTGTAAACGCCGATTAAAAAGTTATTTTTTTAATGTAGAATATTCATATATTCGACAGAAGGTAGCTGTAATGCCTGATATATGAGGATTTTGAAAAATATTATACGGAAACTTTCCTTATAATAAATAGTCAAACGCAACAGGGTCAAATTGCAAGAGCCTTTGTAGGCACTAAGTTTTAACTGTTTGAGTTCAGTGTCGATAGTTTGACAAAGAGTTTTTTTGTTACAAAAAATTACTTAAACCTTTTTGGGATGTTCTAGTGATGGCAGTGCATGAGAAAAACCACTTCCAAGTTCCTATTCACGAAACCTTCCAGAGTACAGTGCAAGGCGAGGGGTTTTGGGTAGGTACTCTGGTAGATTTCATTCGCCTTTCAGGCTGTCCAGTTCAGTGTCCATGGTGTGATACGGGCTACAGTGATGGGGGGGGGAATACACTTAGGGAACTGAGACCATTCGCTGAATTACTCAAGGAATTAAAATCCTCTAGAGTCGTCATCAGTGGAGGAGAGCCTTTCATCCACAAGCAATTGCCAAATCTTGTACAAGCGTTACTGGATACTGGTAGGCAGGTGAATATTGAAACTTCTGGAGCCTTCTGGCAAGAGCTGCCAGCTTCAACCTGGATCACACTTTCCCCAAAGCAGCATATCAGCCCCAATTATCCAGTTCAAGAGCCATTTTGGCAACGTGCAAATGAAATCAAATTTGTGATCAGTACTGGTCAGGAATTGGATTTTTATAAGGATTACCTCCTGTCAAGTAGCGATCGCCCTATTTTTTTACAGCCAGAATGGCATGTCCGAGATCGCGCAATTCCCATCATTTTAGAGTTACTTCAGCGAGACCCAAATTACAGACTCTCATTGCAAACCCATAAATACATAGGTGTTTTATGATAAACAAGTGGATTCTTGGTAAAGAATTTCGTTTTGAGGCTGCCCATCAGTTGCCTCACCATGATGGTAAATGTGCCCGTTTACATGGACATAGCTGGCGGGGGGTGGTCTATGTCAGTGGAACTGCTTTGACCCAATCTGGTCCAAAATCTGGCATGGTGATGGACTATGCAGATATTAAGACCTTCTTGAAACCTTTATTGAATGACTATTTAGATCATCATTTTTTGAATAAAACAACTGGCTTGGAGAACCCGACTAGTGAAGAACTCGCACAATGGATTTTTGAACGACTTGAGCAAAGCGGATTATCCGGATTGCTTGCCGTCAGAATCGATGAAACTTGCACTTCAACCTGCATGTACACCCGAACACCTGAAGCAGATTTCCAACTTATTACGGCAAGCAATGCAATTGTTATGGGGTGATTTACTCAACTCTGAAGGAATGCAGGAGACACCAGAACGTGTTGCACGACACTGGGTATCAAGCACTTGGGGATTGCACCAAAGTCCTGCCGAGCCTTTGCAGCGCACATTCCCATCTGAACATGGCGAAATTGTTTTGATTCGGAACATTCCGTTTTGTAGCCTATGTGAGCACCATTTGCTACCGTTTTTTGGAGTTGCCCACATTGCTTATCTTCCTCAGGGTAGAGTCGTAGGTCTCTCCAAAATTCCGCGCTGCCTGGATATTCTAGCGGCACGTCCGCAGATGCAGGAAAACATTACGTCTCAGTTAGCTAATATCATCCATTCCACTCTCAACGCAGTAGGCACCATCGTTGTGCTTGAAGCGGAGCATACTTGTATGGCAACACGAGGGGTTCTAAAGGCGGGTGCGATGACAACAACTCAGGCTGTTCTGGGTGTGTTTAAAACCGATGGGGTTGCTAGGGCTGAAGTTCTTACATTAATCAGAAGTTCATCATGACACAATCAAAAGCGTTATGCGTTCTGAGTGGAGGGCAAGATTCAACCACCTGCGCTGCCCTCGCTTGTCAGCAGTTTGAGCAAGTTCACGCAATTACGTTCGACTATGGACAGCGCCATGTGGTTGAACTGGAAAGCGCGATCGCGATCGCTAAAGCTTTTAACCTGGCGAGTCACGAAATCATCCAATTAGGACCCATTTTGAAAGGGACATCTCCATTGGTGTCAGATACTTCTTTAGGACAGTACAATTCCACGGAGGAATTACCAGGAGGGGTTGAACCAACGTTTGTACCAGCACGAAATATCTTGTTTCTTACCCTGGCAGGAAACCGGGCGGCTGTACTTAATATTAAAGATATTTTTATAGGGGTCTGTGAAGCAGACTTTGCAGGGTATTACGATTGCCGTCAAGTGTTTGTAGATGCCATGGCTAAAGCTATAGGAGAAGGGATATGGGGTGTTCCCGATTCCTTTATTATTCATACCCCCTTGATGCAGTTAACCAAAGCAGAAAGCGTCAATCTTGCAGTTGAAGTATTGGGCGATCGCTTTGAGGAAATTTTTGCCTTGACGCACACCTGCTATGCCGGAATCAAGGGCGGTTGCGGCAAATGTCATGCCTGTCTGATTCGCGATCGAGGTTTCTCGCAAGCAGGTGTGAGTGATCCCATTTGGCAATTCCGTCTCACTTAAGAGCGAAATTGATCTGCTAAACATCAACCAAACACCCACCGATACAACGGGCCAAGTTCCGCAGTCTTACCTACATCAATGGATGAGTGAGACCGAAGACAAAGATTGATTTCAAGCCCCATAACTTACAG
Source organism: Stigonema ocellatum SAG 48.90 = DSM 106950 (assembly GCA_016903675.1). GTDB lineage: Bacteria > Cyanobacteriota > Cyanobacteriia > Cyanobacteriales > Nostocaceae > Stigonema > Stigonema ocellatum. Next base: position 80,320 of record JADQBA010000003.1, on the reverse strand, counting down.
GAGTATATTCGATGAATCAAATTAATGACAGTGCTGTGCAACAGTACGGCGATCTTGCAATTCAACATGCCGCTCAAGAATTGGAAAAATGGCCGAATCCTGCAACTTCAAATTACCTGATTCATATAGAACACCCAGAATACACTGCTTTGTGCCCCAGATCTGGTTATCCAGATTTTGGCACAATCATTCTCGATTACTATCCAAACCAATGGGTGATTGAACTTAAGGCATTCAAACTTTACATCAATTCCTTCCGAGATAAACGGATCAGTCATGAGGCTGCAATTAACCAAATTGTTGAGCGATTTTGGACAGAGCTACAGCCCCAAGGTTTACGGTTGATTGGTGACTTTATGCGGCGTGGCAACATCAAAACTGTGATTACTATGGTGAAAGGCGATCTCACATTTCCACCCTACCAGCCATCTGTACTTTAAACTTGTTTTCTGGCTTTTCTGGGTTTGCGGTTGAAACCGTTTAACAGGATACGCGCTTGCTTTCGCTCAGGAGGCTGAAACCATTGCAGGGGCTAGCATAAGCCTTATCAGCAAATATCCAGAAGAGCCGTTTTCTACCAAACTGCAACGTTTTATAGTGCTGTAAACAAATATTTGAATCGTAAAAGTAACATGAAATTAATCAGCTATATTTTTGTTCTGATCATTGGGGTAATTTGGGGATCAGAGTTTATTTTTAATGAAATTGCGATTCGATCAATTCCACCTATTTCTACCGCAGCAGGAAGAGCCATTGTTGGGGCAATTACCTTGACGATTATGCTGCAATTTAATCCCAGAGCGTCGCCAATCATTCAATCCCAAATCAAAGATGTTTCACAGTTATATTTATGGCAACAATTTTTTATCATCGCTTTATTTGAAGCAACCATACCATTTTTTCTGTTAGCCTGGGGGCAACAACGGATCGATAGCAATCACGCAGCAATTTTTATGAGCACAATTCCAATTCTAACGACCGTTTTAGCCAAATTTCTCATTCCAGGGACGGTCTTAGGATTGAGCAGTCTCATTAGCATTTTTCTGGGATTTGCAGGTATGGTCGTGCTAGTTGGTCCCGTCACCTCTTTGAGTGTTTTGGGTAATGTCAGTGGGGGTTTAGCAGTTTTGGGTGCAGCACTTTGTTTCTCCTTAGCCCTGATTCTGATTAAAAAACTAGCTGTGAACAACCCCATGCGCTCAGCCCGAAACTTACTATTTTGTGCTTCGATGCAACTCATCCCGCTTTCCCTTTTATTTGATCAGTCCTGGCGGCTTCAACCATCGATTGAGGGTCTACTATCAGTGCTGATGTTGGGATCACTCTGTGGGGGAGTTGCCTCTATGCTTTACTTTGCCGTGATTGAATATCAAGATCCAACGTTTGCTGCTTTTATTAACTATTTAGTTCCTTTATTTGCGGCTTTGTTCGGCATGATGTTTCTGCACGAAGTTATTAAACTATCCACAGTTGTAGCGTTTTTAATCATTATTTCTGCCACGGTGATGAATGGGCTAGATGGAGCAAAGTAAAAAACATAAGTACATGAGTCCCCTTTATCCTCCGCCAAAAAGTACTCGATCTGGCAAGTGGAATTGTAAACATACGTGAGTTCGACGGCGTGACTTATGGAGGAGTAGAGTAAACAGTATTTTTTCTGTCCGTTCAGCGCGATCGTCTAAGTAAATCCTATGATGATTGAGAAATTGAAATGCATTATCCTGAATTGGTTCTTTTCCTGTAGGTCGCCAAGGATACACTTGCCAATAGGTTTCAAACAGAAATACTTTTATACAAATCTTTGATAGCTCGAATACCTAAGGCTATCGCTCTTTGGCTATGCACAAGTCTTAAACAAGTTTTAACCAAAACTTGTTCTTTTAATAATGTTTTCATAACCTCGTTTTAACCTTTAATGTTTAGTCTATCTAATAAAGCTTTTGCAAAAGAATAATCAAAGTCTGTGCAAAAGCGGAGTAAACTATTATTTGGAAGAGATAGCTAGCAACAATCTTTTACCATGATTACACGGAAAAAAGTATGGAATCACCATGTAATACATGGAAAGACTCAAAACTAAACCCAAATATTACACGGTGTGAGGCGGAAATAGAGAGGCTTAATCTTCATGTTTTGCCTCAGATAGCATTGACAAATTCAATTATTGCAACAGCATAGTTATATTTCTTTGTCAACCATTTCTAGTGGACTGCCTCTCTAGTATGAAAATTCTACTGTTCGCATCAGCTTATAACAGCATGACTCAACGGTTTCATGTTGATCTGACTTACCTGGGTCATGATGTATCCATCGAACTGGCCATTAGCGATGTGGTCATGACAGAAGCGGTTAAACTGTACCGACCCGACATGATCATCGCCCCCTTCCTGAGAATTGCCATTCCTGAGTCTATTTGGCGTAAGTATTTCTGTATTATCATTCACCCCGGTATTAAGGGAGACCGTGGTTCTTCCTCCATCGACTGGGCTATTCTCAATGATAAGTCAGAATGGGGGGTTACAGCGCTCCAAGCCGATGCTGAAATGGATGCTGGTGACATTTGGTCTTCCATTAACTTTCCGGTGAATGGAGAAACCAAGAGTGGTCTCTATCGAGGGAAGTGTGCTCAGGCTGCGATTAAGGCCATCAAGCAAACCCTAGAGAATTTCACCAACCCGGACTATGTTTCTGAATCCCTGGACTACACCCGTCCCGATGTCAAGGGTTGCTGGCGTGATTCAATAAAACAAAAAGATCGGGCTATCGACTGGTCTAGTGACACCACAGAGACGGTGATGAGAAAAATCCGCAGTGCTGACAGTCAGCCAGGATTGCTGGACAACCTCTTTGGCAAACCTGTTTATCTCTACGGGGCACATGCAGAAAATTCCCTGACTGGCGTACTTGGTGAAATCATCGCCCAACGATACGGTGCAATTTGCCGAGCAACAGTCGATGGTGCGGTGTGGATTACGCACCTGAAACAGAAAAGTCAAGATACTCAAGCTTTCTTCAAGCTACCTGCGGCACTAGTACTAGGCGAGCTTCTGACGGATATTCCTGAAGTGCCTGTGCCGCTAGAACTGCCTGTTGGGTGCCAAACCTTCCGGGAAATCTGGTATGAGGAGAAGAATCAGGTAGGCTACCTCCACTTTTCCTTCTACAACGGTGCCATGAGTACAGATCAGTGTATGCGGTTGCGTAATGCCTATCTCTATGCTAGAACCCGTGACACTAAAGTCATTGTGCTTCTGGGTGGAACTGACTTCTGGTCCAACGGCATCAATCTCAATGTGATTGAAGCAGCTTGCGATCCAGCGAGTGAGTCTTGGCGGAACATCAATGCGATGGATGACTTTGTATATGAAGTCCTGAGAACGGACACCCATTTCACCATTGCTGCTATGCAGGGGAACGCTGCTGCCGGTGGTGTGATGATGGCACTGGCTGCCGACTGGGTGTACGCTCGTAGTGGAATTGTGTTAAACCCCCATTACAAGGGTATGGGTCTTTATGGTTCCGAGTACTGGACTTACTCGCTTCCTCGTCGGCTAGGTCAGGATACAGCAGAGAAAGTCACATCGGTGTGTATGCCAATGGGAACCCAATTAGCAAAGCAAATTCACCTTATTGATGACTACTTTGAAGAAACCCACGCCGAATTCTGCAATCGTGTGGTGCAGCAAGCAGAACAAATAGCCCATAGTGAAAACTTTGGGAACCTCCTACAACTTAAGAACAAACGCCGCTTCCTGGATGAGCAGTACAAGTCATTAGAGGAGTATCGCCGGGAAGAACTCGAACAAATGAAGCTAAACTTTGTTAGTTCTGCCTACAATACGGCTCGTCGCAACTTTGTTTATAAGGTTAGTCCGACTGAAACGCCACAGCACTTAGCGTTGCATCGCTAGCTTGAAGAAAAAACGGGGTTGCTGAACCAAAATATAAATTAGAGATTTTACATTTCGTTTTTCAGTTGTGAAAAATATCAGTGGTGGCTGTTGAGTGTTAACATTTCACAGTCAACAGTCAACAATTTGTTAGTTGCTGGGGAATCACGATGATAAATTCTGTACCAACACCTAGGGTGGAATAACATTCCAGTCTGCCTTTATGCTTCTCGACAACAATTTGGTAACTAATGGATAGCCCCAATCCTGTGCCTTTGCCAACACTTTTAGTCGTAAAGAAAGGATCAAATAGCCGCTTTTGAATGTGTTCTGGAATACCAAGTCCATTGTCTATAATCCGAATCACTATAGAGGCTGGAGAGTGAGTGACTTCTGTACGAATGGTTATAGTGCTCTGATACTCTTTAATTTTTTCCGGCGATCGCTTCTGATTTGCCTCTTCCAATGCATCAATGGCATTGACAATGATATTCATAAAAACCTGGTTAAGCTGTCCTGCAAAACACTCTACTAGGGGAAGTTTGCCATACTCTCTTATCACCCTAATCTCTGGATGTTCTGGTTTAGCTTTCAGGCGGTGTTGCAAAATCATGATTGTGCTGTCCATACCCTCATGAATATCAACCGCTTTCACCTCGGCTTCATCTAAACGGGAAAAAGTACGCAGCGACAGAACAATCTCACGAATTCGGTTAGCACCAATCTCAAGGGAAGATAATAACTTAGGAAAGTCTTCCATGATGAAATCAAGTTCAACAGCTTCGATTTCTGCTTGTAGTTCAGGAGTGGGGTTGGGGTAGTGCTGCTGATAGCATTGCAGCAGCCGGAGTAGGTCTTGGGTATATTCAGCAGCAGGAGTAATATTGCCGTAGATGAAGTTTACAGGGTTATTGATTTCATGCGCTATACCCGCCACCATCTGACCCAGACTCGACATTTTTTCTGTCTGAATGAGTTGCGCTTGAGTGTTTTGGAGTTCATGATACGCTGCTTGCAGTTGTTGAGCCTGTGTACGCGTTTGCTCAAATAATCTCAAAAGCCTAATGGCGAAAAGCATTGCCATTGCCAGGATGATGAAAAGAACTGACGCTAGTAGATTAAGTGGTATCAATTGACGTTCTAAATTCTCACGGGGAATGACTAACCCTAGAGACCAATTGGCTTTTTGCAGTGGTAAATAGGCAACATAAACCCACTTACCTGATATTTGGACTAGTTTAATTCCCCGTTGGCGGTTGACCATTGCTTGAGAGATTTTTGCTAAGCTCGGGTTAGCCGCTGTTAAAAAATTATTAGGCTTCTCAACAAAGTGCTGATTTGGATGGGCAAGAGGATTTCCCTTAGAATCAAGAGCAAATGCATAACTCCCTTCACCACTGCTGATTCTTTCCACAACTTGTGACAAGTATACTACTGGAATAGTGCCGCTGAGTACTCCAATTGGTCGCGGCTTCTGGTAAGGATCGGGAGGTAGATTAAAGACAGCTAGGCTACGAGCACGGATTCTAGCTCGCTCATTTGTGAGTTGACTCCCGTTGAAACGAGGAACAGACCAGATGGGCGTTGCGATATGAGCGTTCCACAAACCACTGGTACGCCCAATCACAGGATCATCGACCAACGTAACTCCAGCCATTGCGCGTTGAAAGAAACGGCGATCGCGGAGATTACGATTCTTGACGAGTCCTACCTTATTGTTGTAGTATGTACCGTCAGCTTTTGCCATCGAGAACCAAACAAAATCCGGCATCTGATCCAGTTCTAATTGCAAATAAGGTTCAGCCACAGACCAACCCAAAGTCCTCACACGTGGGCTATCAGCCAAAACTTTTACCTCAGACATTAAAGTGGCTAACCATTCATCAATCTCATCTCCAGCTTTCTGGACTTGATGCATTGCATTTGTTTCCAAGCTAGTGAGAAGCAATTTCCGAACTACAGCATAGCTAAACAGTGCTGTAACGGTAACAGCAGTTATTGTGCTCCCCATTAGCACAAGAGAAATCAACCTTTTTTGCAGCTTTGCTTCTAGCTGAACAGCAGGTTTCCAAAACTGTAATATGCTCAAAACCCAAGATATGCTTACCACTCCACCTAACCTGTTCAACTATTGACAGATCTAGTATTCCCATTTAGCAAGGTACCTCGCCACCAGTTACATCGGTTAAGAAAGTTATCAGTTGAGGGGGGAGGGGGGAGCAGGGGAGGCAGGGGAGGCAGGGGAGGAAAAAGAGTTATTGAGTTATTGAGCAATAATTTGTTCTCCCCCTGCTCCCCCTGCTCCCCCTCCTCCCCTCCTCCCCTCCCCCCCTCCCCCCCCTCCTCCCCTCCCCCCTAAGCCGGCACTTTCATACCGCGCTGCACTGCTGGACGCTGCTGCACAGTCTCCACCCAACGTTTGAGATTTGGGTGATGATCCAGCGTTAAACCCTGAAACTCATAAATTGCAACCCAAGGATAGGTAGCAATGTCAGCGATGGAATAGTCACCGCAGATATATTCCTTGTCGGCGAGTTGTTTATCTAACACGCCGTAAAGTCTGAGGGTTTCCTTTTCGTAGCGTTCTATGGCGTAGGGAATCTTTTCAGGGGCAAATTTTCTAAAGTGGTTGAGTTGTCCAAACATTGGTCCCACACCCCCCATTTGCCACATCAGCCACTCTAGGACTTGAAAGCGTCCTTTTTGGTCAGTTGGCAGGAATTTACCTGTTTTCTCAGCTAGATAAATAAGAATGGCACCAGATTCAAAAACTGTGATCCCTGTCTGGTGGTCAACAATGCTAGGAATCTTACTATTGGGATTGATTGCTATGAACTCCGGTGTAAATTGCTCGTTTTTGGTAATATCGATTTTGTGGACGTTGTACGGCAGTTCCACTTCCTCTAACATGATGGAAGGCTTGCGTCCGTTGGGTGTAGTAAATGTGTAGAGGTCTATCATCAGCTGCTACCTAGGAATTTACTGTACTCGAAGGTAGTCTAGCTTGAAAAGCGAGGGAAGGAAGCGCGAAGTTTAAAGAATTTACTGTATAAAATTTGATAGAAGAATTTTAATTACTGAAAGCTGCCAAGTTAGGGTGTCATTTGTCACAAAAGAGGTTATGGGGAACAACCATCTTCAGGTAGATAATTCAAAATTCAACCTTGAGGATAATATAATGGAAAGAAGCACCCTGTTTGCATATGATATGCAAATTAAATATGAGACAGACAGCCGATTCTACTTTTGAGGTGCTGTTAGTTAACTGATTTGCAACCAATGTGTTGGTGCTGGGACATGATCTGGTAGGCGAGTCGTGCGATCGCCCAGTGCCATTGTAATCTGCTGGGGATCCAAGTTTTTGACTCCTGTTAGGATTGCTCCTTCGAGTTTAACATCACAGAGGTTTGCCCCAGAGAGATTGACTGCCATGAGATTTGCCCCACAAAGGTTGGCTTCGTGGAGGATAGCTCTTTGCAGGTTGCTGCCGATGAGATTTGCTCCACAAAGGTCAGCTTCTCTTAAACTAGCCTCAGAGAGGTTGGCAAAAAGGGCTTCTGCGTGTTGTAGTTTGGCTGCATTCAAGTTTGCCTGTTGCACGTTTGCTCCATTCAGGTTGGCTTGTTGTAAATTAGCCCCAATCAGACCTGCAAGGTGTAAATTAGCTTTACCAAGTTTTGCACCCTGTAAGTTGGCAAGAAATAGCTTTGCTCCAGAAAGGTTAGCGCCCCTAAGATTAGCACCCTGTAAGTTGGCTTTATAGAGGTTTGCGTCAGAGAGGTTGGTCATACGGAGACTCGCCCCACAGAGGTTGGCTGCACGCAAGTTTGCCGATGCGATCAACGCCCGATTTAGGTTTGCCCCAGAGAGGTTAGCTGCATGCAAATTACATAATTGTAAGTTGGCTTCACACAGAATAGACCCAGAGAGGTTAGCATAATTTAGGTCGGCTTCACAGAGGTTGGCGAACCGCAGGTCAGAGCCACAAAGGTCGGCTTTCCGGAGGTCTGCCCCTTTGAGATTTGCTTTATACAGGTCTGCTCCCCTGATGTCAGTATTCCGTAAATCAAGGTTGTGATTTTGCGGGTCTTTCTCCACATTACGCCTGCCGATGACAGTGAGGGCAGCTTGAATGTCGGTGCGAATTTTTACTCTTTCCTCTACTTGTTGCTCAACAAACCTCAGTCTAGGTCTTTGGGTCTCAGTGTTGTGGAGGGAGGTGTGTTCCTCACTACTGTCATTCTCTTTACATTGATTGACGGTATTTTCCCGGACAAAAGCCGTGAGAATTTCCATGATTGTCCAGTATTCTTTGGCAGAATCCTGGGCTACTCGTTCTAACGCATAAATTGCGCCTGTCCGCGTTGCTGCACTCTCATGCCCAAGCTGTGTAATTGCCGTCATCAAGCGTTCTGCAATCAGATGCTCTTGCGCAATCTCGATATTTTTCATGTCAATTTCAAGGCTTTTCTCGCTAGCGATCGCTCTTTTCTCCAAAGCGTGCGATCGCTTGGCTGCATAGTAAGCATTGATCATAACTGCCAATCCCAAGAAAAATGTTGCAGTAGTTGTTAATACTTGAGATCTACTTTCGATTTTTTGCTGAATTGACAATCCCTCGTTTTTGGAAAATGCTAAGAACATTACCGTTGGTGACAGAGTGAATAAAACTGTTATTGCTATCAACCAACTTTTTAGTACGTCTGTCTTATTAGCAGACATATTATTAGTATCCATCACAACACAGAGTTCTTACGGAGAATTGGGAATTTAAGAGTATATCATTTGTCTGAGAATTGCAATAGCTGTCAAAAGAGTGAATTGATGGTGCTATTAGTCAACTACCAGATTGTATATAATTTGTTAGTATTTTCCTACATTTAGCAGAAAAGTTTTGTAAAAGAGGCAGAGGAGATGGCAGGGTAAGCGCATCTAATTTTGTAGCATAAACTACAGATTATTTTCTGAAAGTGTATATTTCCAGAGAGATTTGAGTAAGAAAGGTAGCTATGCTGAAGATATTTATCCCTGCCCCCACTACAATCTCTCAAAAGGTGGCTCGCAATTCCGTTGGGTTGAAACCCACACTGCAAGAGCAACATAGCTGCCTTCTTCACTATGTAGGGCAAACGGATATAAATTAGTATTGACAAAAACCTTGGTTCATGTAACCAGTAAAAAATAAGGATTGCTGGTTTAATTTATTTTCCTAGGGTCAAAGCGATAATCTAGGCGATCGCTCTTCGATCACTATTCGCCAGAGAACAAGAAAACTCTTATTATCCACTATCCACACAGGATTTGACCGATTGAGCTTCCTATGTTCGGTTTCTATTAGTTTGCGTAGACACGTAGCGGTGAGGCAGCGCTGCTTGCTACACGTTCGGCAGTGAAAGCTGGATGTTTTGAAATGATGGTAAAAGCAGTGCAAGACAAGCTACCAGTAAATACTCACTACATAAACGAGAGTCAACTGATCAGAGAAGTTCGTATTGGTTTTTACCGCCACGACCCGAATTTCATTAATAAACAGATTGAAGAATATCATAAATACGGTAATAGCAAAAACAAGATATCTATAAATAAAATCTTCGAGCAAATCTGCAATAACCCATTCGACTCAGATTGGTTTGGCACCCTACCACAAGGATTATAGCGGTTCTCACGAGAGTACGTACATAACGCCCTCAAGATAGCCCTAACGGGCACCCCTCTCCCAAGTTTGGGAGAGGGGTAGGGGTGAGGGCTGTTGACTGTATGGGATTCAACTGAGAACCGCTATATATGAAAGCGGCATATCTAGTATTCTCCTAAATGCAGCCCTAAAATGTTCGATTGCCGATGACGCATTTGCCCTACTTCAAAAAGAATGCCTTTTGGGAAGACCAAGCCTCTGACCGTGCTCATCGTATTGGGCAACAACGCCCGGTTACTATCTATCGTTTAGTAGCGAAGGATACTATTGAAGATAAGATTCTGAATTTGCATCACCACAAGCGAGATTTGGCGGACAGCCTACTCGAAGGTGCTGATATCAGTGGCAAGATATCGACAGAGGCGTTACTAGAGTTGATTGGCGGAGCGTAAAACGTAACTTATAGCGGTTTACGAGTCAGTAAGGTACGTTGGTAGGGGCGCAGCGGCCTTGCGCCCCTACAATTAGGTGTACCTCACGTGGTTGAAATCCGCTATAATTGTATAAATTAGATTCGCTATGATTCGACCGACTACACCGGATGACAAGACCGCGCTAATCGCCATAGCCGACGCGATCGGTTTCCAGACGAACGAACTTGAGGAACTGAGCGAAATGCTGGCCGATTACTTCGGTGGCGATCGCGACAGCGATCATTTCTGGATCACCGATGACGACAATGGGCCTGTTGGGGTCGCCTACTGTGAGCCAGAACGGATGACTGATGGGACGTGGAACCTGCAATTCATCGCCATCCGACCCGACCGCCAGGGACAAGGACGTGGTGCGACACTGCTGCGCTACGTTGAACAAACTTTAACGGCACGCGGTGGGCGTATGCTGCTGGTGGAAACGTCAGGGCTGCCGGACTTTGAGCGCACGCGGACGTTCTACGCGAAGTGTGGCTACGAGGAGGAGGGGCGCATTCGCGACTTCTACGCGGCGGGCGATGATAAGGTCGTATTCCGCAAAATGTTGAACGCAGCCTAGACGCGATTAATCGCGTCTCTACACGGCCTAAAATTCTCGCCGATCACCCTTAACTGAACCGTATTGTGATATGAGCGATCGCACTTCTAACAATCCGAAGTGATGCCTTAGGCACACGCGGCTAAGAGCGTCTACGCACTACCAAGAAAGAGCAATTATGTGGAAGATGCGATTACCAAATTACACTCTTATCAGCTAAGCCCTCAAGACGAGCAATCAATGGGATGCCGGAGCTTCAAGACTATGTTTTTCAGCTGTGGAGGATTTATCATCGTCTAGTTGGTATGTTTTTGGAGACGAATTATGATGAAGCTACGACTAAAGTGCCTTTTTAAGTGGTGTGTTTGTATAATTATAATTCTAGCTAACTTGAATTTGGGAGCACAGGCAATAGCTCAACCGCTGGATTACACTAACGTTGTCCTATTGTCACAAAACACTCTTCATTCTTTGACCCCAACTATTTCTGCAAGCAAACTGTTTCGCCAAGCATATGAAAATCGTTATACCTGGGGTGCACAATTTCCTGGTTACACAGCGGCGGTAGAACTCAAACAAGGTAAGGAAGACTATAAAGGTCACATCAGTCTAAATCCAGACATGAGCGTGGAGGTTACTGGCATTGACTCTGAAGATGCACGTCAGACTGTGGAAAATCAGATCCGTATGCTCATTATTCATCGCCGACGAGTACCTTTTAAAGTGGCGCACAAGAATAGCACTTTTCAACTTGGCACTACTGACAAGACTGGAGTCGTAGAGATTTTTGAGCAGGAAGATCAAAAAGAATCTCATTATCAGGTGTTCCACCAGCAACTCGTGCAAGTCAATCGCCTTTTAGGACAAACTGCTGTTACAGTAGATACCCTCTCCAGTGAGGTAACACCAGATGGTTATCTGGCAACTCGCTATCGCACAACTTTCCGTCAACCCCAAACTCACCAAGTTCTAGGACAGGAGGAATCGTCTGATACTTACATTCAAATTGGTGGTTATTATGTGTTGAAGAGTCAAATCATTCATGACTTTGAACAAAATCAACAGACTACTACAGAACTAAACTTCACAGATATTAAACTATTATCAACTAACGGCTAGCTAACCAAATAGACATAGTCGTGAAAAAGAATGACCATTAGCCTCTCGTTGCGGCACGAAGTGCCAGATCGCGTCTCTACAAGGGTGGACGGTAATGCATAGTTAATTTTCACGACTATGTCTTTGGTATCACATCTTGCACCTCGCCCGTAAAACGCCTTGACGAAGGTAAGGGCTTATAGCTCAAGTCCGTTTTAACGGACTGGAACCCTTCTCTAGTTGGCTTAAGCAGACTTTAGCTTTGAACCAAGAAATTTATTTGTTGGCGGACAAGAACCCCAGGGCTATTTCATTCTACACTCAATGCCAGGAACTCAAGTTCAAGGCTCAAAGTTCAAGTCCGTTGAAACGGACTAAATTCCTGAAAGTTCTAGTCGGCTTAAGCCGACTTCAGCTATTAGCCTAGGAATTTATTCCTAGGCGTGTGGGTTACTCATTCCCGTGAAACTATTTATACAGGCTTAATTACGTACATTTCACGACGATGTTTGTAGCACGATAGATTGGAAAGATTGCAATAGAATTCCGAGAATCTTTTCAACATCATTAATATAGTATTCAATGCTATCAATACACACAGTTTGCTCTTCCATTGTTAAAAATCGCCAGTTGGTGCCCGTGGTGACCACTCCGTAAATTGTCTGGATTGTTCGTTGAGCATTTTGATTGAAAATCTTAGCACCCATCATAGTGGCAATACATTGTCCTAAACCACTTTTAATATTTTCATTTTTTGCCTCAACAATTATGAAGACTGGAGCATTAATATCAAACTGTTCCTCAGACGCACAAAGGAGAAAATCACAAAATCCATTGAGTCCCTTACTAGGGTCAACATTAAAATCAGTTCCAGAAAATAAGGAGATTCGATAATTTAACTGTCGTCTAACCTCAGTTAAAATTTGTACAATCAGCAATTCAGACCGGGCTTTTTCAGTGTTAATTGCAGTTGCTAATTGAATATATTCCTCTAGAAGCGTTATTAAAATTGCAGACGGTTTGACTCCCACAACCTCTTTAAATAGGTTGCGCCTCTCATCAATCACGAGTTGAAAAGTTTCTCGCACTTTAGCAAGTGTGAAATCACTGTATGCCATTTGCCAACCCTTCAATGCTTTACTAATTAACTCTAGCTACTGCTCAATGGTTTGTAGTTGCGCTTTAGCGCCCTTAGCGCAACTACGAGCATAATACAGAAAATTCTCATATCGTTACATAGTTTTAAATTGAACATCATCTGAATCAACGCATAATGGTCGTTTCAGACCTGTAGGTAGGGGCGCAAGGCATTGCGCCCCTACTCTCATGGGTGGAAAAATCAAACGTTGAGGCGCTAAAAATGCCTATCACATATCTGAGTACTTATGTCAATGCGTAAGTCCTAAGTTTAATTTTTTATTGCCGACTTACTTACTGTCAGGTGTAGTCTACAGCGCGATAACCGTGCACATTTTACTGGGAGTTTTGGGGTGGTGGAGTGCGATCGCTTCCATGACACATGTAAATAAGTAATTGAACAGAAATATTTACACGTGAGTTTTTAAACTGGATAAAGGGTTTAGGACATATTTTTACAACACAATCAAAAACTTTGCGTAATTTTTTAGCACTGCCCTGTTAAGCAAGTGAACACCTTCAAACCTTGAAACTCATGAGCCTTATTCTAAGTCGGTTGCAGAAAGTTTGGTGAGGTGGGTCAACGGCTACCTTCGCTGGCGAATTCAAGATTTGTACTCTCCTGATAAAGATGCTCCACTTAGTTTAGATGCTCCAATTGCCTCCGACTTTGGGGAAATAACTCTGCTGGATAAGCTACCCAATTTTACTTTGAGTGGTTTGGATGGTCTAATTGAAAATTCTCAGCGGGAAACTACTCAACGGATTGGTCTAGAATTAGAGCTTTACATCGAGCAAGATCCCGAAGGGAAGCTTAAAAATAGCTATCCTAGTTCTTCCCCTCAGTGTAATTGTCAATTACTCAGCCAGAAGCGTGTACTCAAAGAACCACCTGAGAAATTTGCAGATATAGCGCGAGACTGGCTGGATTGGTGTTTATACGCCAAGGATGGCTGCTATGGCTTCATCGCTGGTATCCCAGTACTCGCGCTTATCGCTGCGATAAGGCTGAGAAACCCATACACCATCAAGGTTTTGGTAGAACGTTCCGAGAAGATTAATACCTTTTTGTCCACCCCAGACTCGGTAGAGTTCGCCAAATACTTCACAGACCGAATCAATCTCGTATTGGGATACGCTTTGTGATTGTTGCTGAATGTAAGTGTCTAGCTTAATTTGAGCGATCGCCTGAGAATCAAGAGTCGTTTGTGCCATGATGGACATGTCCTTAGCGCTAGTTTTGGTGTAGAGAAGGCGCTTCAGATTCGCAGTCGGTAGCGCTTTCTCTATACTCAAATATTAACCTGTCACGTTATAAAACATTAACTAATCACGTGAAGAGTTATAATTTTGGCATAAAGCTTAACGTGATGCTTTAATAAAGGAGGGATCGTGGTTTCATTATCTTCAATGAAGGTCATTAAAACGATATCGATTGACGTTCGCGGACTGGGCGCAAAAATTAGGGATGCAAGAGTTGCTGACCCGCGTTCACTGAAGGCGATTTGCAAAGCTGTCGGCATGTCCCAGATGAATTGGTATCGCATTGAGGAGGAAAAACAAAAGCTTCCTTTAGAAACGCTGCGTAAAATAGAAGAAGTTCTAGGTGTGGATCTGGGGGTGCAGTTTAATGATTGATCCAACAGCACTAGATCCTTTAACTTTACCTTCAGTGCCACTGTCTGAGTGATCGCAACTTCCTACAGCACCCTGCATCTACTTTGTAATCGATCTGGATGGGCAGGTTCAGTACATTGGGCGATCGGTCAACCCTCAACAAAGATGGCGAGTACATCATCACTATAAAAGTTTTGAAAAAATAAAAGGTATTAAGCTAGCTTGGCTAAATATCGCGGATTTGGTGGGTGTCACAGAAACTACTGTCCGTAACTTGGAAAATAATCGCAGTGGTGTCGAGTGGTTTGAAAGGATTTCAAAGCTGTGTATTACTTTGGAATGCACCCCTAATGATTTGTTTAAGTACGAGAAGGTTGGAGAAAGCGAAGAAAGTGCTTAACCCTCAGTGTACTAACCTTCCAAGGTTCATAGGCGGAACCGCTGTCTAGGGGAGTGCCTGCGATCGCGTACTCAGTTTGTCCCGTTTCTGCTAAAATCCGTTCGTAATTCGTGAATTGGTTGAATGACACCGACAGCGAACCAATTGTTAATCCAAAAGTCATAGTTCAAAAAACTTGGAACCTTTACCTTTGCATGGTCAAATAAAAATAATTCCAGAACCCTTTATGATTCCTCAATGAAAAAACCTGCTCCTCTGACAACCGCATTATTCGTCACTTGCGCTTTGCTACTGACAGCCTGCGGCGGTGGTACTCCCACCAACACTAACGAAAAAACTAACACTGCCACTAACGCCTCAACAACAACCAGCACATCTGTTGCCATTCCCATCGGTATTGCCTTGGCACAAACTAGTAACGTGGCGTTACTAGGTCAAGAGGGATTTGTGGGAGCTAAAATGGCTGAGAAATATTTTAACGATCGCGGTGGTATCAACGGCACTCCCATTAAATTAGTCATGCAAGACACTGGCGGAGATGAAGCCGGAGCAATTAATGCATTTCAAACTTTAATTAACAAAGATAAAGTTGTTGCCATTGTCGGTCCTACTTTATCACAGCAAGCCTTTAGTGCCGACCCCATCGCAGACCGTGCTAAAGTCCCAGTGATGGGAGCATCAAATACAGCAAAAGGAATTCCCGAAATTGGTGAATACGTTTCTCGTGTATCTGCACCTGTTTCTATCGTAGCTCCTAATTCCGTAAAAGCCGCACTCAAGCTGAACCCCCAGATTAAGAAAGTAGCAGTTTTTTACGCTCAAAACGATGCATTTAACAAGTCGGAAACCGAAATCTTTCAGCAAACAGTTAAAGACCAAAAGCTAGAATTGGTAACAGTTCAAAAATTCCAAACCACTGATACCGACTTTCAAGCTCCAGCTACTAATGCCCTTAACTTAAAACCCGATTTAATCATTATATCTGGTTTAGCTGCCGATGGAGGTAACTTAGTCAGACAACTGCGGGAACTCGGTTATAAAGGCATAATTGTTGGTGGCAATGGCTTTAACACACCTAATATCTTCTCAGTATGCAAAGCACTTTGTGATGGTGTATTGGTTGCTCAAGCTTACAGTCCTGAATATCCAGGACCCATTAACGTAGCATTTCGCAAAGCCTATGTAGACGAATACAAAAAGGAACCTGCCCAATTCACCGCCCAATCTTTTGCAGCAGTCCAGGTGTATGTAGAAGCGCTACAAGCTTTAGACAAAAAGACTAAAATTAGCACAATGCCCCTCGATAAACTGCGCACTGAATTAAACAAGCAACGAGTCATAGGAAAGTACGAAACTCCTCTAGGTGATCTTTCTTTCACCCCCGGACGTGATCTCATTCAAAAACAGTTTTACGTCTCCCAACTTAAGGTGGATAAAGATGGAAATAATGGTAAATTTTTCTTGATAAAATAGTTGCAATGCCTGATATGACTCTGTTTTTGCAACAATTTTTGAACGGGTTATCTATAGGCAGTGTCTATGCCATTTTTGCCTTGGGATACACCCTGGTATACTCAATTTTGGGCATCATTAATTTAGCTCATGGTGCGGTTTTTACCTTGGGTGCATATTTGACTTATACACTCATGGGCGGTGCTTTTGGATTTAATGGATTGCTGGCTAATGGAAAGCTGCCTGTACAATTACCATTTGCTATAGCCTTGATTTTAGGCAGTACCCTTACAGGACTGGTTGGAGTGGCGATGGAACGCATTGCCTTTCAACCTTTGCGGCGTAAGGGATCTGACCCATTACTGACGGTGGTTTCCAGCTTGGGTGTGTCAGTGGTCATTGTTAACTTAATCCAGTATTTAGTTGGCGCAGAAAGTTACACCTTTCCAGCAAACACTTACAGCAACTTGCCACCTGCCATTAACTTCGGCACCACAGAAAACCCAATTCCCATCCGTAGTGTTCAGATAGTGATTTTTGCTGTATCGATGGTAATTGTGGCAATCCTCACCTATTTCATTAGCAGTACTAAATACGGTAAGGCAATGCAGGCGATCGCAGAAGACCCCACCACAGCAAGTTTATTAGGAATTAACACCGATCGCTACATAGTCCTAACATTCTTCATCAGCAGCTTTTTAGCTGGAGTCGCCGGAACCCTAGTCACCTCTAGCGTCAGCATTGCAGGACCATACTTTGGTATTAGTTTTGGATTAAGAGGTTTAGCCGTCATTGTCTTAGGTGGTTTGGGTAGCATCCCCGGTGCAGTATTAGGCGGCTTAGTCGTGGGAATGGCTGAAGCATTCGTCCCAAGTCAATACTCTGGCTATAAAGATGCCGTTGCCTTCGGTATTCTGTTTATCATGTTGTTAGTTCGACCCCAAGGTTTACTAGGGCGTCGATTTATTCAGAAAGTCTAAATAGAGGGAATGGGGAGTGGGGAGTGGGGAGTAGAAATAGTCATCTCCAGGCTGAAAAGGAGTATTTATCACTAAAAAACAAACTCATTCCCCAATCCCCACTCCCGTACGGGCGGGGTAACCCCGCCCCTACTCCCCACTCCCCAATCCCCACTCCCCAATTACTTATGGTTGATTTTTTTGCTACTTACGGGTCTTTAATCGTCTCTATGGTACTGGGGGCGCTGCTGGGGTTATCATTGTACTTACCAATCATGGCTGGGCAGTTGTCTTTGGCTAGCCCTGGATTTTATGCTTTGGGTGGGTATATAGCAGCAATTCTCTCCACAAAAGTGTTTCCCTCCACCACTGGTTTATTTCCCATCCCTCTGCTGTTATTAGAAATGTTAATTGCTGGTGTGGTTTCTGGTTTGTTAGGTGTAATGGTGGGAATTCCAGCATTGCGGCTACGGGGGATTTATCTTGCGATCGCCACCATCGCTTTAGTGGAAATCCTGCGAGTATTATCCCTAAATCTCGAAATTACAGGCGGTGCGGTTGGCATTTTTGCCATTCCTCAGCCTTTCCAAACACCAATTGAGTATTTATGGATTGCCTTGCCATTACTGATAGTTAGCATGGTATTACTTTATCGTCTAGAACGTATCCGTGTAGGCAGAGCATTTATCGCTATCCGTGAGGATGAATTAGCTGCTGGTGCTATGGGAATCAACCAGACTTACTATAAAGTGTTAGCTTTTACGTTAGGAACTATTCTAGCAGGGGTTGTTGGTGCAATCAGCGCCCACTTTCTCAATACCTGGAATGCCCGTCAAGGTACTTTTGATGCCAGTATTATCTACTTAACCTTTGTGTTAATCGGCGGTTCAAGAACTTTTTTGGGGTCTGTAGTAGGAGGTATGGTATTCACAGCATTGCCAGAAGTTTTGCGAGGCGTAGCAGATACAGGCGGTTTACCTACCTGGCTTGCACAATTTTTGCGAGATGGTAGATTAATTATTTTTGGCTTACTGATTGTAGTTGGCACAATTTTTTTCCCCCAGGGTTTGGTAACACCAGATTTATTGAGGAAACGTCAGCCCTCTTCCCCCCCCCACACCCCTAATGATTAACCAACCCGAATCGCCGATATTAGCTGCAATTGCCCTGACTCGCCGCTTTGGTGGTCTAGTGGCGGTGAATGATGTCTGTTTTACAGTCAACAAACATGAGATATTTGGACTTATTGGTCCTAATGGTGCTGGAAAGACAACCTTGTTTAATTTAATTACCGGCTTAATTCCACCTTCTAGTGGGCAATTACTTTATCAAGGTCGAGAAATTTCTCAACTGCGTCCTCATCAAATCGCTGGCTTAGGTATCGCCCGGACATTTCAAAATATTCGCTTGTTTGGTGAACTATCGGCGTTAGAAAATGTTAAAATAGCACGGCATTTACATACCCATAGTAGTATACTCAGAGGAGTTCTGGGAATACCACCAGCTCCCCAAGAAGAACAGAAAACTCAGCAGAAGGCTTTGGAGTTATTGGGTCTTGTTGGTTTGAGCGATCGCGTTGCCGAAAAAGCTAGAAACTTCGCTTACGGTGAACAACGACGCTTGGAAATTGCCCGCGCCCTCGCCCTAGAACCGCAAATCTTACTTCTTGACGAACCTGCTGCTGGGATGAATGAGCGCGAAAAACAGCAACTCAGTATATTTATTCGTAACCTGCGCGATAGCTTCAATTTAACCATAATTCTGATTGAGCATCATGTCCCTTTGGTTATGGGTTTGTGTAACCGCATTGCTGTGTTAGATTTTGGTAAGTTAATTGCTTTGGGTGAGCCATCTGTTGTTAGGAATGACCCGGCTGTTATTGAAGCGTATTTGGGCAATGAATGAGTATTTAAACCGCAGATGAACGCAGATGAACGCAGATAGTTTGACGATTTTAGAGATTAAAGACCTTTGTGTTAATTATGGTGGTATTCAAGCTTTAAAAAATATTAATTTAATGATAAAAAAAGGCGAGGTGATTACTTTGATTGGTGCTAATGGTGCTGGGAAAAGTACTACTCTCCGCGCTATTTCTAAAATCGTTAGTCCTAGAAGTGGGGAGATTATCTATAACGGACGTAATATTATTCGTCGTCAACCTCACGAAGTTGTGCAAATGGGTATTGCTCATTGTCCTGAAGGACGTAGGGTGTTAGCGCGGCAAACAGTTTTTGATAACTTAGTATTGGGTGCTTATATTCGCTCTGATCGCGTGGAGGTGAAGGCTGATATTGGTCGTCAATTTGAGCTATTCCCGCGTTTGGAACAAAGGCGCAATCAATTAGCAGGAACTCTGAGTGGTGGTGAACAACAAATGTTGGCGATCGCTCGTGCTTTGATGAGTAAACCGAAGCTTTTGCTTTTAGATGAGCCTAGTTTGGGTTTAGCACCTGCTATAGTCCGGGAAATTTTTACCATAATTGAAAATCTGCGGACTACAGGCGTTACGATTCTTCTGGTTGAACAAAATGCTAATCTTGCCTTGCAAATTGCCAATCGTGGGTATGTGTTGGAAGCTGGTTGCATTACTTTATCAGGTCCAGCATCGGAGTTGATTAATGATGAGCGGGTTAAAAAGGCTTATTTGGGTTAGTTAATTTCTTGAGCGACTCTGCGGTCGCGCATACACCCAGAATCAGGCGACTGATCACCTGACAATGCATCCTGTGTTCCGACTTTTCGCCCTTATATCTGGTCGGGTATTAGCATCTTATCTGACTTTTGACGAACCCGAACGCGAGTGCGTCTCCCCGAGTGAGAAGGGGCTGACACTTCCTGGCTTACGCATCCAGCGATGGGACAATATTCGTCCACAGGTCTGCGGAAACAAAACGGGCTATGTGGCTGACATTGGAGGTAGCGACGATGATAGCAGCAGGAGGTACTGGCAGGGTCAATGCCTGGGCGCAAAGGATCACGTCAATATCGAGTTTCTTCGGGTCGCCTGTCGCAATACCATGCTGGCGGGCATACGCCCACAGATCGGCGGCGCAAAGCATAGCGGCTGTGGTGATGGGTAGATAGTGAAAGACGCTTTTCAGGCTGTCCAGTTTGGCTATACCTGTGGTCTTTCCTGCCCGTACCAGTTCGCGCCGGATTTCATAGTCGATCACTTCGGGAATGTAGAGTTGATGACCCGAGGCGATGCAATCGCGGCTCCATTGGCTGATGGCAATAACGGCGGCGCTGGCGGCAGGGTTGGAGAGGATACCAAGAGGCGACGAGTCCAGAATGATATGCTGCGTCATGGATAGACAGGTCTTTCACCCGTCGCTGCGCGGTTGGCGTTCATGTTGCGTTTGAACTCTTCGACTTGTTGATCCGCTTCCTTCTGGGTCTTTTCATCGGCAGCTTTGCCTTCCGCGATCCAGGTATCCAGGAGGGCTATCGCTGCCTTTGCCTTCTCGTCCAGGGCTGGAATGGGCTGGGAGGGCGCAAGTTCCTCCTCGCCTTCGGCAAGTTCAATTAGGCGGAACCTGCCATTCGGTCGTTGTGCCAGATAGGGTGCAAGTTCGCCTGGCGTTCCTTCGTGAATATGCTGTTTCATGCGTCTTACCTCCGTTCTTCTTGGTCAATTATAGCTCGAGTCGCCTGCGGGCATAGGGGAATCTCATCTTATACCGTTTCTGCAAGAGCTGCATATAATTAGCCTGCTAATCACAGCTTTGTTCGTGTAGCCTCCCCGCTTCCAGCCTGAGGGTGTTAATGTGGTAATCGTCAGTATCGGATTCAGCCTGGGAGTAAAACTGAGTATATCTTGCAGGTGGTACTAGCTGTAGTTGCTTTCTTTGTTTTCAATTTCTATTCCCGTTTATGATGGCATTGACTCACATTGTCGTTTCCGCAACCGCAACCAGTTTATTGCTCTCGACTGCTAATCCTGCTCTTATTGCTATCGGCGGAATAGCTGGGTTGCTTCCCGATGTTGATATCTCAACAAGCTGGGCTGGTCGAATTTTACCGTGGGTAAGCCACTGGCTTGAGCGACGTTTCCCCCACCGCAGCTGCACTCACAGTTTATTTGCTAGTGGTGTGGTAGCTGTTGTGACTTACTCCATTGTATTCCTTTTGGAAGGGCGATTTCTCTTGCTAGCCCATGCCTTTAATATCGGATTTTTCTTTGGCTGGTTGCTTGATATGTTCAGTAAATCTGGAGTAGAAATGTTCTGGCCATCCACAGAACGTTATGTTTGCCCAGGAAACCGCAAGTTCCGACTCAAAACTGGCAGTCCAGCTGAGTCTATTGTGTTTATCATGTTGACTGTTCTAGCAATCACGGTTTTCAACATCAACGATTCGGGTGGCATGATGAAGCAGTTCAACCGCCTCATGGCAACGCCAACGGGTGTGATGGAAATCTACAATCAGTCAGGGTCAACACATGTCATTTTTGTTCACATAAAAGGAGTGCGGAGTGGCGATCGCTCCCCTATTGATGGAGATTTCAGGATTGTTGAAGCCAAGGGACAGGACTTTATTGTTCAGTCAACGTCTGGAGAAATCTACAAAGTTGGGACTGATGCCGAAGCTCAAATCATTGCAGACCAAATAACAGCGGATGTGAAAGGTACTGCTATTACTAATCTTGAACAACTAACTATAGATGACGAGGCGTTGCCGTCAGTACTTGATAAATTCAAACGTCCAGGGTCAACTGTTTTCCTAACTGGTCAGCTAACTATTGATGATGCTCAAGGTGTTAACTACACTTCAGACCCGTATCAGTTCCCAATTATCAAGGTTTCCAAAGCGTCTGTAGGGTCTACGAACTCAGGGTCTATTACCCTAGAGGCTGCTCCACTCCCTACTGTACTGGAGTATTTTCACGACCAATATATTACAGGACAGTTACAACTGAGGATTATTAATGAAACCCTTACCACAGGCAATACTTAAGCCAAGTCAGTCGAGTCGTGCGCAGCAACCTCCTGAAACTGCATCAAAACAGGCATGGTTGGAAACCATAGCCACACCTGTCACTTTCGATTCTATCGAGCTGGTGGAGATTTGAACCCCACTTTCCGCTATATCTAGCATGAGTTAGATTGTGGTTGCTCTCTCACGCACTCGTATCTAAAAATTGTGCACTTAGCAATCCCTCTGGGAAATATAAGAAGGCTGATAATCGCGAACCATTTTTTTTGTCCAAAGTCCAAACCAATTGAAAACCGCTATAATTAGTTATTACTTTATATACTCCTGAGAAAACGTAATAGGGAGTAAAAATTTTCTTGAGGTGCTGTCATGGCTTCACCGTTTCCGGGAATGAACCCATATTTAGAGAATCCGCTATTTTGGCCAGAAGTTCATAATCTGCTGATAGCGGCTATTTTCCGGAAACTGAATCCTCAATTACGCCCTAAATACAAAGTGGCCATTGAAAAGCGTGTATACCAAACAACTGATGAAGACTCGCTTTTGGTAGGTGTTGCTGATGTTGCTGTACAGAGTACACAAAAAACTCCATTGCCACAAAAAGCAACTATGGCTGTTGCATCACCATTAGTAGAAGCTGTAACAGTTGATGTTACTATGCCTGAAACTGTCAAGGAAACTTACTTAGAAGTGCGAGATGTTACAACGCAAGAAGTCGTAACTGTGATAGAAATTCTTTCTCCAAAAAATAAGCGGCAAGGGGAAGGACGAAATGCATATGTAAAAAAGCGGTTACAGGTGCTAGGGAGTTCTACGAATTTAGTTGAAATTGATTTGCAGCGAGATGGTAAGCCCATTCAGCAAATACAAAATAACCTTCAAACTGACTATAGAATTTTGGTAAGCCCCGCGTTCAAACGTCCAAAAGCTGATTTATATGCATTTAATTTGCCAAATATGATTCCTTTTTATCCCCTACCTTTACGTGAAATGGATACAGAACCTATACTAGGTATACAAACATTAATCAATGAACTATACGATGAAGGTAATTATGATTTAGTGATTGACTACACTCAAGACCCTGTACCCCCATTGTCACAAGAGAACGCTGCTTGGGTAGATGAAGTTTTAAAAGAGAAGGGATTGAGGTAAGTAAGTCTGCGTAAATAAGCACAACTATCTGTTAGGGCTGTTAGTAGTTATACCAAATTGCATTCAGAACCGTAATCTTCGACGACGTGATTCATTCAAGCAAAAGCTTTAGTCAAACAACTGCTTGATTCTCATGGTCTGAAATCATGGGTTTGTAGTAAGGACTTTAGTCCTCAAAAATACGAGGACTAAAGTCCTCACTACGAACAAATCATCACCAACCAAGCTTTTGTTCGGTTGGCGGACTACTAGATGCTTTTTGATGATTGATGAGGCTAAGGAGATTAAGAATTCTAGGAGTATTTTGTTAACCCTAGCCGATGGTAGTTCCTATGGGCTGTGTGCAGTCGGGCAACGGGCCCAATGGGGGAGGGGGGTTATAGTTCACTAATTTATTCAATGGAGATATGCGTCATCAGTAGTAACTCTGCTAATTCATAATTCATAATTCATGGGTTGACTTTTGCTTATTTGACAGGATACAATATAAATAATGGAGAAGGTGTGCTCAGATATAGCAATCCTAAATGATTCGTGAACACACAGAAACCCGGTTTCTTCAAGAAACCGGGTTTCTGAAGCTTGAGGTGTTCAGATATCAAATAGGATTGCTATATATCCAGTATGACTTAGGTTATGATTGCTCTCTCACGCACTCGTATCTAAAAATTGTGCAATTAGTAATCCCTCTGGGAAACATAAGAAGGTCGTATACGGTTAAACCGCTTCTATGAGAAAATCTCAGAATCTAACCCATTGGGCATTCATTAGCACGGTGTTTTTAACGCTATTTGGCTCATCGATAGTCCAACAGGGAGTGGGGGAAATTTCTTCTCTTTCCCCCCCTCCGCCCCTCTCCCCCTACCCCTCTCCCCTCCTCCCCCTTACCTCCTCAAGTCGGATGGATCGTCCTCTTAGGCTTTTGGTGACGGTTGATGATCAGTCTTTTCTGCAAGTGAAGGAAGGGGATCAAGTGAAGGAGGGAGATGTGATTACGGATAATAAGAGGGAACGCGATCGCCTCACCAAAGAGCAAAAATCCATCAACCTCCACATTCAAAACCTAAAAAACACAGCCCTTCACAAGCCCTTTGAACCAAAGCAGCCCCTACCATTCAAACCACTCCCCCCGGCGATTTTCCCTGTTCAACAAGCAGAAATATCCCAGGCTCAGCTTAGATTAACACAAGCACAATCAGTTCTGGAAGCGCGTACCACTCTCCTAAAAAGTGAGAATCCAGAAAGAAGATCAGATGTAGACAAAGCCCAGACCGCTTTACAAAGTGCTGAAGATAAGGTAAAGGAGCAAGAGGAACTCATTAAGTCCATGAAAGATATGAAGCTTCAAAATGAGATTCTTCAGCATGAGGGTGTGAAACTTCAGCAGTTGACTAATGATGAGAAACAGGCAAAATCTGAAGTAAATATAGCTAAGGCTAAACTCGATGCTTCTACTATTGAACAACAACAGCAGCTACAAGAGTTACAAATGGCTGTGCGTCTAGCAAAATCTGAGTTGGAGGTTGCAAAGTCTAGGCTGACTACTGCACAGTCGCAGCGTCAGATGTTGGAGTATGAGGCGAGTATTGAGGTGACAAAGCGAAGTCAACAAGAAAACAAAACCCAACAAGAGTATTCTTCACAACAACAGCAGTACGAAGAAGCAGCTAGACAGCAGGACTATCAGTTAGCACAGCTAAGCATTTCTCTATCAACCATTGAGGATAAATTAAGTCACATCCCAGTAGTGCGTAGCCCAAGAAATGGATACATTAGGAGAATTAAACCTTGGGTTGGTGATAATGGTAAGTACACCACGACTATTACTATTAGTCGGGAATAGGGAATGGGGAATAGGGAATGGGCAAGGGGCAATGGGCAAGGGGCAATGGGCAATGGGCAATGGGGAATTATGAATTTACATTAATTTCATAATTCATAATTCATAATTCGGCATTGCTGAATGGTCGTATGAATTGACATTTTTCAAGTTGATTAAACAACGATTATTTGCGCCTTTGCGCCTTTACGCGCGTGCTAATTCATTCTTTAAATCAGCAACGCCCATAATTCATAATTCATCATGAATTTTATTCTACACGCGCTTTCAGATTTTATAGAGGATGATTGTACCTTCAGCGACTTATATCCTAGCTATTATTATGAAGGGCGTTGTCCTCAAAGTGCCGAGTTATTGAAACTCCCCCGCACTCCAATGGCGGAGGCGATCGCTAGCAGTTTAATGCAATACCTTGCTACTGATGACGGTTTCCACCGTGAGGGCAAGATGTATGGTATACTATTGGTTCAATTGCCTACTGGGGAACAACGCATACTTAAGGCTTTCTCTGGGCTACTGAATGGTAACAGTGTGGTTGAGGGCTGGGTACCGCCGATTCCAGGACGAGAGCAAGTTGCTTTGGAGGAAGTCCGCACATTGGCTGAATTGGAGGCTATTAAGCAGGAGATGATAACTCTCAAGCAGCTTCCAGAACGGGAAGAGTACGAAACTATGTGTGGTGAGTTTGAACTGCGGCTGCAACAAATGAGCGATCGCCATCAACATTGCAAACATCAGCGACACGAAAAACGTCAGTTCTTCTGTGAAATGCTGACTGGAACCGCACTCAGTGCTACCCTGGAACAACTCGATGAAGAAAGTCGTCGGGATGGAATTGAACATCGGCAATTTAAACGCCAACGAAATGCGGCTTTGCAACCACTCAAGCAGTTGATTGAAGCAGCAGATACGCGGCTTCGCGAACTGAAACAACGGCGTAAAGAATTGTCGCGCCAACTCCAAGTTCAGATGCACACTGCTTACTCCCTGACGAATTTTGCAGGAAAGTCGCTATCGTTGCAGGAGTTAATACCGTCCGGTTCTATACCTACTGGAACAGGTGACTGTTGTGCCCCAAAACTCCTCCATTATGCGGCGACTCATTGTTTAAAACCATTGGCAATGGCAGAGTTTTGGTGGGGACCGCCTACTAATCAAGACAAAGTTCAGGGAAAATTTTTCGGTGCTTGTGCAGAACGCTGTCAGCCATTGATGGGGTTTTTGTTGTCAGGGTTGAAAGCCCAAGAAGGTTCAGTTAAGGAAATTTATCCGTTGAGTCAAAATGGTAGGGAAGAGGTCTGTTTACCGATTGTTTATGAAGACCAATGGTTGATTGTGGTGAACAAACCCCCAGGTCTATTATCGGTTCCTGGGCGTTATGGCGATCGCCAAGACAGCGTGGAGAGTCGTTTGCGTCATCTTTTACCGAATGGCATGGGAATTACTGCCGTGCATCGGTTGGATCAGGATACGTCTGGTATTCTTTTGCTAGCACGCGATCGGCAAACTTATGGTCAACTGAGTTGGCAGTTTCAGCAACGGCTGGTTCGCAAGGTTTATGAAGCCGTGCTTTCGGGTTTGTTAACAACTGACCAAGGTGTGATTGAACTGCCACTGTGGGGAGATCCTCAGCATCGTCCCTATCAGCAAGTCCATTGGCAGTACGGAAAACCGAGTGTGACTCGTTTCCAGGTGATGGGAATAGAGGGAAACTTGACTCGTGTAGAGTTTGTGCCTCTTACAGGACGCACCCATCAACTGAGAGTTCATGCTGCTGACTCGAGGGGACTTGGTGTAGCTATATTGGGCGATCGCCTTTATGGGTGTCATGCTTTTGCTAGTCGGTTACACTTACATGCCAGGGAACTTTACTTTGAGCATCCACAATTGGGAGAAACTATCCATCTACAGGCACAAACGCCATTTTGACTGGTTTTTTTCAACTGACCCAGCATCTTCTCTAACTCCTAGGACTTACGCACAAGACAAATCAATCATCATGTGTATAACGAAATTCCGCCGTTTGCCTCGTTCCCAGGCTCTGCCACAGAATGTGATTAAGGGAGGGGATGCCTCCCGATTGGAGGGGAGGCAGAGCTTCTTTTGAAGAGCATTACAAGCCGATGCTTGTAACGAGAGATATACATAGTTTATTTTTTTTGTCAATGCGTAAGTCCTAACTCCTTAGGCTTTCCTAAATGAAAATGGGGCACATTAGGCACTCATATCAAGTCCGTCTGATTACCCACAATTAACAGAGAACCCCTCCCCGCATAAAGGCACCCCTAAGAGCTAGCGGGGAGGGGCTGGGGGTGGGGTTATTTTATTATGTGTGATTCGACGGACATGATATCAAAGGGGCTAAAATGAGGGACAGAGCAACCAGTAAATTTTCAATAAGGGTGGTGCTTCTAGGTGGAGGTGAGAGCAACAACTGATTGTAATTACGAATAATTTTAACATGTTGGCTGGATATATTATGTCCTATTCTTCTCCTACGGAAATCTACGATGTGGTGGTGGTTGGCGCTGGACCTATCGGATTGGCTACTGCCATTGGTTTACGCAAGCGTGGTGTTGAGAATCTTCTGGTAGTGGATCAAACTCGCGCCTTTCGTCAAGTTGGTCAGATATTGGATCTTCTCCCCAATGGATTAAAAGCTCTCAAATATTTAGATCTGACAACCTACGAAGAGGTGAAGAAAACTGGCATTGGATTCTCAAATCCCAAGCAGTCTAATAACCAGAAGACTACAGGACAAAAACCTCCAAAGACTTCATCCCAATGGGTTTCTAAAAATTTACAAGGGGAGCAGATTCAGTCAATCCCTCTTGGGTACGATGACTGGTTTAAAGATTATGGGGAAGGTCGAGTGTCGATTCCTTGGTATGATTTGCAGACGACCCTAAGAAATCTACTTCCGCAAGACACAGTCAAAGCTAATCACCGCTGTATCAATGTTGTGGCTGAACCAGAGAGTGGGTGCGTCCGGATAGATTGCGTATCTGATAGGGCGATAGAAGCCAACCCCTATGCATATTGGGCAGACGGGCAGAAACAGAATGATACCCAGCCTCAGAACTTAGATTCTGCACCCCAACAATTAGAAACAAAATCTATCCGAGCTAAGCTCATTGTTGCAGCAGACGGCATCAACTCTACAGTTCGTAGGGTGGTTTATACAGATACTGAATATGGTGCTTTTGCACGACCTGAATACTCCGGATTTGCAGCAATAGCTTGTAGGGAAATGGCCCATATCCCAAACGAACTGCTGACAGAACTCGAAGATAAATTTTTGCAGGACTCATCAATTTTAACCATCACAAATGATGAAATCTCCCTCGATTCCGCTTGTATGGAGGAACCAAGGATGATTTTATTTCGCAGAGCAAGTGGTCAACTTGGATATATCTTACATCTTGCTTTGCCTTTACACTGGTTGCAGGAAAAGTCTGGAAATTCTTTGGTTGACTTAGCAATGCAGGAGTTGGAGAAGGGTGGTTTTCCTAATGTACTCAAGCAATTTGTGCGTATATCTCCTCCTGGCAACATGCAGCAGCGTCCATATTACATTCACCGGGTCACCATTTCAGATTCCATACAATTTCCTAGCACATCTGAGCGCAATAGTAAAGGTCATCCCGTGACAATTCAACCAGCCTGGAGTGCAGGGCGAGTCGTCCTGGTTGGTGACGCAGCACATGGTATGCCTCCCTTCATGGCTCAAGGGGCTAATCAAGGATTTGAAGATGCTCTTTTGATTGCAACCTTGATCGCTAACATTGCACAGGAAAATAATTGGGATGATATGCAAGCTATAGCTAAAGCCTTTGAGAAATATGAGTGTCTTCGTCGCCCATTGATGGAGTATGTCCAACAGGTAACATTGAAACAGATATCGTACTCGTCAGACAAACAGAGGCGAGAGTACAACCAAAAGATGTATTGCCGCAATTTTGAGTAGTTTTTTGAAAAAACTACTCAACTAATTGCCTTGCCTGATGGAGATATACGCTGAGTGTAAGGGAACAAGTACATGGAAACAGCAGATGTAATTATTATCGGTAGCGGTCAAGGTGGAGTACCACTGGCTAAAGATTTCGCTAAACAAGGGGGTCACGTTGTCTTATTTGAACGCGATGCGCTGGGGGGAAGTTGCATTAACTATGGCTGTACGCCCTCCAAAGCTTTTCTTGCGGCTGCCCATGCAGCGGGTCGTGCTCGTCAAGCCCGAGATTTAGGAATTCAGGCAGATATCCAGGTGGACTTTCCTGCGGTAATGGAGCGAGTGCGAAGTATCCGCGATTCCTTTAATCAAGGAACCTTGACAAACCTTTTCTGTTAGTTCTGCTTCCCCACACAGAATCTGGACTACTTATTCCCGATGGTTCTATCCTAGAACTCCATAGTCCTCCGTCTGTTTCACCTTTTACTAGGGCTTTTCTTTTACACTCCTCTTCAGATTGTACAAGTCCTGCATAAACTTCACCCTCTTCTGCTCCATGTATACTTCTATGCGCTGGCGGAACCGATTGTTTAGCCTTTACCTTATGCACTATCCCCGCCGCATTTTTCACGAGATAGTATAGCACCCCAGCGACAACTTGAGTCCCTACGATAATACCAGTTACACCGCTTATCTCTTATTAAAATATTAATATAAACAACAACAACAATGTTTCTTTTCATGGCACTATCTCTTGTAAGCGTCATAGGCAAAGGATGCAGCCGACTCTTCCGAGAAGATTAATCCCTTTTTCTCCACCCCAGACGCGGTAGAGTTCGCCGAATACGTCGCAAACCGAATCAATCTCGTATTGGGGCGCTGATTGTTGAGGTTGGTAAGCGTCTAGCTGGATTTGGCTAGCGCTTGATTGTCGAGCGTTGCTTGAGTCATAATTAAAAAGTCCTTTGGCTAATTGGCTTTTGGGCTAGAGAGGCATCTGAGTTTGCGAGACAGCGATGCCTTTCTTTATATTCAGTATGCGTTAACTTATTCACACTGTCAACTAGTTCACGTGAATAAATTAGTGCTATATTTATGCTATGAATTAATGCATGGGAGAAAACTACGTGTCCAAAATTGCGAAACTCCGAGAAGAAAAAGGCCTAACACAGCGTCAAATCGCGGAAAGGCTGGGTGTTGACGTGTCTACGGTTCGGAACTGGGAAAAGAGCAGAGACGGCGTAAAAATGTTTGTTAGGGTTGCAAAACTCTGTGAATTGTTTAACTGCCAACCGGTAGATTTGTTTGAAGAGGAAAAGGTTGGCAATGATTAATCCTTCAGAAATTAATCTATCTTCTTTGCCTTGGCTGCCCTTAGATGCTCCCATCCGCGTTTCCTAAAAATCCTGCTATATATTTTGCTATCGATTCTCAAGGTTAAGAATATGCGATCGCACTCCATGCAGTATTATGTCGCAATCAACCAAATTCCCGCAAGGGGACTGAAACAAGAGATGAGTGTCAATAACAGGTCAAGGGAATCTAGCCATTTCTTTTAATGAGCGCTACGTTGACTAATGAGCTTGCAGACCAAATAATCAAAGAAATTGATGATATCTGTGAGCAATCCTGGCAAGTTATAGAAACACATACTCAATCTGAACTGGTCAATCAAACCGTGAGTTTTCGGACTGAGAAACAGTGGATGAATCAAGTTCATCAGTCAGAAGATTCACTCTGTGCTGAACGCAGAAAAAATAAACATGCAGAATTTTCCAGGCGGTTTCATAACAGGGCTATTTCATTCTAAACCAGAGCCTTTCACTCAAGTCGTGGCTAAGATCTGAAGTCCGTTGAAACGGACGCTCATTCGGTGAAAGTTATAGTCGGCGGTATGCCGACTTCAGCTATTAGCCGTGCGTAATTTATTCCTAGGCGTGTGGGTTGCGAGTGAAGAATGAAATAGCCCTGGGTTTCATAATACTGTTTTTAAAGGCGATCGCTCAACTGCTGATGAACTCATTCGCTTTGTAGATAGCCGCAGTGTCTTTAACTAGATCGTTAAGAAAAACCGAACTATATGAATGCAAGTAAGGACTCGTAGTAGCTCCGTGGGCGCTCATATATAGCAATCCGTGGAGGAATTACAAACACCTCTCCCAAGTCTCCCTTGTCCCCTTTGTCCTCCTTGTCCCCTTTGTTCGCATCTCAAATAGGATTGCTATATAGGGCGCTCTCTGCGCAACTACAAACCTTTATTTATCGAAGAAAGGCAGAGGGCAGAGGGCACGCAAGCAAGGGGATTTATCCTTATCCGAATGCCCGAACCCTCTGCGCGCGCTCGTTGGAGCAAGGGTTTAAGCACGGAGCCAAATCTCCGATTTGGTGGCTCCCATACATTCGGGGTCTGAATCCCCAACTGAGGTGGAACCTTCTGCCCTCAGCATAGCAGCATAGCTGCCTTCTTCAATTGTGCAGACCTACTTATTTTGTCAGCCGCAATATTTCTTGATGATGAGTAAACTTATCCTAAGAAAATTGATTTCTGGGTCAATTTCTGTAAAAGTATAGTTAGTCTAGGAAAAAATACAGTATGACACTCAATATTATTATTGGAACCAATCAAGACGATACCATCACAGGCAGCAAGAAATCAGATTACATTTATGGCTTGGGCGGCAATGATTACCTTGATGGTGGCTTGGGTAATGACAAGCTGTTTGGTGGCTTGGGTAATGACACCCTGCTAGGTGGCTTGGGTAATGATTACCTTGATGGTGGTGACGGTAATGACACTCTCAACGGCGGCGACGGTAACGATCGCTTAGTGGGTAGTGCGGGAACTGACTACTTGATAGGTGGCAATGGCAAAGATATTGCTGACTATAGCTCTTTTGGTCAAGGTATTACCCTACAGTTTGTCTACGACTATACCCCCACAGACTCCTCATCTGTTGTATTTCAGGCAACCCCAGCCCTGCGGGTGGCCAAAAATGGTGGTAGTACACAGCCCATTTTATCGCGTGGTTTTACTATTATAACTGGAGACACTTTAGAATCGGTTGAAACTATTATTGGCGCTGTGGGTCAGAACAATGCCATTAACTTTTCCTTCACAAATCCTGGGTTTGATCGCGGTGGGTTTGCCCCATCAACCTCAGCCCCAGCCATCACCGTAGATCTGGCTGCACAGAAACTCACCTACGGTACAACCAGCCTGACTATTAAAAACTTTAGCAATGTCATTGGGTCTACAGGCAACGATACCCTACTGGGTGATGACAAAGCCAATGTGTTAGACGGCTTTACGGGTAGTAATGTGCTCAATGGTCGAGGAGGTAACGATATTCTGAACACTTTTGAGAATGATATCCTTACAGGGGGTGACGGTGCTGATCAATTTAACTTGAATGCCATTGGGAAGGTTTTAAGTGGTCGCGCTTTATTCCGCTTTGAAGGAATTACTGCCAGTACTATTACTGATTTCACGCCTGGGGTAGACACTCTGTCCGTTGCTAATAGTAACTCGAGCGGTCAGTCGATTCCAGTAGGGCAAGATTCAGGTCTTGATTACATTGGATTTCGTCCCTACGGTGCTTCACCACTAGCTGCGGGTCGGTTAGCTGCGGAGCATTTTTTGGTGCTGGGTAGTGGCAGCGCTACAACTCAAACCCAGTTTACCTACGATGGTACAACCGGCAACCTGTTTTATGTAGGATCGAAGGGTAATCCTTTTGGTGATCTGGTGAAAGTAGCGACTCTACAAGGCGCACCCGCCCTGACTGCTAATGACATTTTGGTGATTTAACCCAACTGACGTACTCCTGACAATTTTTTGAATTATGTAGGGATTATTCACGCCGACTTACTTACCAAGCTGCGAAACAACTCTTTCTAGTTCCTCAGTCATCCAGTCAGAACCTGTCTGCTGATATATTTGCACCAATGATTGATAAAACCACAATGTTTTCTCCTTACTACCTTTAAACTGACTCCAAATAACATCTCCTTGTTGTTGCCATTCTGCCAACACAGAGCGAGCATTGTGTAGTTTATCTGCTAACGACACCAGTCGCACTGAGGGTGAAGCCAGACGTAATTGATCTAAGTAACGGGTTTTGCGTTCTAGCCAAGGGGGTTTGGGTGTGGTGTCCGATTCAGTACAGCCATCGACAATTGCTACAACCACATCCCCAAACCGTCTTTGAATTTCGTCACGAGTGGGTTGACCTCCTTGGTCTTCTACGGCATCGTGTAAAAGAGCAGCGATCGCCTCATCCTCATTTCCTCCTGCTTCCAGTACCAACGCGGCTACACTCATCAAGTGTGCAATATATGGAGTGTGACTCACTTTACGGGTTTGGTTTGCGTGGAGACGAGTCGCGTAGACTAAAGCTTGCTCAAATCGTTCTGTTAATTTTGGTGTATTCATATGATTGTGATTCCCTTAATTTTGATATAGAAAAAACTCTTGCTGGACTTCTTGTGCTATATTCTGTCGCAGTTCCCAAGGTAGTAAAACTTCGCATCTGGGTCGCCACGCACGTAAGCGTAAGCCTACATTTGTGTCGCCATCTCTGTAGTAGACCTGATAATAAGCATCATCTTTCTGACGAGAGTGGAGAACTTTTAATAATTTCTGCGGCTGGTGGGTGTGCTTGAGAATTAATTTCTCAGCTTGCTGATAAGTGACAGATTGAAAAGTTTCATGGCGAAATGTTCCTTGTATATAGCGATCGTCAAATTCTCGGTCAAATCGCAATAGCATTAATTTGGGTTCTAAGTAAAAATCAAAGCCCCAAGCTTTAGCCATTTGTTCTTCCACAAAATCAGGTTTGGGTAAATTGTGTGGGTAATGCTGACAAAGCAGTGGTGGGAGATTGGGGTTTTTCCAATCTAAGGCGATCATCTGTTCAATGTGGTCTAGGCGATAGTTGTACCACTCTCCTTGCTTGGTGGGAGTTTCACCGAAAGCACAAAGGTAAACCGCACGTTGAATGTAGTACACGCAGACAGGATAAACAATACATTTGACTGTTTGTCCAACTCTGGCACTTTTGTAGGTTAGTCTTACTGGGGGGACAGGAGTTTGCTCCCAGAGAGTTTTTAATTGGTCTTGCCAGTCATCGACGCGATCTAGGGTAGTTTTAGGTATGACGTAATCAACGTGCAAGTTGAAGCGTTGGATTTTATCGGCTTGCTGTGAAAGGTTCTGAGCAATGTTCGCTAGGTCGGGATGCAAGAAATTAAGAGTGTAGGCACTGACTCTGGTAGTGTCTAGTTCTAAACTCTTGTCTATGGGATGTTCAGGAAACTGAGAAACTCGATAGTACGTTTGTTCTTGACGTTTGAGCCAACCGAGTTCAGTTAAGATTTGTATATCGGTGTGTAGCGATCGCCTAGTGACTGCAAACAACCGCCGTTGTAAAGTTTCATCTAAGGTGGTGTCGAGGATGGCGTCATGGGATAAGAGCGATCGCCGCCATTCGCTTGGTGATACTCCAATAGTAGCATTAAAGATCCAATCAGCCGTGGTTTTAGCACAGGTACAACTGGGGTCGTGCAATTCAGGAATTTCATCTCCTTTGGGGTGAGTTTGACTAAAGAAGGTATCTCGTAAATGGACAAAGGTAAAGGGTTCGCCGTCATTGTCATCACTGTAGAGGTAGCATAGCCATACCCAAAGACGGATAGAACGCAGGAGGTTTTGTTTGAGAGAACCCCGTGCTAGCCATTGTAATAAGGGGACGTGGGGGCGGGTGGTAAAAATGGGATTAGACATTTACAAGCAGAAGGGGTGTGGGGGTGTAGGGGTGTAGGGGTGTAGGGGAATAATTCCAAATATAATTTCCCTCACACCCTTACACCCTCACACCCCTACACCCTCACACTTAGTGTACTGGTATTTGGAAGAAGGCTCTTCCAGCGTCATGTAAGATGGGTTTATTCGAGGAACCCAGTTAAAACAATGACAGCTTACAAAATTGAGCTAGATGGCGAGGTTTTAAAAGTCAATTTTGGTGAACCTGCGCAAAATGACGTAATTGTCCGGGATGCTGCTGCGCGTCTGGATGAAATGACTGCAACAGGAGAACTCAAAGGCGGTACGTTGCTCAAAATCAACGGACCTGCATCGTTACCTGTAGCTTGCGTGTTGGTTCACAAAGTTGCTCATCTTTACGGAGCAATTGGAGTGTTTGATCCCAAGTTAGGGAAATATGTCATCTCTATTACGCACAACCCTGCGTATAAACTAGGTGACTTGGTTGATTAGACTTTTTGGGAAAGTCCTTTTCTTGATGTTCTTCTTTGCGTATGGGCGTAAAGCGTGAGAGCAAAAACAGACCCTCTACCCCCACTCCCCACTCCCCATTCCCCACTCCCCACTTTAAGGTGTGATATGAAAAAGCAATCAGTGAAAGTTGTGCTTTGCGGACCGCCGCATTCAGGTAAATCTTGTTTGAGGGAAGGGTTGAAGCAAGCGATTCGTCGCATTCCTGGCGCACCGTACCCCTATGTGTTGACTGCTTGTCCAGATGGTGAGGGGTGTTGGTACTCGGAAACATCTCGCAATAATCCAGAATTGGCTAGGGCGTTGAAGCAAGCTTATAAGGGTAAGTTTACTTGGGAGTTTGCCCAGAAAGTGGCAAATGATGTGGAGGAGGTGAGCCTACCCTTGACGATAGTAGATGTTGGAGGTATAATAGATGACAAAAATCGGTTGATTATTGCTCCTGCTACTCATGCTGTCATTCTGGCTGGAGATATGAGCCGAGTTCAAGAATGGCAAGAATTGTGTACTGAACTTGACCTAAAGATTGTCGCTATTATTTACAGTGACTATAATGGTGTCCAGGATTACATTAGGCAGGAGGAAACACCAGTTCTCAAGGGTAGCGTTCATCACCTTGAGCGAGGTGAGGATATTTCGACACGTCCAATGGTGCAAGTGTTGGCGCGGTTGTTGGTGCAGATAAGTAGTGGTTAGGAAGAAAGGGGGGCGATCGCTTCCTCTCCACCTGTAAGCTAGCGACTTAAATATTTAGAAATAGATTATGCATTTAGTACTCATTGAAACATCAGGCAATCAGAACTACATTTTTTCAACTAATAAGCTCAAAGAAAATATAGGTGCTTCTGAGTTGACATATCAAGCTGGTACAAAGTGGGTTCTCGAAGCCGTAGCGCAAGTCAGTGACTTAAAACTTTGGGATTCCGATAGGGACAAACTTAGAGAGAACCTTTTAAAGACAATAAACCTGTCCATTATCCCAGAAAGCGTCAGCAGTCAGGACAAAATCTTGTGCCACCCCATCCAGAAAGTCAAGGTTTTGACCGGCTTGTTTAGAATGAACGGATAGGAAATCCTGGTGGTCCAAAGTCAACGATAGTGGCTTACCCTTACTACCATTCAACTAATTCAGTTAAAAGGAGCTACTCATGAGAAAAATCATCACATTTTTAGGCGATCGCGGCGCACTCCAAACTACCTACAGCTACAAAGATAATCTTTATACTGGTGGCGTTTTTGCCGAAGCACTGCGCCAGTTTTGCGAATACGACATTATGTTAGTTTGTGTAACAGAGAAAGCCAAAGAAAATACTTGGTCTGTACTAGAGCAATTAAACGATTCGCGTATTAAGCCAATCGATATTCCCACTGGTAGACAAACTGATGAAATGTGGCAAACTTTTAGAGTTATCACTGAATGTGTGGATGAAGGTGATAGTGTTGTTTTTGATATTACTCATGGACTGCGATCACTTCCATTTCTTGTGTTCTTATTTGCTACTTACTTAAAAGCTGCTAAAAACGTTACGATTGAGGCTATTTACTATGGAGCATTAGAGCTAGGTAATTCTAAAAATGGTGTACCTGCACCAGTAATTGATTTATCAGAGTTTGTCGAAATGCTAGATTGGCTAACAGCAACTAATACCTTTGTCGAAATAGGAGATGGACAAGCGTTAGCTAATTTACTCCACAGAGCTATTCCGTCTAGCGTAGAGCTACAGAACGATCCATCGACCAGACCTATCAGAAATCAGTTAAAAAATGCTGCTGAAGCAATTGAGACTATATCATTAGCCTTAAGCGTTACTCGACCAATTGAGGCAATGAAATCCGCCACTCGGCTACAGGAAACTTTAACACAATCTGCACCTAGCTTTGAGCAGCGTGCTAAACCCTTCGCACTTTTAGCAGAAAGAGTTGTTAAAGAGTATGGACAATTTGCTTTAGAAAATCCAACTGATCAGACAGTATTTGCAAAAAATATAAAGCTACAGTTACAAATGATTGAGTGGTATATTCAGCGAGACAAAGTAGTACAAGCAGTAACTTTGGCACGTGAATGGCTAATTTCTGTTCTAGTACTACAGTTTGGTTTAGAGCAATTCATGTTTGATAATAAAAAAGGTCGCGAGTATGTAGAAAAGTCCTTAAATAACGCAGTTGAAAAACGTAAACCAAATCCGGATACCATAGTTCCTAGCTGTTGCGATAAGGATTTTGAGGCTTTACAAGAAGCAGATGAATTAGCAAAACTCTGGGGACAAATACGTGAACTGCGTAATGATATTGCCCATGTTGGTATGAATCTTGATCCCAAAAGCGCAGCAAAGCTTAAGCAAAAGACTGAATTACTCTATCCTCGATTGCAAGAAATTAGCCACGCACTACTACCAGATTGACAAATTAATAGCTCAAACGGTAGAGCTTCGTGGAAAATTGTCTAGAGCTAGCTCATGGCAAGTGTGAAATTCAGATAAAGTATAGATATAAAGTGTTCTTGCGAAAAAAATGGTAGAAAAAATTGCAGCTGTGTTTGATGGCAAAGTGTTCCACCCTGCTGAATCCATTGATCTACCAGCAAATACCCGCGTGCAGATCACGATTGAAACACTACCGCCTGAAGAACAGGAAACAGTATCTTTTTTACAAACTGCGCGTTCACTTAACCTAGAGGGACCGTCTGACTGGTCTGCTAATGTTGACAAGTATTTGTACGGTCAGGAAACTCAGAATGAAGACTGAGGTTTTTCTTGATACTTCCTACGCGATCGCCTTGTCTTTGGTGAAATTTTCTGTAACATAAGTTAATTATTGCTCCTGCAACTCATGCTGTCATTCTCGCTGGAGATATGAGCCGAGTTCAAGAATGGCAGGAGTTGTGTACTGAACTTA
This sequence comes from Stigonema ocellatum SAG 48.90 = DSM 106950, assembly GCA_016903675.1. Classification (GTDB taxonomy): domain Bacteria; phylum Cyanobacteriota; class Cyanobacteriia; order Cyanobacteriales; family Nostocaceae; genus Stigonema; species Stigonema ocellatum. Next base: position 42,037 of record JADQBA010000003.1, on the reverse strand, counting down.
ACTTAAAGATTGTCGCTATTATTTACAGTGACTATAATGGTGTCCAGGATTACATTAACTTGGAGGAAACACCAGTCCTGAAGGGTAGCGTTCATCACCTTGAGCGAGGCGAGGATATTTCGACACGTCCAATGGTGCAAGTTTTGGCACAGTTGTTGGTGCAGATAAGTAATGGTTAGGGCGAAAGGGCGGCGATCGCCTTCTGCATTCATCTCATACACTAGTCCTTTTTACCAAATTCCTATCATGACAAGTTCTCAAGCAGCTGAACAGACGGAAGCAATTAGGATGCAAAACACAAGTTCCATAACAACTGCGATCGCTTGGTGTCTTGCTTGGGGTGATCAGCGACAGCCTCAGTTTGATCTGAGTGTTTTGCAACAAATGCGCCAAGCTTTGAATGATGGGGTAGATAAAGATATACCACAAGAGGTGCGATCGCTTGTCCAGGAAGTTAAGCAACTGCAAGCAATTTCAAAAGATTGCTTCCCTGAGAAAATAACTACACTTCTAGAAAAATACCCAGATTTGTGTCAACAGACGACTCGAATTGGCTTAGTTTACGGTGGTGCAACTAAGATTAAGCAATATGTATTTGAAGCTTCTAAACTTCCAGATATTCGAGGTGCTTCAGGACTACTAGACCAAATCAATTTAATTGACTTACCTGCTTTTTTTGGTCAAGAACCACCCCAGTGTATAGAGAATCCAAACGCTTCGTTAAGTCAAAAAGCAAGGGAATACTGTGAAAAGGTTAGAGAGTGGCTAAACCAAGAGAGTAATTTTCCCAACCTTTCAGTAGCACTCATTCCTGAATTAATTATTTACTCCACAGGTGGAAATATTCTCGCCTTTTGTCCTGCTGCGTTTGTCAATGATTTGGCTAACGCTATTGAAAAACGTTATACATATAGGACTTTAACTGCTAATTCCTGTGCTGTAGGAAAAACATTTAAGTTGCTAGAAATTCGCTTTGGTTTGCTACAGGACTCCTTTGAAGAAACACTTTGGTTAGATTGGTATCGTGAAAACTATGAAAAACCTCTAGTTCAGGCTTACTTTAATTGTCCGAAAAATGACGAAGAAATTCTTCAGGCTTTCCAGAATCGTAAAAGTTTTAATGAATTGGCAGGTTCATTAGCATCTTTATTTAATCAAAGGCGTAATGGAAACGACATCGGTGATAACCGTCCTCTCCGTCGCTACCCACCTATGTTTGAGACACACCCTTACTTGAAAAGAGATGGGGGCGATCGCCGTTGTGCTATCTATCAAGCGCCTGATGAACTTCCTGGAAATCCTTGGTTTTCAGAAGCTTTGCTCCGTAAACGCTTGGTAAGCGAACTGGCTAAAGAGGGACAGCTACCAAACTGGTATCGAACATCAAAATTGGAAAACTGGGATTGGGAACCTGGTGCAGTTGAAAGTTGGGTGGGCAAATTCAAGCAGTTTTTATATCAAAACCCTCACCGATATTACGAGAATATTCGGTCAGAAGGGATTGAGATTTGGAAGGTAGACGAAGCAAAATCGGTTAGAGAAATTGCCAATGCTAGTAACCCTGAAGGGTTTGTTGCCTATATTTATGCAGATGGTAACAATATGGGTGGCTATATTCAGAAAATAAAAACACCTGAAGAATACAAGCAATTCAGTGAGGATGTTTTCAATGCGATGGAAGGGGCTGTTTATGAAGCCTTAGCCCAACATCTTAGACCCCATGAACTGAAGAATCTAACCGATCCAGATAACAAAAATCGGAATGGTAGATGGATTCATCCTTTTGAAATTATTACAATTGGAGGAGATGATGTCTTCCTCATTGTGCCGGCTGATAAAGCTTTGGCGATCGCTCACACAATTGGCGAAGAATTTGAAAAGCAACTTCTCAAGCCAGATAAACAAAACCGTTATAGTACTGAAAAAACATACAACCCTCAACTCATACACCGATACAAAGCATCTCAACCTCCTTCTGGCAAAGGTCAATGCAAACTGAGTATGTCAATTGGTGTGCTGATTACAGCCGAAGAAACACCTATCTATTATGCAGAAAAGCTAACAAATCAGTTGCTGAAATCAGCGAAAAAACGGGCTAAAGAGTTGAAAAATTATTTAGGAGGCACAGTTGACTTTTTGGTCATGAAATCAGTGACAATGATTTCCTCTAATATCAGTGAATTCCGTAGCGAGGGATTAACTAAAACTAGACCAAATCAACCAAAACTTAAACTTTATGGCTCTCCTTATACCTTATATGAACTCGATGGACTGCTGAAGACGGCTAAAGCACTGAAAAATTCACATTTTCCGCGATCGCAAATTTACCAAATTCGCAGTTTTCTAGAACAAGGCAAACATACTGCCATGCTTAACTACCGTTACTTTCGAGTAAGACTCAACAGTGATGAGCAACAAAAGCTGCTGCAAACCAATTTTGAAGAGGCTTGGTGTCAGCCTAAAAAGCCAGAAAATAAGGGAAATTTAGCACCTTGGATGACTTTAAAAAAAGACGAATCAAACGACGAGGAGCAGGAAAAAACGACCTATGAAACAATCTGGCGAGAATTGGTAGACCTTTATCCTTTTATTGAAGAGTCAAAAACTACATCAACTATTCATACAGCGCAAAAACAAAGATGAGTCCATGATTAATCTAGAGACTTTACCCCAAAATCATGTTGAAAAAATTTCCCTGACTGCGTTGATTGATACTGCTTTGTGTGTTGGTGCAGGTGGTTCTTCTGGTTCACTAGCTGATAAACCAATTATTCGCAATGCCAAACGTCAACTTCTCATTCCTGGTTCTCAACTCAAAGGTAGGTTGCGTCATGAGTGCGAGAAGCTAGCAAGGGCTTTAGGCTGGCAAATTTTTGAATCTCCTACTGCTGAAAAACTCTGCCCTACTGAAGAGCAGGTTGAGTCTCAATTCAAAGAAGTTTATCAAATTCCTGGTTACAAAGGATTTCACTGTATTGTTTCTCAGATATTCGGTAATCCCATTTTGCCCTCTCGAATTATTGTTGATGATTTAATATGTCCACAAGACCTAGAGGACTTATCTGTTCTACGTCCTGGTGTCACCATCAATCGCGCTCGTCGTACTGCTGTTGAGAAAAAACTTTACTTTTTAGAGACATCCCCCATTAATGCTCAACTTCCATTTGAGGGTGAAATTCACTTACAAGCAGACTGTCCCCCCTACGCTAAAGCTTTAATTCTTGCTGGATTACACCATATCAATGCTTTAGGTGGGAGTAAGTCTGCTGGATTAGGTTGGTTGACATGGAAGGAACTTCCCAAAGTGGAAATAAATGATTCAGTTTGGTCTAGCCTTCTACCTGGAATGACACAATGATACGAATTGAATTAACAATAACAGCTTTTCGTTACAAGGCAGAGCCTTGTAATGCTCTTGTAGTGGGCTGCTGCCTCCTGTCAAACCGCGAGGCAGCAGCCCAAGAACCAGACAGGGCAAGACTTTTATCTTAACAACCTTGTGTATACATCATGCTCATTTTGTAAAGTGCGTAAGTCCTAAAATTTCATAAATTTCAAATCGTTAACAAGAGGATAAAATCATGCGTCGTGTTATTATTTCTACTATTGGAACTAGTTTGCTTACCAATCAAATTAATCGTTCTAGCCCTGATGAAAAAGATTGGTACAACCAGTTACGAGACACTGCTAACCTTACCTTTAAAGAAACTCCCAAAGAGGTTCAAGTCATTATTGAAACTTTGAAAAACAGAGCCACTCAAAAGCTAGCTCAGATTTCAGTAGCTCAGATCCGATCAGCTAGTGCTGAACTTAATGGGGTCTATGGCTTGTATAGAGAGGAGCTAGAGCAAGGTAGACAAGATATGCACTGGTTGATTGCAACAGACACTGCTCAAGGGAGAGAAAGTGCAAAGATTGTCGAAGAATTTCTTCGATTAAAAGGACTTAATGCCGAAAGCTATACTCCCAAAGGACTCTCTACTGCTACTACCCGCAGTTTTGCAGATGGTATTGATGATCTATTGATTCAACTTGATAAATGGACTGAAGGTTCTGAAAATGTGTGCTTTAACTTGGTGGGTGGTTTCAAAAGTTTACAAGCATATTTGAATACAATTGGAATGTTTTATGCTAATGAAATTATCTACATTTTTGAAGGTGCAAAATCGGAAGTTATTACAATTCCGCGACTTCCTATTAAGATTGACGAGTCTGCCATTGAACCTTATAAATTGCAGTTAGCATTGATGGCAGCAGGATCTGAAGTCAATCGTTATGAAATTGTAGGAATTCAGGAGGCTTTGATTTTTGCAGCTGAGGACGAAGTAACTTTGTCTAATTGGGGGAGACTCATTTGGGATAAATCTAAAAATAAGATTCTATCAGGTGATTTATTGCCATTTGCGAGAATCAAATATCAAGACTCTTTTATGAAAGATTATAAAGGAACAAAAGTAGAGGCAGAGCGAGTTAAGCTACAGGAAACTCTAGCTAAAATAGCGTATCTCCTAGATAAATCTAGCGGTGATAGAAGTGCTTTGAGAGGTGATGGTGGTGTGCAATTGGAAACATATAAGAACACGAATATAGATCACTTCCGAGTAACTCTCAGTCTGCGAGTCAGTTGCCAGATTTTAGAAGGTAATAATTTGTTACTTCGGTATTATGGAACTCACGAACACGTCGAACGAAGTGAAAGAGTTTAAATAGTAAGGGACAAATTTTATGTTTGATATTTTTAAAAACCGTCTAGAATTAACGGGAACCCTCACCACAGTAACAGCATTACGTATTAGTGCAGGTCGCTCGACTGAGCCAATTGGTTCTGACTTACCTGTAATAAAAGATGCTTTGGGAAGACCTTTGATACCGGGAGCAAGTTTCAAAGGAGCATTGCGATCGCGTTTGGAAAGTTTCCTGCGTGGAATCAACCCAGATTTTGCGGCTAACCCTGCTATTGAGTCAGAGTGGTCAATCACTCCAGACGAGATGTCTGACTTTAAGGAAACCATTAAAAATTTCAAACCAGCCGAGAAAGAAAACCGCTTGCATACCTTTATTATTGATAACACTGATTTGGTGTCTTACCTCTTCGGTTCTCCCTGGCTTGCTAGTAAATTTCAAGTGCGAGACTTAACTGTACTACCAGATAATTGGTTTGGACAATACCAAGAAAGAGATGGGGTTGCAATTGACCGGGATACAGAAACCGCCGCAGATGGTAAACTCTACGATTTTCAAGTTGTACCAGCAGGAACACCCTTTGACTTTAAAGCTGTTGTGGAAAATGCCAAAGAGTGGGAACTAGGCTTACTGATGATTGGGTTACACCAGTTTGAGACAGAACAGATTCCCTTGGGAGGGGGGCGATCGCGTGGTTTAGGTGTTGTGCGTTTAAAAATTAAGGATATGCACTGGGTTGATGTGGAAGATAATCCACAATTTTTACTGAAATACCTCCAGAAATTAGTGATGGGGGATACAACCGCTTACGAAGATGCGATGGATTACAAAGACGAATGGGTGCGAAGATTGATTGACCATCTCAATAGTAAAATACCTCCACAAACCACAACCGTCACCACAACAGAATAGTCCGAGTATGCACAAAAGATGAAAAAATTTAGCGATCGCCTGCATATAGCAATCCTATTTAAGATCCGAACAAGAGGGACGACTTGGGGGACAAGGGGGAGGTGTTTGTAACTCAAATAGAATTACTATGGTAACTTTGCATCTACAGATAAATTACAGATTTATCTGCGTTCATCTGCTACAGGGTGCGGTTTCCTAAATCTTTAATATATTGCACCCAAGAAAATTAAAAAATTTCTCATACAACAATGCACAAACGATTAGTTAACCATTGCACCATCAACTTAACCCTAATTCCCGACGGACCAATCCTCATCAAATCAGGTAGAGAAGGGGCTGACCCAACAAAACCAGATATGGAATTCGTCGAAACGTACCATGCAGGAGGACGCTCAATTTATTTACCCGGAAGCAGTCTGAAAGGAGCAATTCGCGCCCATGCAGAACGCATTGTCCGCACTGTAGGAAGAGAGAGTAATCCTAATAATCCTAAAATCCTCTGGGCTAACGACCCATTAAATGATCAGTATGATTATTTGAAAAATTTACTCCCTCATGACATTTACAAAAAGTCATCTTTCACAGACCAAATGTTTGGCAATACTGCGATCGCCAGTCGCGTTAGAATTGAAGACGCTTACCCCGTTGACTTAAAACAAATTAAAGTTGAAGAACGTAATGGGGTAGCTATTGACCGAGTCTTTGGTTCTGTTGCAGTTGGACCTTTTAACTATCAAGTCTGTACTGCTGGAGAATTCCAGACAAAAATTCATCTGAAAAACTTTTCCTTGGCGCAGTTAGGTTTAATTGGTTTAGTACTGCGTGATTTAAATGATGGTTGGTTTGGTCTTGGTTTCGCAAAATCTCGCGGATTGGGTACAGTGACAGTAAAATTTAACTCTGCTACTGTGCAATATCCAGGCTGTCAGTTAGACGCTGAATCTCGGAAAATTCGCCACATGGGAAATGCGGGAGAATGGAATTGGACTTTACTTCTAGGCGCGGGAGAGTTTTTAGCAGATACAGAAGCACAAAAATACGAATTTCCTAAACCTGATAAGCAAGACACTCCCATCCGTGCTGAACCAATGGATTTAGGCTTTGGCGTACAGCTAAATTGGCAAGGTGATGGTGAGTCAGGTGTACCCGATTTATTTATGAGGGCTGTTCGTGCTTGGAGTCAAATTTTGAGAGGTGCAGCAGCATGAAGGGGTTTGTCTATTCTCAAAACAAAGTATCATTAGATGCTCTGAAAAGCTTACTCGAAAAATTAGCCATTGAGCCTAGTTATTACTTTTTGCGTTCAGCTCATGCAGTCAGCGGTATCTGTATGAAATTACCACATGAATTCCCCACTCCTGAAGGGCAAATGTTTAATGGCGATCGCGAACTGCGCTGGAAAAAACAAAGGTCAGGTTATGATGTATTACTCCTCAGTCGAGTTGAAGTTAATTTAGAGGGTATGCAGCCAGTTCCTAATAATTGGGAAATCTGGGATTTCAATGCCTATTTTTATAACGATGAAACTAAATTTCCCAACGGCTTTACATTTAAAGGCTTAAATGATGAAGATATTACAATTCCTATAGGTCAGCGATATTTCAAAGACAAAGATACTGCAACCGTTCATTTTATCGCCCTTACTGTGAAAGAAAAATGACTAAATCTCCGCCTTCAAAACCCCAAAGACGTACACCACCAACTCCGCCTCCTTCTCGTGAGTTTTCAGAGGGTACGTCTATAGCTAAACCTTATGAGTTAATTTCTTTTCCTCAAGAACGTCCAACTAAACTGCGTCCGGCTGGACATGATAAATATGATACTAATCGCCTGCATGGAATTTTGTTTCTCACTCTAAAAGTTCAAACTTCTCTGCATGTTTCTACAGGCGTAGTTGTTATGGGTAGTGACATTGGCAGTCGGGTTTCTCTCATAAAAACAATGGTACAGGGAATTGACCAAAAACTCTCGATTCAAGGTAGTTCGTTGAAAGGGTGTATTAGGTCTGTGTATGAGGCTATTACCAGAAGTTGTCTTTGTAAAACTAAGGCAGACATAAACCAAATTCCTGATGGCTATCGTGAATGTAAAATCAATATTAAGAAACAACAAGTTTCCCTTTGTCATGCTTGCCAAATATTTGGAGCAATGGACTGGCAAGGGTTGATTGATTTTAATGATGCTCAGTGCGAAAATGTTGGTTTCAGTACGGGATTTATGCCGTCCTTGTATCGCCCTCGCCCTGACCAACGTAGAGCATATTTCGATGAAAATGGCAAGGTGGCTGGACGTAAGTTTTATTATCACACTGTCAGGGCTATCGATAAAGGTCAAAATCAAGGGATTGCTGTTCAGCAGGCTGCAAGAGAGTATACTTTCACAACTCAGTTGCACTTTAGAAATTTGAAGCCAGAAGAGCTTGGTACTTTGTTAATTGTACTCGGACAAGACCCCAAGTATCCTATTGCTTTGAAGATGGGTGGTGGTAAACCCATAGGAATGGGAACGATGACGGTGGAGGTGAGAGCACTTGAACTGCTGCAAAATGCTAAGGACTGGCGCGATCGCTATTCTGCTTACACCCCTGCTGAAAGTAATCGCCTAACGGTCGCTGCATTGCAACAATTCGTCCAAAAACAAATTCAAGCAGCGCATTCTCAGTTAATCCAAGCCACTCAATTACAGCAACTAGCTGAGGTACTACGTTACCCAACTCACCGTGAACCACCGGAAGGAATGTACTGATGCTGATGACTGAATCCCTAACTGAAACTCAATGGCAGATAGCCCATGCCATCGCACTTACTTTAGTGAAAGAAGAGACTGATGTCAATGAATTGGGGAAGGCGATCGCTTATCTCCGGACTTCTGTTAATCAACCTGATGGAGGAGCAAAATTCTTCAAATACCTAAAAACCCTGGTTAGTAACGGTCAGCAAATTGGACATAGTGGTAAAACTACTAATTATTACCGTAGCATAGAGCGAGCTTGCAATCAATATCTCCAACGTGAGCAAACTCATGCTCAAACCATGCTACAAATTTTAGGATGGGCAGCGCGTCTCATGCGGTACTACAAAGATGCTAGTCCGATTGAGCAGATTACCCTACCCCTTGTATCAACAGGAGGAGAACAGCCACAGGTACGAAAGGATTCTGCGCGTCAACCAGTGGCGCAAGTGACTAGCAGCCATGACTTTGTCGTTGGTCAAATCCTGGAAGCTACAGTAACTGCTATTAAAGGGAACAAGGTAACCTATGAAATTTTGGGAACGACTATTAAGCTAAGTGAAAAAGAACCCAAAAAAGCAAAATTTCTTTCTGAAGGACAAAAGGTCAAGGTAGAGATTTTAGACCTCAAGGAAGATGGGAGCATTAGAAAGCTTCGAGGTACTGATTGAAACAATTGTCTTTCTGACAGCAGTTTTCATGTATTTTAACGAAAAACCTCGCCAAGATGAGACAACTATCATATAATTGACCAAGAACACAATTTTTCGTAAACCAAAGCGAGGGCAAAAACCCTAGGGGGTTCACGAAAACTGCCAGAACCTTGACAAATCAATAGGTCTAGCGTTTAAGCTTCGTGGAAAGGAGTAAAACAAGAGGAAATTAAAGGGCTGAAATGGACTTTTTTTTCCGCTTTGTCAAAACCCTCTCCCCAAGACACGCCCAGTAAGAGTTTCAGCCTGGGCGGTCGCCATCAACTGAATCCCCGCAAGGGGACTGAAACATCTTGCGTTCTAAGCATTTCAACGAGATATCTTTTTGGGTCGCCATCAAATAAATCCCCGCAAGGGGACTGAAACGCCTGATACGCAGTCTTGGTAAATCTTCCTGCCATGTCGCCATCAAATAAATCCCCGCAAGGGGACTGAAACCTGGAAAAATTTGGGATTTCCACATTAGGCTGAAAGGTCGCCATCAAATAAATCCCCGCAAGGGGACTGAAACTCAATGTTAAAAGGGTCAACGGAAGGGGAAGGAGAAGGGAGTCGCCATCAAATAAATCCCCGCAAGGGGACTGAAACACTAACAGTTTCGACGCAGATTATGAAGCAGGAGTCGCCATCAAATAAATCCCCGCAAGGGGACTGAAACGCGTACCAATTCCAATTACCACCACTAAATGATCGGTCGCCATCAACTGAATCCCCGCAAGGGGACTGAAACTAGCTTTGGTGGTTTAACCTCACGACCCTGATCTGTTGTCGCCATCAACTGAATCCCCGCAAGGGGACTGAAACTATTGTCCCAGGAACAGACCGCGAGTATCGCTTCTTGTCGCCATCAACTGAATCCCCGCAAGGGGACTGAAACTATTGTCCCAGGAACAGACCGCGAGTGTCGCTCCTTGTCGCCATCAACTGAATCCCCGCAAGGGGACTGAAACATACTGAAGGTGTCGTAGTAATAGAAATTGGAGTTTGGTCGCCATCAACTGAATCCCCGCAAGGGGACTGAAACTTCTCGGATGTGCTGACCCTTACCATCCCAGTTAGTCGTCGCCATCAACTGAATCCCCGCAAGGGGACTGAAACGAAAACCTTCCGCCACAAATTGGACCTGCTGCTGTTGTCGCCATCAACTGAATCCCCGCAAGGGGACTGAAACAACCCACGTCCACAATATACGACAGAACCAGAAGAAAGTCGCCATCAACTGAATCCCCGCAAGGGGACTGATGCTGTTCCAACACGCCAGCCTGATGCCTCTAAAAGTTGACGTTTTTTTTCATCCACTGATTTTTCTCCATCATCAATTACCCAGTTCGTCGTATAGCTTTAACCTTTTCTGACATCGCTCAATAACAAACTTTGGTGTTTTATTCATTTTTTTTTGGGAACACATCCAGAATGACAATAGCATCGAAAGCCGCTCCGCGTCTACAGCGCTAAAGCGCTTACTACAAACCTTTATTTTTTTACGCCAACTTACTTACTTCTGTAAACTTGTTGTCCAATCTGTCAAAACTTTGGGAGAAATGTGTTTACCCCGCTCCTTGATTAATGAATCAGCCATTACCGTCACCTCTATTACTGTTTTGTGTCCTGTCTCTACCATCTCAGTTAATAATCGCAGTGTTCTGGTGTAGGTAACACCGTATGCCTTGCAGGTTTCAACAACTAGCCCATCATCACTAGCGCAAATCAGCAATTGATGACGGGCAATGGCAATTGTAGATCGATCCGCGACACTCAAAAGGGGCGCTCTAACGCTAAATTCTAGAAAACTGGCAAACATCTCTTCTGTGGAAAGAGCCAGAGGTGTTAAGTATTGGTTAGCAGCTTGGCGAGTTGGGGGTTCGAGTTGATCTGAGTCTAGAAGTTCCTGGGCAATGTACAACGGGCTATAGTGCTGTTGTAGCCACCCCCACTCGTTCAGCCAGCGAAAATCAATGAGCGCTGTTGCGTCAAGAATTGTTCCCTTAAGCGACTGCATAAACCTCATTTTCTTGACGACGCACCCGCAGTTTCTCAACAGTTAAGTTGAGAAGTTCTGCTGCTTTCATTTCTGAAATCTTGCCCAATTTTAGGGACTGCCAAATTAGAAATTCATAACGTTCATTTTCTGGATAATCCTCCACAGTCATTGCTGGTGGTAATTCCATTGATTCTTGCAAAGATGCACCATCATGTCGCTTTTTATAAATTGCACAAATTTTGGCTTTCTCTTTAGCAAAATCAATGATTCCCATGGATGCTAAACGATTCAAGATGACTAGGTAACTAACCCGAAAATGCCGTTTGAGTTTGACAATATCTTTGGTAAGTGTGTACATCCGCTCAAATTCAGCTTGAGGAACAAGTAGGTGACTGGCAAAGTAATCAGCCACCTTTTCTCGTGCTTTTTCTTCATATGAGGTTCCTTCTTCAATTAGAGGAGCCACTGCGTTGTGGGGGTTTCCCCCGTTGAAGCAAGTGACGTTGTCTTGGTACTCTACACGGTGAAAGATTAGATGTCCAATTTCATGTGCAAGGGTAAATAATTGACGTTCAATGGTGATGTTATGGGTATTTACCAAAACAAAAGCACCTTCAATATCACTACAAGCACTCAGACCAAAGAAACCTTTAATAGGAATCGACTGACGTAAAACTTTTAAGCCGATCGCTTCTACAGACTGAAACAAGTTGGGAATGGGAGTATCTCCCAAGCCTAGGCGATGGCGAAATAAAGCAGCTATTGCCTGAATGTGCTTTTCGTTGCCTTCTACTTGATGGCAAGGTGTACTTTCTGGGGTATAGGGAGGATCGCCAACGGCTTGTTCTAGGGCGTTATAAGTTTGCAGCATTCGTAGCACTTGGGCTGCAAACTGGGCATTTTTGAGGCAGTGCGTTGTACGGGTTCCCTGCGTTGTAGCAACTGCCGTGTCGAATGTTACGTGAGCGCGGAACCGGAAGTTGGGTAGTCCAACACCAGGTGAGCGTAGCAAGTCATCGAGTGTAATGCCCAAAACACTCGCCAGAGCAGAGAGGATTTTGCTGTCTGGTAAAGTTTTGGCGTTCTCGTAGTTATTGATGCTCTGGCGAGTTATCCCGGTAGTTGCAGCAAGTTGCTCTTGAGACAAGCCTAGACTTTTACGGTAGCGCATCAGGTTCGCGGCAATGATCTCTTTCATGGCTGATTCTTGAGAGCGATCGCTAGAGGGGCAAAAAAATGTCAAACAGGTTGACATTGTTTTCTCTAATTATACTCAGAAATGTAAAAGCTATTTTACATCTGCCTGAAGGAGATGATAAAGATATGGCAAAGAATCAGAGAAGCTGATTAAGCCAGATGAGGTAGTAGTGGGAGTTTATGTGTTGGATGCTTTTGCTGTAAAACGCACCGTTCTGGTGCTAGTGGAGCCGAACCCGCATGTTGCCAAAAAACGGTCAGAATAGAAGCATCCCTGTTTCAGCAGAAGATGAGCACGCCAGCGCAAAAGGTCGAGATTATTGATTTCAGCCGAGAGCAGACATCCGATTTTCTGCTGCCTCAGCCTGCGGTTCTAAAAAGCTCTGGCTGGGAGAGTCTCCATTTTGAACACCATCATCAGCAAAAGTTTGACACCCCTGAGCATCAAGGAACCTGGCATGTACTGGCTTATTGTCCACCTTTCTACATCTCAGGCGAGCGATCAGGCGAACGATGGTTGGATGGCAATTTTAAAACAGAAGCGCGTAATGAGGGAGACATCGCAATTATTCCTGCCGGAATTTCGCAGCGCTGTAACTGGAATACCTCGGTTCAGTTTACGATTGTGGCAATTGAACCGACACTGCTGCAACAAGTCGGTCAAGATTGGGTGAATCCCGATCGCATTGAACTGATTCCGCATTTTATGACAGAGCAAGATATCCTGATCCAAGGGATCTTCACCACCTTGAGAGAGGAATTAGAAACAGGCAAAATCGGGGGGTATTTGCTGGTTGATAGTCTCAAAACAACCTTAGCGATTCATCTATTACGAAACTATTGCACCACGCAACCGAAGCTCTCCAGTTATGCGGATGGATTATCGAAAGCGAAGCTGCAACAGGTGACGCAGTATATCCATGAACACCTCCATCTAGACATAAAGTTGATTGATCTGGCAGCGATCGCCCAGATGAGTCCCTATCATTTTTTACGTCTATTCAAGCAAAGCATGGGAGTAACACCGCATCAATACATTTTGCAGTGTCGAATTGAGAAAGCGAAGCGTTTATTGCAGTATGGCGAACTCAGCATTGCAGACGTTGCAGCCACCGTGGGCTTTTGCGATCAAAGTCACTTGACTCGATATTTTAAGCGCATCCTGGGTGTGACCCCTAAACAACTGCGGCGATAGCGATAGCGCAGCGAAGCGCGAGGAACGAGCGTCAGCGCTGCTGGCAGCTCTCGGCAATAATTTACTAAAATTGCGCAACTTTTTTCTAGAGTCCTGAGGCGCAAATTTTCTAAGCTATCAGCAGATTCTACAGGAGGAATATGATGCAGATGATTCCCTGGCCCACCGGACAGATGCCTGCCAGCTTGCCGACCACTATGACTTTCCCACTCTGGGGTTTAGGCATTTTCATCCTGTGGACGATCGCGATCGTGGCATTTCTGCTCACAGTCAGGCTTAGGCATCTCTCTGCGGGTGGTTCTGCCAAAGATTTCGGCACACCCAACGAGGAAAGCTTGCTTTGGCGACTATTTCGGGTGCAATCCAACTTGGTTGAGAACCTGCCGTTATATGGGGGAGTGGTGTTCCTCCTGACCGTTCGGGGCATCTCTGGCACAGCGGTAGATTTGCTAATTGTGGTGTACATTGGATTTCGGCTTGTACACTCAGTGATTCACATTGCGGGTCTGAATCCAACGTTTCGGCTCTTAAGCCTAGTGATTCAGTTAGGTTGCTTGGTTGCCTTAACTGCCCTAGCGCTCTTCTAGTTAAGGAAAAGGAGCGATCGCCCACTGCGCCGCACGCATTAGACATAGTCGTGAAAATTAATTATGCGTTACCACCAAACCCTTGGTAGGGGCGTATTGCAATACGCCCCTACATCATTTCTGGAGATGTCTATTAGAGGGTGTTTATAAATAAAATATAAAGGAAACTGGAATCGAACTCAAAAGTTTGTATGTTGTCGGAAAAAGCGTAAGTTTTATCAGGATGCTATGAGTCGAAAGCCTTATCCTACAGATGTTTCTGATGCCGAATGGCGTTTGATAGAACCAATGATTGCACGCGATCGCTTGCGCAAACGTGGTCGGAAACGCTCGGTTGATCTACGTGAAGTGATCAACGCAATTTTTTACCTCATCCGCGCAGGATGCTCATGGCGTATGTTGCCTCATGATTTACCACCTTGGCAAACGGTATACTCGTATTTTGAGCAATGGAAGCGCAAGGGTGTGTGGTCAAGGATTCACGCAGTTCTACGCTCAAAACTACGAGAACTGCAAGGAAGAGACGCAGAGCCATCTGCTGGCATTATCGACTCTCAAACAGTTAAGACTACTGAAAAAGGAGGTATAAAAGGATATGATGCCGGAAAAAAGATTAATGGTCGCAAGCGCCATATTCTTGTTGATACAATGGGCTTAATCCTAATGGTTGTCGTACATGCAGCATCGATTCAAGATCGAGATGGAGCGAAGCTAGTATTCAGTAAAATTAGAGACTCCTTCCCTAAATTATTTTTAATCTGGGCGGATGCTGGGTATGCCGGACGATTAGTTGATTGGGTTCAACATTTTGTTGGTTGCGTATTATCCATCGTTAAACGTTCTGATGATACTGAGGGCTTTAAAATATTACCTCGACGTTGGGTGGTGGAACGAACCCTTGCGTGGCTAGGACGCTATCGACGTTTGAGTAAGGATTATGAGTATCTTACTGATACGAGCGAAGCAATGATTTATGCTGCTATGACCCACTTAATGCTGAGGCGAATAACTCGTAATTGTAACTCTTAAACTACTTAAGATTTATTTTATAAACACCCTCTTAGACATCTCCAAAAATTAACTATGCATTACCGTCCACCCTTGTAGAACGCGGGGCGTTCTACATTTTTTTCACGACTATGTCTAATTAAGCAGCAGCCTGCTCAAGATTAACTTTGACAACTTTGTTCTTTTCTTCTTGAGCTTTAGGCAGTGTCAAATTCAAAATACCATCTTTGTATTCTGCTGTAACGTTGGTATTTTGAATTTTTGCACTAAGAGGAATGACACGGTGAAATTTACCGTAGTAGAATTCACTGCGGGTTACGCCCTTGTCTTCTGTCTTAGTTTCAGTGGAGCGATCGCCACTAATAGTAACAGAATTTTCTGTCACCTGCACGTCTAGGTCTTTAGCTTCGATGCCTGGAACTTCTAGCTTCAAGTGAATAGCATCTGCTGTTTCATTAATTTCAGCAGCAGGAACTCGTGTAATAGCTTTTTCACCTACTGTGACTGAGGCTAAAGTTGAATCAAACAAACCATTAATTAGACCTTGGATGGTATTGAATTCTTGCCCGTGATTGTGGTTGTAACGAAATAACATAGTTTATTCCTTTGATGATTTTGCTAATTCAGAATTTATTTTCTGGCTTTAGTCTCATATTAGTAATTGATAGAAAGATGGTCAATTCGGTTCTTACTACTGATTGAATGATGATTACCGAAAATAGAAAATAGGTGTAGGGAACCGTCATCTACTAGTACGGCAAACCCTATAAATTGCCCTTAAATAGTTTCTAAATATAAGACCATACTCTGAGAAAGAGCATGGTCTGTTGTTAGTCATAGTGATTTTTAAGTTAATTTACTGACATCTTGCACCTTCTCAATAAGGGTTGGTGGGCAGTGCCCACCCTACAGAATAATCAGGGTTTTAGGCTGCTTTTTTTGCAATAAGATGATGGTGCAAGATATGAGTTTAGCTAAAAGCTACCATTAGACGCTGTCGGCGCACCCTAAATCCAACCCCAATCATACCCATACCAATAAGCGCCGCAGTGTTGGTTGGTTCCGGAACCTTTTGAGTTGAGGAAACAACAATCGTACCACTCACTCTTACAGTACCTCTCGACACATTTTTTGCATGAAGTCTTATGGGCTAAAGGGTACAGAGTCAACACCCTAGGTCACACCCCTCTAACCTCTCGTTCCCATGCTCAGCATGGGAACGCACTACCTGTGGGCTGCTGCCTCTTGTGTTTTAGTCGAGGCAGCAGCCCCTAAGGCTGCATTCCTAGCCTGAGGCTAGGAACAAGAAAGGTGTGAGGTTAGACCCATCAGGAGTTGACGAACAGCATCATTTATTTAGGAGCACCCCACTGACGGCACGCCACCCGTTATGAATGGAACAAACACCCCCCACTTCCCCCCACTCCCCCCTTCCCCCCCTCCTCCAACTCGTGTTTCTTGAAAGAGGTAAGAGAAGTTGCAAGCCCCCGGCTTATAGCCGTGGGGTTCCCCCCTGGAGTTCATGGGGCTGGCGAACTACTGCCGCCCGAAGCGATCGCGCAAGTATTGCAGTATTTGTTGAATTTGACGGTCATATGTTCTCACGCTTTCAACCAGTTGTCCTACTGGGCGTTGCTGAATCAAGATATGAATTGTGAAAATCACGCCTCTAGTAGAGACGCGATAACCCTTGTCTCTACAAGGGTTGTGGAAAATTACAAATCTGTAACTAAACTGAACAATTTCTGCTGCAACTTCCTGATGAAGAGGGTCGTTATGAACTTGTCGAAGGAGAAATTGTGAGGATATTACCCACTCGGAAACACGATAGCATCGCAGAATTTATTAGCGACTCTTTCAAAGCAGTCCCAATGAAAAAATTTCACCGCCAAGCATGAAAGTGGTGTTTTACCCCACTCCCTACTCCCTACTCCCTACTCCCTACTTACAAGTTAGACGCCTAAAATTAAATTTTTGAATGGTGGCTTTATTTCCGCCAACCTGTACTAGCTTAATTCAATTAACTTGAAGTCCCAAGGTTTCAGAGCTGCTAGAGCTATTTCTATATCCACACCTTCATAAGCCTCCCATTCCGACGGGTGATCTTTAGGATGTCCGTCGCCTACATTACCTGCAACTTTGATCACCGGAAAGCCCGCCACGCGATCGCGTTCCATCCCAGGTGGGAGGGCTAGTTGGAGTTTGTGACCTACGAACTTCGATGCACCTGAATTAGCTACAGATTCACGGACTAAACAGATATCACCAGCAGTCCCCCAAGTAGTTGGGTAGATGTGGAGGAAAGATATATAGGTTTCAGGTTTGATGGCTCTTTTTAGAACTTGCATTATCTGTAATCCTTACTCATCGTTCTTGGTTGAAGAATTTGACTCAAACACCACTTCTATGAGTTTACCAGATTCTGGTTGCGGTTTTTCACCTTAACAAAACCTGAGTTCGACGTAAAAAGTAGACGGAGTAGACTTTTTAGCAATACAGGGCTGTGCAATTGAATATCAATAAGATTTAATAAATGAGAATAAATGTGAATGGTACTAAAAAGGAGTATAATGAATTTGTGACGTATTCATTTTCAGAGATGTATAATCACAGTTTGTGTGCGAAAATAGTATAGATTTTGTAACAGAATCTGGTTTCAATTCTTGATCATTTTGGTTCGACTGTGTGATTATTTCATTTTGGGCGGCTCTTGATTCTGTGTCTAATTCAATAGTCTCCCCAGAATCAATTCTATGAGCTAAGTCGATTACTTGGAATACGATCGCTCTTGGCACACGGATTGTGATTGTGTCTTTATTTTTCCAATTTGACTTTCTGCCAGCATTTTCACGTCTTCCCCCTCTTGTGTCCCGTTTCAACAATTTTTTAGTAGTCATTTCCATAATGAATTCGTCACGAATTCATCATACTCCCAAACAGTACCATTTACCTCTATTCTCATTTATGTCATGTGAAGAAATATTTCCCCAACAGTGTCGTAGCTACTTTTACCCCGTTGTTGATTCAGCTTTATAAACTTTAGTAATGTTACGGAACTTCTACAATGCGTGTACTTAGACATCTTGGGGGTCTATATACTCTTGCTCTAATTTAAACAGAGGAATTAAAAGCCAGCAAAACATTGTAAATACGGCACTGATAATGACAAGAATGTAAACTGGAACTCCCCAACCATACAAGTAACCTCCTAAAATGGGACCCGGTTGCCTAACCAACTGATACACAGACATCAGAATTGCATAGGTTGAACCTTCTGCACCAATAGGACAAGATCTTGCTGCAATTTCTAAGACACCCAGCATGGCTACCATGGAAAAAAATCCAAAAAATAGACTCACCAAGATAGCAGTTTGTGCATTGTATATAAATACTAAACCAATGGTAGAGACGGTGGTTAACCCAATTGCTAGATTTAGCAGCAGCCGTCGAGAAACCCTAAAGGCAAAGATGCCAAAAGCGATCGCGCCTAAACCATTAGCCAAAGCTTCAAATGTACCCAAAACCCCTATAAATTGAGTGTCAAACTTCAAAGCATCCTGGTAGTAATATACAAGGTAATTTACCAAGGGTGGGATGAGAGTGAATTCAAGGCAAGCAATAAAGCCAATAACAGCGAGAAACTGTTGCGACTTTACTGCTGACCAAATCGATTTCACACTAGTTTTAAGTGAAACAGTACTTCGGTGCTTTTTTTCATTTCCAAGTAATAGGAAGGTTCCAACTAAACCAACGAACGGTACAATTGCAGTAACAACAAACGCGAACGATACATTATAATTTTGAGCAAGCCAGCCTGCAATATAAGATAGCAAAGCTTGACCAAAACTTAGAGATGTCCATTGAGCTGCCTGTAACCGAGCAGTGTTATTAAGAATTCTGCCTTGAACGACCATTATTTTATCTGTCAATACGTCGCTAAAGGCTATGAATATATTGACTAAAATTAAACCCGTTGCTAGCTGGGAAATCGTGTAAACTTGTAATCCGCTTAATCCTAATAAAACAACAAGCGCCAGCGAGTAGCAGATAAAAAAGTAGCTTTTGAACTGATAGCCAAATATTGAAAAAGTATCTGCAATAATTCCGTAAAGCGGTCTAACTAGCCAGGGAATGAAAATGAAACTAGTGAAGGATGCCAACTGCACTGGTGAAAGTCCAAGACTCTTTTTGAGATATATGGTCACCGGAAGACCGAAAAGTCCCGGATAACATCCATAAGTCATAATTAAGAAAGATAACATCATGATGCAAATTAGTTGCGGCATTGACATTGCATCTTCTTTAGTGGTGTTAGACATTCGTTACCTAATTTCATTGAAGAATCAAGCATTATACTAAGGAAAACTTACGTACAGTTATGGGGTGCAAAGGACTTGGCAACATACTTATTCAGACCCTGGGAACGCCCCAACGATACTACAAATCTGCCCATTATTACTCCAAGTATAGTACAACGTGATTTTCACAGAATTATTTCACAAATTGGTAAACCTGGACATTCTCCCAAACCCCGAGGAAATTCATCTGGGAGGGTAACTGGTCACACTCAACCAAAACGCGACCTACTTCCCGTTGTGAAAAAACAGTCAAAATCTACACCAACAAAACAAAAATCAGCGTAAATTTTCTTAGGCTTTACGGATTTGATTCACTCTCACTTAGTTTGAAATATAACTATGGTAATTTTTCATGACCAGCTTTTATTCGCGTAATATTTGCGCTAACTAACTCTTTTTTGTTCAAAGTCCAATTCATTACTAAATTCAGCAACGCCAAGCTGTCTGTGCTACGATAATCCCAAGGGCGTAAGTTTCTGTACGGGTACTTATCTGACCCCGATTCTAGCTTCTGTTTTACAATCGGGGTACCAGTCTACGGAATTAACGAGAGGATATTGGCAGCAGAGAAGCAAAAATACTATGGCAAAGCGTAAGAAAAGCAATCTCCAGTGGATTAAAGAAACTCTTGAACTAAAGCCTGACCATCACTGGGAATCTCCATCAGGCTACAAAATTTTCGTAGCAAATCGGGGAGCTGTTCGCTTCAATGTTCCCCAAAATTGGGTTTTTGAGCCAAAAGAAAAATCCTTCAAGTTTCTTGATAGAAAACCACCCAACGATGATTGCTGCCTAGAGGTATCTTTTAATCACCTACCACCTAACGACTGGAGCCTGTTTCCGCTAAAATCTACCTTGAAGAAAGTCATAGAAGACGACAGTCGCAACGTCATTGCTAAGGGGGAAATCTTTACCGTCAAGCGCCAAACCGCTAGGATTATGTGGGCAGAGATTAAGTTTATCGACACCCAGACAGAACCACGCGAAGCTTTTTCGCGGACTTGTATTGGTTTGGGGTCGAATGTTCAGTGCTTGATTACATTCGATTATTGGGCAGATCAAGCTCAACAGCTAACACCCGTTTGGGATGAAGTCATGCGTAGTCTCACCCTAGGGCTGTATATCCGTGACCCAATGACTGGTGTGGCTTTCTCTGACTGAACCAAGATTACGATGTACCAATGCTCTGAGTGTTCTAGTAGTCCTTCTCGTCAAGGAAACCCTAGTAGAACTTCTGTTGCGAAGGAGTGTGTCTCCCTGTCTGGGGGTCGGTCCACACAAGCGCAATTTTGGGTTGGTCGAGTACTAGGCCATACATACATCAATTTTCGTTTTTGCTGTCTGTCATTTCTTAGTTATGATTGTAGAGCCAAAAAACCCGTGAATTAATCAGTGAGTGGTTACGCAACCCGAGAGAAGGAAAACAATTATGATGCCCATAGCTCAAGCGTTACCCAAACAAGTAACATTTGAAGAATTTGTAAAGTGGAAACCTGACCGTGGAGGTTATGAACTGCATGATGGAGTGATTGTTAAAATGCCGCAACCATTAGGCGACCATGAAGAAATTGTGGTATTTTTAGTCGAGAAATTCACTCTAGAGTACACCCGCCTCAACAAGGCTTATGGTATACCCAAAACCGTGCTAGTAAAACCACCTGAAAATGAATCAGGTTATTCACCAGACGTGTTAGTACTAAACCGTCCCAACTTAGTAAATGAACCGCTATGGAAAAAAGAATCTACCGTTACTCAGGCAGCATCAATACCATTAGTGGTTGAAGTCGTAAGTACTAACTGGCGTGATGATTACTTCACTAAATTCAGCAAATATGAAGAGATTGGAATACCTGAATATTGGATTGTAGACTACTTAGCTTTAGGTGGTAAAAGGTTTATTGGCTACCCCAAGCAACCAACTATCTCGCTTCACTCTTTGGTAGAGGGTGAATATCAGGTTAGCCAATTTCGGGGTGACGACCACATCCAGTCCCCAACTTTCCCAGAGCTTATCTTAACCGCTCAACAAATTTTTCGCTCAGGTAGGAATCCCGGATGAGCGATTATGCGCGACGTGAAGTCGTGGGTTCAGCTTTTCACGAAAGGTCTAACTTGGACATCAGTTACTTCGGCGGTGCGTGGTAAGCTGAAAGTATGAATGACTACAGCAGCTACATCCTCTGGTTGGAGTAGGCGATCAGGGTTATAGGTCTTGCCTTCGGTTTCACAAATCGCTGCTTGCATAGGACTGGCGGTGCGTCCGGGAAATACGCTGAGGACGCGCACCCCTAGAGAGTTTACTTCATCTCTGAGGCTGTCAGCGATCGCCTTGAGTGCATGTTTGGTAGCAGCATATTGTCCCACACCTGCCTTAGCAGTTAAACCCGCACTAGAGTTAATAAACACAATTTGTCCTTGACTGGATATCAGCATGGGTAGCAAAGCTTGTGTCAAGACGTAGGGAGCACGAACATTCGTGCGATACTGCAAGTCAAAGTCTTTAACAGAAGCAGTCTTCAATTCCCCAAGAGTAATGACACCTGCACTATGAATCAATAGGTCAACTTGACCAAAATCTACCTCTAAACGCGTCTTGAGTTTCTCAATATCCTCATCGACATTTAAGTCTAATTGATAACACACAACTTGAGGTGAAGTTTCTTCAGCAATTTTAGCGATGGCGAGTAGTTGATCTAACTTGCGCCCTAATAGGCAAAGCTTTGCACCTTGCGCTGCAATTCCCAAGGCGATCGCTTTGCCAATACCACTGCTGGCACCTGTGACAACGGCAACTTGGTTTTTGAATACTGTCATGTTTAATCCATACATTCTTTCAACAAATTAAACTCTAACAATGTATCTGCTGTTTTCTTAATCAAATCAAACTCTAAACCGGATTTTTCTGAAATATCAAGCAGAGTATGGTTACCATCAGAAAAGTTTAAAATCCATAACATTGCCATTTCGGTCTTCTTTGTATCAGTCAATCCACCGATAGCGCTGTATAGACCTCTTTTCCCTAACTGCGGCTCACATTTGGGATTTTGGTTTAAATATTTTTTGTTGTTTTCTACAATCTGTAAAATAGACAGAATTTTTGAAAATGAATCGGCAAGATATTGGGGTTGCACAAGCTCCAGATTATCTGCTGATGTATGATATTGAGGATAGGTTCCGTGAGGCGATCGCATAAAACAGCCTACAGGCAAATTAAATCCTGGTGAGCAAAACTGACGTTCGTCATAACCATAGGGGGAAAATTCCTGAATTTCATAATCTTGACCGGAGTGTTGCAAGACATGAATAACAGCTTTGTCAATAGAAGCATGACCTTGACGGCTTTTTTTATAGTGAGACTTCCCCGGATCGCCTAGACAAGTTAGAACTAAACCGTGTTTGATTTTGTCAATGTGGGCTTCGTTCAGCGCTAGCCAAGTAATAGAACCAATGGTTCCAGGAATAAAGATAAACCGATAAGAGTATGATGGTGAAATTTGACCTAGATGTTTGGCTAAGAATGTTGCTAGGGAAATACCAGCGAGATTATCATTAGCAAGTGACGGATGGCACGAGTGACATGAGATGAGAACTTCATCCTCTTTTTCTCCTGGAATATAATACTCCCCATAAGTTAAATGACCTTCTTCCAACGAAGAATCAATATACACTTCATACTCTTCGTCTTTTAGTGCCAATAATTGATTATGGCTCAGACAAAAGCCCCAATTTTCTTTGTAATATGAAGTTCGATAAGGAATCCATTCAGGACGATCAGGTAGTGTAAACAAATGTGCCTTCAAATCATTTAAAGGCATTTTCATATTAATAAATATACTGTAATTTAATACATGAAGATTTGATTGAGAAAAATCTATAATTTTTTCTCCATTGGAATTTTTAACATAGGCATCTCTGATATTCCATTCTTTAGGAACAGTCCAATCAAATACTTGGGTTCCACTTTTGACTTCATTGATAGTTAAGGGAATATGTTTTTCGATACTATGGAGCGTTTTGCGTAATCCATCACCAGTAATACTACGGCAAAAGGGATATAAATCCGTTATTAAGTCATACATTTCATGACTAACGTCATTGACGTTAATGCCTATTCCTATATCAGTTTTCATGGTTTCCTCAATCACAGTAGAAATTTTAATTATATAGCAATCCTCCGCTTTCCTTGTAAGAAAATACTGAACCTCAGAAACCCGGTATCTGGGAGATACCGGGTTTCTTTATCTCACGAATGATTTAGGAATGCTATACTTTGATACACTTACCGTATCTCACTTTTTGACAGCACTAAACTAATCAAACTATCAAGAAGGCGATCGCGTGTTAAAGGCATCATTTCGTTACCGTACAGCATCTGCTGCACCATCACATACGACACAAGGGAACCAAAAAAAATTTGCGCCGTCGCCTCAGGGTCAGTAATGCCCAATTCAGAATGGCAAGCAAAATACTGGCTCAGCAATTGTCTCCCGCGCTGAATGACGGTATGAGTATAAAGTTTTGCCAGTTCAGGAAAGCGTTCTGACTCCGCAACAATCACCCGGAACAATGCCAGATACTCCGGATTATCTGCAACCTTCGTGAAATAGGTTTCGGCTAGCTGACGCAGTAACACCGCAGGTTCGCCTTGTAATTCTACTGTCACAAAAAAACTACAGAAACTAGCTATGGTCACCCATTCCATCAACGCTTGAAACAGTCCCTTTTTATCTCCAAAGTAACTGTAGATAGTTTGCTTAGAAACTCCCGCCTCAGCACTGACTCGATCCATACTGGTTCCCGCATAACCCGTTCTCAAGAATACCCGCATCGCCCCTTGCAAGATTTGCTCCTGCTTCTGGTTGAAACCAACTGAGGGCGTTTCAAAGTCACCAGAGGCTTTCGGCATAGTTAAATATTAATTTTCTTTGGTATCACTAGCTTTATCATACTAGACCGTTTAGTATGAGTGTCAACCTTTTAATTTTTGCGTAGTCAACGAGGGTACTATCATGACTCAGACTGTACCAAAATCAACAGAAAGTATTCCCAATGCTCCCGCACCACCAGTCCAAAAGCAGCGTCGCAAGATCCCGATTCCTTTACTGTTGGTGGCGGTGCTGGCTGTGTGTACGGGCATTGGCTATACAATATGGCGTTTGCACTCCACACCTGCGGCGAATATCCTCAAAGTAAGCGGACGGATTGAGGGCTACGAAACTGATATTGGGGTGAAGCGTTCAGGACGGATTGAGTCAATTGTCGTGCGGGAAGGAGCAGCTGTCAAGAAGGGACAAAAGTTAATCAAGCTCGATAACAGTAACGATCAACTGTTGCAAGAACAACTGCGTTCGGCTGTTGCACGACAGGCATCTGCCCAATCTGATGAGCAACAGGCAATTTCAGATGCAGAGGAAGCACAAGGGGAAATTGAGCAAGTCGAAAGCCAAATTCGCGAAGCACAATTAAATCAGCAGCAGTCGCAAGGTGATACAACGGGTAGAATTGCCCAAGCAGAGTCTACCGTAGCGGCAGGGAGGGCACAACTGGTACAGGCACAGGCTCAGGTAAAGGAGGCACAGGCATCCGTGAAGCTAGCAAAAATAAATCGCGATCGCTATGCCAAACTAGTCAGAGATGGAGCCATCAATCAACAACAATTTGACCAAGCACAAACCACCTTTGACACAGCAGTAGCGACCCTAGAAGCACGAATGGCGGCGGTAAATGCTGCAAACCAGCAATTAAGTGCATCTCTTGGGGGACTGACCCAAGTAAAAACCACCAGTTTCAACCCCGGCATTCGCAATGCCCAATTAGAAGCCTTATATAGAAAACGAAAGCAGAGTTATGCCCACTTAAGATCGGCTCAGGCGAAAGCGAAATCTGCTCAGGCGAAGGTCAATGATGCTTTAGGGTCAAAGCAGCAAATCGATACCCAGATTGAAGACTCGAAGAAAGATTTGAATGTTATCAGTCCTCTAGATGGGGTAGTAACTGCCCGCAGTGTGGAACCGGGTGCCATAGTGAGCAGTGAAACTAAAATTCTGACAGTGGCTGACCCCAATACAATTTATCTCAGGGGCTTTATTCCTGAAGGAGATATTGGTAAAGTGCGCCTAGGACAAACAGCCAAAATCTTTCTGGATTCTGCTCCCGAAAAGCCCCTTAAAGGCAAGGTAGTTGCCACCGATCCCCAAGCTTCCTTTACCCCAGAGAATATTTACTTCCAGAAAGATAGAGTCAAGCAAGTGGTCGGTATTCGCATCAGTGTTGAGAACCCTCCAGGCTGCTTTAATCCTGATAAACCCTACGACGCTCTTGGAGATTTGCCCTGTGCCAAAATTGGGATGCCTGGGGATGCAGAAATCTTGTTGCAGAGAGAGGCTAGTCAATGAACTACCAAGCAACAATTGCTACACCAAACCACCCCTCAACCTCTAGTTCTTCAACTGAAATTGCTATCCAAGTTTGCGGTTTGCACAAACACTATGGTAGCTTAGCCGCTGTGCGAGGAATTGACTTCACAGTGTGCAAGGGTGAGATGTTTGGGTTGATTGGTCCCGACGGTGCAGGTAAAACGACCACCTTTCATATTTTAGGTGGTGTCATGGAAGCAACAGCAGGGGATGTACGGGTATTTGGTCAGCCTCCACGAGATGCTCGCTTGATGACGGGTTATTTAACACAGCAGTTTTCTCTGTACTTGGATCTCAGCATTGATGAGAATTTACGCTATGCAGCGGGATTGCGGCAAATACCGAATAAGAAGCTAATTGAACGTCGCAATAAATACTTGGGATTGATGAACCTAGAGCAGTTTGGCGATCGCTTAGCTGGGCAACTCTCCGGTGGGATGAAACAAAAGCTAGCACTGTGCTGTGCCTTGGTTTCCCAACCGGAAGTCCTGTTATTAGACGAACCCACCACAGGCGTTGACCCAGTTTCACGACGGGAATTCTGGGATGTACTAGCCCAACTGTCAGCAGACGGCATGACCATCGTCGTTGCGACACCCTACTTGGACGAAGCCGAACGGTGCCATCGTGTAGCATTAATGTACGGTGGACAAATTCAAGAAATTGATACCCCAGAATCCTTACGCACCAACTTAGGCTTACATCGCCTAGAAGTCCGCACGCCAAACCTAGAAATGACCGAACAAGTCCTATCTCACACTGCACAGACGAATATTGTAGATGTGCAGACATTTGGCGATCGCTTAGATGTCCTTGTCAAAGATATTGCAGCAGGTGAAACCCAGGTACGCGAACTGCTGCAACAGCATCAGCTACCATCTCCTAGTATCGAACGTGGCGAACCTACCCTTGAAAACGTCTTTGTCACCCGTCTGCGCCAGCAGGGTTTGACATCGCAATTTCTCCCATTTCCGCGCTATCGGGGGGGGAGAGGAGGGGGGGAGGGGGGGAGAGGAGGAGAGGGGGAGGGGGGGAATGGGGGCAGAGGGGGAGTGAGATCCCCTTTGGGGTTGGGGGCAGAGGGGGAAATGTTACCACAATTCCCCCCTTCCCCCCCTCCTCCCCTCCCCCCCTCCTCCTTTGCCATCTACGCCCACAACCTCAGCCGAGTCTTTGGCAAATTCAAAGCAGTCAAAAACGTCAACGTTGAGGTGCGCTATGGGGAAATCTTCGGGCTTTTAGGTGCTAATGGAGCCGGGAAAACCACTACAATCAAAATGCTTTGTGGATTATTAAAAGCCAGTGGTGGTGAAATTTCTCTTGGAGGCGAAACGGGAAACTTGCGTAGCACTGACTTGCGGCGACGTATCGGTTACATGAGTCAAAAATTCACCCTTTACGATGACCTATCGATTCTGGAAAACCTGGAGTTTTATAGCGGTATTTACGGAATACCCCAGAAGCTACGCCGAGAGAAGATTGATTGGGTAATTGCCACCTGTGGGTTGGAGGGACAAGAACAAATGGTAACAGGACAGCTTCCTGGAGGCTGGAAACAGCGGGTTGCCTTTGGTGCTTCAGTGATGCACGAACCAGATATTCTATTTCTTGATGAGCCAACATCAGGAGTAGATCCCCTAGCCCGTCGCCAATTCTGGAAGTTGATTAATGACTTTGCCCGCAACGGTACGGCAATTTTGGTCACAACCCACTACCTTGAAGAAGCCGAACAGTGTAACCGTATGAGCTTCATGGTAGCAGGGGAAAATGTCATCGAAGGATCACCCAGCTACATCAAAGACTCCCAACCGGGACAACTGGTAGAAGTCGTCGTCAGCCAACACCAACTCGCCTCCAATTTGCTCAAACAACACCTCGACTCTTGGCGTGTCTCTATTTTTGCCAATAGTCTACATATTGTGTTCGACCACCCCGATACAGAAATTCCTCAACTACTTCATCTGTTAGAATCCGCCCAATTCACCGTATACTCTGTGCGCCCTATTCGTTTCTCGTTGGAAGATGCTTTTATTGGTATCGTACAACGATCGCAAAGTTAGTGGTCTGGCAACCGAACGATTTGTTCGTAGTGAGGACTTTAGTCCTCGTATTTTTGAGGACTAAAGTCCTCACTACAAACAAATCAAAGTTGGTTATTTTCCCCCACTCCCCATTCCCCACTCCCCATTCCCCACTCCCCCCTCCCCATTCCCCTCTTCCATGAAAAGAATTCTCGCCCAGTGTACCAAAGAAATAGTACAGTTTCGCCGCGATGGGTTGACATTAGCGTTAGCATTTCTGCTGCCATTCATAACGCTGATAATTTTTGGGTTTGCCATCCGATTGGAGAGTAAAGATATTCCATTGATTGTGCAGGATTTTGACCGCACAAATCTTAGCAGGAGCTATATTGAGCGGTTGTATGCCACTAATCAGTTTGTACCAAAACTTTGGTCAGGAGGAGATGCAGCGCGGGATGGCATCGACCGTGGTATTGCTAAGGCAGCGGTAATTATCCCTCCCGAATTCAGTCGGGATATTAAAGCTGGTAGAAATACTAAAGTGCAGGTCTTAATTGATGCTACAGATGTCAACAATGCCCGTGTGATTAAAAATAGTATCCAAAGAGTGACAAGTTTTTTTATGCAGGATCGAGGACTTGTCCCAGCTACCAGTAGCATCACACCTCGAATTCGCCTGTGGTTTAATCCTGGTCGATTAGAGTCACTTTACATTGTACCGGGAGTCTATGGTGTAGTTTTGTGGATTTTTCCGTCCTTGCTGACAGCGATCGCAATGGTACGAGAAAAAGAGAAAGGCACGATTTTGCAAGTCTATGCTTCCAGTATCAGTGCCACTGAACTGTTACTAGGCAAAGCACTGGCATACCTGCTGATTGCCATCAGCGAAGCATTAGTCGTCATGGGACTAGGGGCGCTAGTTTTCCAAGTTGGCTTGGCAGGCAACCCCATAACCTTATTGCTTGGCACCCTACTCTTTCTCATAGATAGTGTTCTATTTGGTTTACTCTTAGGAGTACGAACCAGTAATCAAAACGCAGCAGTCCAAGGTGTATCCCTTGTTGGTTTTGTGACCTCATTACTACTGTCTGGTTTTATTTATCCCCTCAATAATATTCCTTTTCCCCTTTCACTTGTGACCAACGTCGTTCCCGCCCGCTATTACATTGACATTACCCGTGATGCATTTGTACGGGGTACAGGGTGGACAGGGGTTTGGTTTGATTTATTTATGCTGATCCTAATGGGATTAGTATTTTTCAATGTATCGCGTCGGGTTTTAAGCCGGATGCAACTGCCCAATTAAGTTGTTGGTTCTTGGTTGGTACCAATCCCCATTCCCCATTCCCCATTCCCCAATATGAAATTCTTTTTCCGACTATTTAACACTCCATTTTGGGCATTAGTTCGCAAAGAAATCAATCAAATTCTGCGAAACAAGCAATTGATAGTGCTGCTGATTGTGCCACCAACCGTACAATTGCTGCTTTACGGCTTTGCACTCAATCCCGATGTCCACAATTTGAAATTGGGTGTCATAGACTATGCCAACGTCGCCCAAAGCCGTGAACTAGTCTTGGCAATGACCTCCAATCGCGTTTTTATCGTAGAATCTGTACCAACTAGTGAGAAAGAGTTGAGCCGCCAAGTAGAACTTGGGAAGCTGAATGTGGGGGTGATAATTCCGCCAGAGTTCCCGCGCCGTTTGGCACAAAAATCAGCCGAAATTCAGGTATTCATCGATGGGGTGGATGCGAATACAGCAGGTATTGCCAGTGGCTATATGACTCAGATTATCCAACAATACAATAGTGGTTTGGCACAGAACCAGGCAAGTCTGCCAGTCTCACCCCAGGTGGTGTTTCTCTACAATCCAGGACTAACCAGTAGCTGGTTTTTTGTACCGGGAGTGATGGGTCTAGTGCTGACGCTCATTGGGACACTGGTTTCATCTATTACCGTTGTGCGGGAGAAGGATACGGGAACTCTCGAACAATTGCTCATGACTCCAGCAGCAAACTGGGAGATTTTGCTGGCAAAAATTGTACCACTGGCGTTTCTGCTGATGGGGGATGTTTTTCTGGCGCTGACCTTAGGAAGGTTGGTGTTTGATCTGCCGTTTCGTGGCAGTTTCCTGCTGTTTTTCGCTTTGTCTAGCATGTATGTGTTTGTGGGGATTAGTTTGGGCATTATGTTGGCGACGATTTCCGCTTCCCAACAGCAGGTGGTACTCACGGCATTTTTCATTAATCTGCCGATGGTGCAAACTTCGGGGGCGATCGCTCCCATCGAAGCCATGCCTCCCTTTTTTCAAGTCCTGTCTCTACTTAATCCCCTACGTCATTATATCACCATTGTCCGGGGTATTTTACTTAAAGGGGTTGGCTTGGATGTACTGTGGATGAATGCTCTGGCATTACTGGGTTTTGCTGTTGTGTTATTAATTATCAGTATTAATAAGTTTCGCAGTCAGTTGAGTTAAGTATAACCCAATACCCTCAGTGTTCAGATAATTTACCTACGTCAACCTATGTAGAGACGCGATTAATCGCGTCTCTACTTCATTCCACACCAATACCTGCCAGTAAATCATCTTTCTCGTCAGCATTAAGTTGGTCGAGAATTGACCAAATTTGCTGTAACATTGGCTCCAAACCAGTGCCAGTAACTGCCGAGATCAGAAAAACTGGAGCGTGGCAGAGGTGATTGAGTTGGGTAGCGATCGCCTCCAAATCCTTGCTTTCCCGATCCACAGCATCAATTTTGTTCAGCGCCAAAATTTGTGGACGTTCTGCCAAACCTCGTCCGTAGGCTTGTAATTCTTGTTGAATTGTGTTATAATCACTAACTACATCCTCACTAGTAGCATCAATCAAGTGCAGTAGCACCCGCGTGCGCTCAATGTGACGTAAAAAATCGTGTCCTAACCCGACTCCAAGGGAAGCACCCTCAATTAATCCGGGAATATCAGCGAAAACTGTACCATCACCACTGGGTTTGCGTACCACACCCAAATTCGGCACTAGGGTAGTAAAGGGATAATCGGCGATTTTGGGGCGTGCGGCTGACAAAGCGGAAATCAAAGTAGATTTTCCGGCATTTGGTAGTCCAATAATGCCTACTTGGGCTAAAAGTTTTAACTCCAGACGCAATTGCTTCAGTTCCCCTGGTAATCCTGGGAGGGCGTATTCAGGGGCACGGTTGCGGTTACTTAAGAAATACTGGTTTCCCAGTCCGCCTTTACCGCCACTAGCAACCACTAAAGTTTGCTTAGGTTCGATAAAATCTCCCAGCAAGTCTCCTGTTTCCGCATCATAAACAACAGTACCGCAGGGAACTTCGATAATCAAATCTTTTCCATTGGCCCCAGTACGATTATTGGGTCCACCGCGAGCACCATTTTCTGCCTGAAACCGATGATTGTACCTGAAGTCGAGCAAAGTTTGCAAATCTTCCTCGGCTACGAAAATTACCGAACCGCCTCGTCCCCCATTCCCACCAGAGGGACCACCAGCAGGGACGTACTTCTCTCGTCGGAAGGCGACAATGCCATCACCACCCTTACCAGCTTCAACTTCAATTTCTGCTTGGTCGATAAATTGCATAGAAAGTCATTTGTCCTGTGTCATGGGTCATTAGTCTTTTACAAATGACTAATGACTATAGCAATCCTAAATCATTTGTGAAAATTGGTAAATTTGAGAGCGTGCGTAAGTCCTATAAATATATAGGAATCCTAAATCATTCATGAAAAATTTTAAGTAGCGTAGGGTGGGCACTGCCCACCATTACCCGGATCTGGTGGGCAGTGCCCACCCTACGTATATTTCAAAAATCAAATATGATTCCTATATAAAGGCTTGGTATTTATCATGTTTAATTTCTTTTTATAATTTTTGGTTTCGCCTGAATGTAGTTTTATGATACTACTTCTTGAAGTGCGGAATATGGGTTATAAACTCATTACCATAAAGCAAGCAATCAATATTGCACTCAGAACTAAAGCAATATTAAGGACGTATTCAGCTTTTCGGCTAAAAATTCCCACAATCACCAGAATAACCAGTACAACTAACACAGAGCCTACATAAAGAGAGTTTTCCCAGCCGGTAGCAATGAGCGGATCGTCTTGGACTCTACTATTAGAAGGTTGCTCAGTCCGTAAAGTTTTTGGATCGGGTAGAGGAGGTGAAGCAATAAATAATGTTTTAGAATATACACTTATCATGGTAAATTTACTTGTTCCCGTTTCTTTGTCAATATGGAAGTTGCTGACAACCCCCCGTCTGTCAGTGTTTCTCTTAAAGTAGATTCATGCAAGTATTCAAGATGTAGATGATGCCAAAGTCGCCACTAATTTGACACTAAATTCTGCCTCGAACACACCTTTGTTGTACTCCAAACTCCAGAGTTCTAAATCACAATTATCATCAGGACGCTCAGGAAAAATTTGCATCTTGTACTCCTGCACCAATGGAAGATATTCACACTGCACTCGTGCGATCGCTCCAATTTGACGCCTATCTAGAGCAACTGCCAATCTTAAGATAGCACTCACTTGGTTGACAATTTGTCGGTGATTTTTGTTTAGCAGCTTCATGTAATTTTCGTGCTTTTTCTTAGGAGGAGATTTGCGATGATAACGCGCTATATTGGCAATAATTTCTATTTCTGTTTCTGTATAGCCGAGTAATTCACTATTGCGAATGAGATAGTAAGAGTGTTTGTGGTGAGACGAATGGTTGACATAATGACCGCAATTGTGTAAAACTGCTGCTGCCCAAAGCAGTTCTCGTTCTTTTTTCCCCCAGTTATGCAATTTACCTTGCATTTGGTCAAATATACTGAGAGCAAATTCTGCCACGCGCTCACTGTGTTCTAAGTTGACGTGGAATTTCCCAGCAGTTTTGAGGACATTCCGCTGACGCACTGAACCTTGGTAGCGCAGGCGGTCTTCAATTAATCCGTGGGTGAGCATCCAGTCCACGACGATTCCTTCTCGGAGGGCACGCTCACACACAGTGACAGACTCAACCCCCAACAAAGTCATTGCTTCCTGTAAAATCACTGCTCCTGCCAGTATAACTTCTGACCGTTTTTCTGGCATACCAGGAATTGCAGCCCGTTCTGAGTAACTCAGTGTCCGCAAGCGATTGACCCACTCCCGCAGGTCTTTGAGACTAAGTTCATAACCATTCAGTGTTGAAGGGATAGAACCCGACTTTTCCCGTGCATCGATCAGCGCCATAGTTTCAATTGTGCCTGAAGTTCCAACCATTCTAGGATGTTCATCTGAACGTATATTTGCCTGTACTTCTTCAACGGAACGTTCCAATATACCCCGTGCATATGCTTGCAGGTACTGAAACTCAACGTTACTAATGGGGTCGGTAGTAATTAACTCACTCTGTAGTCGTACTGCGCCGATTTTGGTACTGGTTAGGGTTCGCTCTTGATGACCATCGCCCAAGATGATTTCTGTAGAACCGCCGCCAATATCTATGATAATATGGAGCATGTTGTTAAATTCCATGCCCGACAATACACCTAAGTAGATTCGCCGCGCTTCTTCTTGACCAGAAATTAGGTCAACGCTCAAACCTGTTTCGGCTTCTACCCTTTGTAAAAAATCTAGACCATTAGGGGCTTCCCGTACTGCACTCGTTGCTACAGCAATGATTGATTCCGCCTTGAAACTTTTGGCAACTTTTTTGAAGCGTTGTAGAGCTGCCATTGCCCGATCCATGACCTGTGGTTTGAGACACCCAGTATCAATCTCGCGATCGCCCAGTCTCACAGTTTCCTTTTCTCTGCCGATAATGCTAAAAGCTGGTAGTCTTGCTTCAATTTGCACAACTACCATATGTACAGAATTTGTCCCCAAGTCAATAGCAGCAATGATCCGGTTTGGAATATCCTGCCCGTTAGTAGAAACTAAACTCACCATCTTGTTTTTCTGTTCCTGAAAATTACCAACTTGAGGACATTGCCATGGTGAACACTTTGTGGTATGGGGGTTAGCCCTGACTCACGTGTCCCTGTACAATCTTTCATTAAGAATCTTCAGTGCTTGTGGATGAAATTCCGCAAAAATATATCTGATAAATAATAATTTACTATAAATTAATCTATTATTGATTCTTATGCTGACGACTCAACAACCTAACCAAGAGCCAGTATGGCTCGTTATTATCCGGCTGTTACGCTGGCATAAACCCGAAGGACGGTTAATTCTGATGATTCCCGCCCTTTGGGCTGTCTTTTTAGCCGCCTCTGGAAAACCGCCTTTACCACTAGTAAGTGTGATCATCCTCGGAACTCTCGCCACAAGTGCAGCTGGGTGCGTTGTCAATGACCTGTGGGATAGAGATATTGATCCACAAGTTGAAAGAACACGCGATCGCCCCCTGGCTTCTCAGGCACTTTCTGTAAAAGTTGGTATTGTAGTCGCTATAATAGCGATGGCATGTGCTGCGGTTCTTGCTTTCTATCTTAACCCACTCTCATTCTGGTTGTGTGTGGCAGCCGTGCCAGTCATTCTACTTTACCCTGGTGCAAAGCGGGTGTTTCCCGTACCTCAGCTCGTGCTTTCCATAGCTTGGGGTTTTGGCGTGTTGATTAGCTGGAGTGCAGTGACGCAAAACCTCTCCCAGGCCACTTGGCTACTGTGGGGGGCAACTGTACTTTGGACCTTGGGATTTGATACTATTTACGCGATGAGCGATCGCGATGATGATCGGCGGGTTGGTGTTAATTCCAGCGCCCTGTTTTTTGGTAATCACGCCCCTGCTGCTATTGGAATTTTCTTTGCTGGTACTGTCTTGTTACTTGGTTGGCTAGCTACGGTCATCCACCTTCACCTAGTCTTTTGGATCAGCCTTGCAATTGCTACCATCGCTTGGGTTTGGCAGTACTCTCGATTAAGAGGAGACATGGTGCCTAACGCTGCATACGGTGAGATGTTTCGGCAAAATGTGTGGATTGGTTTTATCTTACTTGCTGGGATGATTGCCGGGAGTTCGTAGAGACGCGATTAATCGCGTCTCTACAAGGGTTGGGGAAAACGTTTCTCTACAAGGGTTGGGGAAAATTACAAATCTGTAACTACCCGTAATTCATTACTAAATTCAGCAACGCCATCTTTTTCATCCATTGTATCTGCGTAAGAAAGCGGGAAGCCGCCCAAAGGGCGTCTACATCTGCGTTCATCTGCGGTTCTTAACTCCTTAATTTATTACACCCAAGTGAAACCCGCCATAAACACTCAACTCCATCACGAAAAGCCACAACTACTGGTGATTATCCTCTTTCTCATAGCAGGTACCTGCTTGAGATTGATTTGGGCAACAGATATGGAGTGGAAAAGTGAAGAAAAATGGATGTTTTCGCAGGCTCAACAGATTGCTAGTGGTGCAATTCCTCTTCCTATAGTCGGGATGCTGAGTGGAGTTCACATCCCGAACCCAGGAATGACAGTCTGGTGGTTTGCAATGATTGCAAATTTTGCCCATGACCCAATTTCAATGGTGCGTTGGGTGCAATCCCTAAATATTCTCACAATTTGGCTGTTCTTTTTCTTTGTCATCTGGCAAATTGCGCCAGAAGAACGGAAACCCTGGCTATGGGGCTTGGCGATCGCCAGTGTCAATCCCCTAGCTGTTGTGTTATCCCGAAAAATCTGGATACCAGATTTACAAAAGAAAGGCAGAAGTACGAAGGCAGAAGGCAGAAGGTAAATTTCCAAAAATCCTTCAGGGGTGGGTTTAAAGCCCACCAAAATAATAAAAATGTATTTCGAGCAGAGTGCAACAAGAAATACTGCGTCCTTGCTAAATCCCCTGAATTTATTTATGGGGATACATAGCTGCCCTCAGCATAGCAGCATAGCTGCCTTCTTAACTTCACATTTTTGGTTTTCATTCACCGCACAGGTGGCTTTCCTGGTCGTGGTTATGGCATTGTCTATAGGCTTCAAGTTGAGCAACCACAAAATCACTCTCGCCAATTTTGATTTTTCAGCTTTGCGGTGAGTGTACTTCTTTAGATATAGTCGTGAAAATTAATTATGCGTTATCTGAAACCCTTGGTAGAGACAAGGGTTATCGCGTCTCTACGTTTTTCCACCAGATGTCTTTTGAGCCTATCGAGAAAAATTTGAGTTTTTTGGTTGACTTTTGCTTAGTTGACAGGATAGTATATGGATAATGGAGAAGGTGCGCTCAGATATATCCAGCATTAGGTTTTAGTTGCTGTCTTTTATTATAACTGTACCTGAAATTCCTTATTGATACTGTGTGCGGTAAGCTATGGGTGAAAGACAGTATGATTGGTAAAGTAGGTGCAGTCTTTACTAGTGGGGGAGGATTTGGCAATGCTGGTGGAGGTTGCGAACTCACAGTATTGTCCCTACTCAACAACTTTGCCGAGTTGGGGATGATTATTGTCCCCCTACCTAAAAATACACCTGGTTATGCATTAGGAGGGTTACAGTGGGCACCCTACGGACGTGCACATGCAGAAGACGGCACTCCCACAGGGATTCCAGAAGAACGACTGGAGGCAGCTTTTCACCACGGTGCGAATGTTGCTAGAGTTGCAGCAGCACTTAAAGGGCAGAATTTATTTGCAAAACCCAGTTAAGAAAAGTGCAGAAGTCTGACGAGAAATCAATAGACATAGTCGTGAAAATTAATTATACGTTCGTTCAAAGCCTTGGTAGGGGCGCAAGGCCGAAGCGCCCTTACATAATTTCTGGAGATGTCTAATAGACATACTCCCTTTCCGGTCTAAGATTACCTATTTGAATGAACCGCAAAGACGCGAAGTACACGAAGAAAGAAGAGAAGAACATCGGTAATCTTGTAGCGGGAAGGGGGCGTTGCTGAACAGGAGTATGAATTGACATTTTTCGAGTTGATTAAGCATCGATTCTTTGCGCCTTTGCGCCTTTGCGTAGTCCTGTCATACCGTGATTCAGCAACGCCGGGAAGGGAGTAGTCGTGAAAATTAACTATGCGTTCGTTGAAATCTGCTTTTGGGGCGCAAGGCCGCCGCGCCCCTACATCATTTCTGTAGATGTCTAATTCATATCTTGATTCAGCAACGCAAGAAAGTCACCTTCTGTCAAATTTTGGGTGAACTCAGTAATCCCAGTAGTAGCAGTGACCACGGTACTTTTATATCAGGTATGAAGCCCGAGTACTCTCTCAGTATGGGCAATACAGAGGGCAGCAGAAAACGCAGAGAACGTAGGGATACCGGAAGATTCCCATCTTGATCTACCAGTCCATATTGCCCCGCCAGTTCGGCAACAATCTGCACTCTTCCTGTGCGGCGGATGACATTTGGATCACAGACAAGCGTAGCAATGACCCGTCCTGTTAGCAAAGGTGTTTCCCAATTGTAGCGATCGCTAAACATAGCATAATTCTTGTCACTCGCATATTTCTCGTCTATTTGAGATGCCAGACGAGAAAGATTTTCAGTCCCAACAATCCCTGGCCAAATGGAAACAGAAGTCACGTTATGCTGCTTTAACTCCACAGCCATATCAGCCGCCAATCGGTCACACGCTGCTTTACCAGTCCCATATGCTGCACCAAAAATGTAAGACATGCCTCCCCAGGAGGAAATAGTGCAAATCAGTCCAGACTTACGCTTGGTCATCATTCTAGCAGCAAAAACACTCGAAACATAGTGGCTACGCAGACCAACGTTGTTGCCTGCATCCCAAAGACTTGGCTCAGAATCCCAGAAAGGCTGCCCATAAGCCTCTGTTAATGCCTGAAACCCTGAGAAAGCATTGTTAACCAGTAAGTCGAGGTGTCCATTGTGTTCATCCTGGATGCGTTCAAAGAGTAAACGTACTTGCTCGTCGTTGCTGTGGTCTACCTGGATGGGAATACATACACCGCCGACCTCCTCAACAGCTGCTTGAGTTTCACTAAGACTACCTGAGACATCACTGGAATTAAAGTTGTTGAGACTGCGACCCGTAACGTATACAGTCGCACCAGCCTCACCAAGGCCAATAGCAATTCCCTTCCCAATACCCCGCGTAGCGCCTGTAACCAATGTTACTTTACCTTCAAGGTGTGCCATTATTTTCTCTTAGTTCCTTTTCCAGGCTTCTTATGAACTCTTTTAGCACATCTGTATTGTGTTCGAGATTCACGTTCAAAGTAGCGCTTCAGAATATAGGAATCATATTTGATTTTTGAAATATACGTAGGGTGGGCACTGCCCACCATATCCGGGTTATGGTGGGCAGTGCCCACCCTACACTACTAGGACTAGCCCTTTCAAGGTGCAAGTCTTTGGACTTAGTTCTTCTTCGTGTTCTTCGCGTCTTCGTGGTTCAAAAAGATTTTTAAACCGCGTTCGCGCAGCGTCTCCCCTTGGGAGAAGGTCAAATGCCGAAAATTTGAGTTTTTTGGTTGACTTTTGCTTAGTTGACAGGGTAGTATATCGATAATGGAAAAGGTGTGGTCAGATATATCCAGCATTAGCTTCAAGTTACTGTCTCTTTTTGTGGATAGAAGATTAAATAATTGTTTCTAGTTCCTACCATGATCAACAGCGTTTTACCTAAAGCAGTAACATCCCAAACCACAGTAGCACAAGACCTTCCTGCTGGTGGAAGTAATCCGGATCGCTTTGATTGGCAATCTTGTTTGGTATCCTGTCTCATACGTCGAAGACTTAGATAAATCTCAGCCAACTCGCTTCACCTTGCTAGGGCAGGATATTGTCCTGTGGTGGGACAAAAATGAACAGATGTGGCGAGGGTTTGTAGACAAATGCCCGCACCGTTTAGCACCACTATCAGAAGGCAGAATTAATGAGTCTGGACAGCTAGAATGTCCCTATCATGGCTGGGATTTTTCGGGAACAGGTCAGTGCGATCGCATCCCGCAGCAAGTAGAAGGAGGAAAGGCAGAAGTTTCTGGGCGGGCATGTGCGACAACACTTGCCACCACGGTTCGTCAAGGACTGTTGTTCGTCTATCCTGGTCGAGTAGAGAATGCGCCTCACACTATATATGAATAATGAATTAACTATTCGAGTTGTTGCCTAAGAGAAGGTGTTAGGATCATCAATCCTCTCACAATCTCTTCAGGGGTAGCCACCCCATCGCAAGCTTTTTTCCCTATCTCAATCACCTCCAATGCTAAGTTTTTTGGAATTCCTTTTAATGTAAGCCGCTTCAACTCCAAGACATCAATGCCAACAGCCAATCCCTCCAAATACTCTTCTACACTAACGTCTAAATCTTCAATCTCTGACACTGGTATAATCTCCTAACTCTGTTCAGGGGCGACCTTGAGAATTATAGCGGTTTTCACCCAATGATGGTACATATTTATCTGCGTTTATCTGCGTTTATCTGCGGTTTCTTAACTCTTGAATATACCTCACACCAATGGCATCCCAAACAGTGCCTCACGCGATCGCTTCTATTTTAGCGTCTCAACGTTTGATTTTTAAACGAAGCTTAAGAATTCAAAACCGCAGATGAACGCAGATAAACGCAGATAAATATGGGCTTCTAGGACAGAGTTAAATTTTTACCTTAACAATCAGTTTGCCAAAATTTTCACCTTGAAGCAAACCGATGAAAGCATGAGGAGCGTTCTCTAAACCTACCACCACATCTTCTCTATATTTGAGTGTACCTGAGTTCAACCATCCAGAAACATCTGTGATAAAATCATTGAACTGATGTTGGTAGTCGCTCACTAGGAAACCTTTAATGAGTGCGCGGTTGATCAGCAGTGGTGTTAAATTGGGACCTGCAGGAGGATTTATGGCATTATACTCTGAGATCAGACCCACCAGCGCAATCCTCGCCCCAAGATTGATCTGCTGCAACACGGCTTCCAAAATCGCGCCGGCAGTATTGTCAAAATAAATATCGATTCCATTAGGACAAGCTTCTTTCAGTGCTGGAGAGAGTTCTTGAGTTTTGCGATTAATACCAACATCAAAGCCTAATTCCTTCACCACAAAATCCCGCTTCTCGTCACTCCCAACGATTCCCACAACTCGACAACCTTTAATTTTCGCAATTTGACCGGCTACTGCTCCCACAGCACCAGAAGCTGCTGAAACTACCACCGTTTCACCTGCTTTTGGTTGACCAATATCCAGAAGAGCGGAATAAGCAGTATGACCAGGCATACCCAGTACACCTAGATTATAAGATAGGGGAGCCAGATTCTGGTCAAGTTTACGCAGCGTGTCACCCTTTGAAACGCCATATGTCTGCCAACCGTTAAAATTGAGTACGAAATCTCCTTCGTGATACTGAGGATGATTTGATTTAATCACTTCGCTGACTGTACCACCCACCATAACTGAATCTAACTGAACGGGAGTTGCATAAGACTTACTTTCGCGGATGCGACCGCGCATATAAGGGTCGAGAGACAAGTAAATGGTGCGACTGAGAATTTCTCCTTCACCAGGTTCGGGAATTGGTGTTTCCACAAGTGCAAAGTCAGTTTCTTTTGGTTCCCCAACTGGGCGGCTTTTCAGTAAAATTTGCTGGTTCAGTGAATTTGACATCGGTGTTCCTCTTTTTGGTTGGGTGAATTTTGGGAAAAATCTGTGAAAATACTTACATACTAGTATTGTGTGACGGATTGTCAGGAAATACCTCATGCCAAAGACAGTGATTGATTCAGTAGGGTGGGCACTGCCCACCAAAACCTGGATATGGTGGGCAGTGCCCACCCTACGTTTTTTTCAAAAATCAAATATGATTCTTATACCTCATGCCAAAGGCAGTGATTGATTCAGTGTAATAATTATCGAATCTCTAATTTTTAGAAACTTTTAAATCGACATTTTTACCGTAGTATTATATGAGAGATATGATGAAAAATCTCAACCTGAAGTAAATTGGGGGCTAATCCATCACATGACAAACACAAGAATTCGCAGTTCTCACGTTAAGGTCCCTAATCAAGATTTGCAAATAGATGCTTATCTGGCTGAACCAGGAAATGAAGGGACTTTCCCAGCCGTGATTGTAATTCAAGAAATCTTTGGGGTCAACAGTCACATTCGAGAAGTGACTGAGCGAATTGCCTTGGAAGGGTATGTGGCGATCGCACCTGCAATTTATCAACGCATCGCACCCGGTTTTGAGACTGGATACACCCCTGAAGATATCCAAATTGGTAGAACCTACAAAGACCAGACCAAAGCAGATGAATTGTTGAGCGACATTCAGGCGACTATTGCCTATTTGAGAACTCTACCAAATGTGCTCGGGGATGCGATCGCCTCCATTGGTTTCTGCTTTGGTGGTCACGTGGTTTACCTGGCTGCAACATTACCTGACATCAAAGCCACAGCTTCCTTCTACGGTGGCGGTATCACAACCTCAACTCCTGGTGGTGGAAACCCTACCATCACTCGTACTTCAGAAATAAAAGGTTCCCTTTACGCCTTCTTTGGCACTAAAGACACCGGAATTCCACAGGAACAAACTCAGCAGATTGAGGCGGAACTCAACAAACACGAGATTCCCCATCATATCTTTCGCTATCCAGCAGACCACGGCTTTTTCTGCGATCAGCGTTCTAGCTACAATGCAGAAGCCGCTGCTGATGCTTGGAAACATGTTCTAGAATTGTTCCAAAAGAACCTCCACACAGCGTGAGTGTTGACTGTTGACTGTTGACCGTTGACCGTTGACAGTTACAGCATCTTCCTGTAAATACACCACACTGTAGGGGCCAAGATGCTTGCGCCCCTACGACAGATGTCTAGCTTTAATCAAATCCTCAAGTCTATCAATATCTTCAATAGAGTAAATCTCTGAGCTTGGTTGAGCTTTAATTTTATCCATAAGAGCGTGAAAAGCTTGATTATCATCAGGATGTTCACGAAGGTAAGTCTTTAACTCCGACTTACTCATCTGCTCAAAGTTAGGTTTAGTCATCAGTCAAATTCCCATTTCCCATCTCTAAATATAATAATCCCAATATCATCCCCGGCGAGAACATACACATCACCAGTACGTTCGTCAAGTCTAACAATATGGATTGATTTTAGCAAAGACGTAAGTTTTTGGCACTGGGTAACTTATATCTTGCACCTCTAAATACAAACCACAATTTACAAAATCAAGAGTCATAAAAATTACATTTATCCCAGAACTCCCAAAAGTCCTCTCTTAGAGGACTTATGCTATAAGCCTGGGACTTCAAGTCCCAGGCGGATGCGG
>JADQBA010000035.1 GCA_016903675.1 Stigonema ocellatum SAG 48.90 = DSM 106950 | reverse complement strand
CTATTGACGTTGACACTTACCACATAGGTGGTGTTGGCAACTATATTCAAGGGAGTAGCAAGCGCCTGCTGTTGCCAACCCGAAGCTGTCTCATTGGCGAAACTCACACTTGCTAGAACAGAACCAGTTGATGACCAGATTTTACCAACATGAGACCCACTAGTCTCACTAGCCGCTTTCCAATAGCGGATGGCAGTAATTTGACCTGCTTTGGCACTTTGAAACTTTAGACCCAGTTCATAGGCAACGCCATCAGTCCCATTTGGGTTACTTGGCGTTTGATTTGTAAATATTGTCTGGCTGGTGGTCTGAGCTTGAGCAATTAAGATTCCATCTTGAATTTCTTGTGTCATATCAAGTTTTCCGTTGGTTGTCATTATAGGTTATGAAAATTTATATTTATGGAAAGTTCAGTGTAATTAGCCATTACAAAAATATGATGGATCATTACACTGACTTGACCTAATCAGGTAAAAATGCAGCAAAGCTTATTTTTCTGAAAGCCTTAGAATGTAGAATTTGCCCTAAGAAGCACTATAGATTTAGAATAGTAATCTTCTGAGCACCGATAGTGGTGACCGGAGTGAGAGTTCCTTTGTTGTTCGTATCCACTGTGTACACAGAATTAGTTTGCTGGCGCGTGGGGTTAGCCAGGGCATATAAGATTCCTGTCGAAGAAAAGGCTAAACTGAGGACATCATTGTCTAAAGGCTCATTGTTTATGCTTAAGTCCAGAATGCGGACTATCGTTGC
Source organism: Stigonema ocellatum SAG 48.90 = DSM 106950 (assembly GCA_016903675.1). Classification (GTDB taxonomy): domain Bacteria; phylum Cyanobacteriota; class Cyanobacteriia; order Cyanobacteriales; family Nostocaceae; genus Stigonema; species Stigonema ocellatum. The sequence continues at coordinate 66,595 of JADQBA010000035.1, read as the reverse complement.
TTTGCCAGTAATGAGCGATTTGTTATTTAAGTCTATTTTCACTACACCGGTGCGACCCTCGCGACCAAGAGTCGTAGCGTAAATTGAGCCATCCGGAGCGTTGGTGAGATTACTGTACCTTGAGTCTGGTTTTAGGTCTGCCAACTGTTTGCCAGAAGTTACTTTGCCTGTATCGGGGTCAATCATTGCCAATTCAAAAGGTGGAATGCCACCATTTAGACTAACTATACCGAGGTATTGGCCATTTTGCATTGCCAACACACTTTCAATCACAGCATTAGGAGTTGTGAATCCTGATAATATTACAGCTCTGCTAGGTTGAGTTGAGTTAGGCGAAATGAAGGTGAGTTGACTGACTGCGATGTTTTGCGCGTGAGTTACAGTGGCAGTAACCAATGTGGTGCCATCCAAGCCAGGAGTGAGACTAGCTATCCGCTGACTCTGGGTAGATACCGCGTTATTTACAAGATTAAAGATTGTTCCTGGGTTGTCAACAGTCGTAGACGCAATAGTTTTCGTTCCACTTAAATCTACGAGATTTATTGTTGGGGTATTGTTGGCTAGCGTGAGTACATTTCCTATTATGGGCGAAATCACTGAAGAAGGTGTTAACGAGGGTGTTAACGATGGTTGTGTGCTGGAAGTATTCGTCGTCGTCAGTCCAACTCCAACAAGACCAGAAATAGCAGCGGTTGTTGTCTGTGCATTAACTTTACTGGCAAGACTGCCTAGGGCTGCTGTTGCGGCGCTGGCTAAAGCCAGTTGGCCAAATCGTCTGCGTCTGATTCTTAGATTCATAATTTGAAACTCCTTGAGTAACATTAAAGTGACTATGATTTCCCACCAGGAGGAAAATTTTATGAAGGCAAAACTATGAAGGCATCGGGAGTGAGGGGTTCGGAGCCGATGCTTGCCAACAATTTGTTTAGCGCGGGGATATTCTCGGAACAGATATATAGCAATCCTAATTGAGATCCGAAGAAAGGGGACAAGGGGGACAAGGGGGACAAGGGGGACAAGGGGGAGGTGTTTATAAATCAAATAGGATTGCTATATATAATAATATTTTTTTATAGAAAAAAACGCAGAATTGTCTCAAGTGTGTAAGTAGAGAACGAACTTTGAAAAGTATGCAGAGCGGAAGCGCCAGTTAGGTAACCAAGAGACACTGATTGTTTTTTTTAGTTGCGAGCGTAGATCCGAATCGCATCTTTGTTCATAGGAAAAGAGTAAATTAATTTATGTTGCGTAGTTATCCAACGGTCAACAATAGGATTAAATTCAGCATAGCTTTTATAATTCCACTCTAAAAATTTGCGAGGTACATAGACAATAAGTTCGGGTGGATTACTTTGCATACGTTCCACGAAATTCTGTTCATCTTCAGGATGAGGAAGAGCTATTGGCAAAAAGGTAAGTTCTCGACTAGGTGAATGAGTCCCTGTGAGAAAATTGACGATGTTGCCTTCTGGCAAAACTAGTACGGAAGTAGCTCTAGAGAGTTCGATAGCTTTGATAGTCTTGTTTAAAGAATCTACGAGGGCAGAATCGTTGGTGTAGAAAGTTCCATAGGATGAGCTTGGTGCGTAGACATACCCTGCTAACATCTCTAATTTCACACTACCAGCAACGAGGAGGCAAACCGCTAAGTAACGCCAAACGAGTCCTTTAATAGCCTTAATAGGCTGAGTCAAATGATAAAACAGTGTGAAAAACAGTAATAATATTGGCGGGGCATATAATCCGTAAAAATCGATAACAAATAGCCATCGGGCATTGAGCAAAAGGGAAAAAACCAGCAGTGTCCACATAAGCGGTGCGGCTTTATACTGCGGTTTTTGCGGTCTGTTGACAGCGAACCACCAGATGATAACTGGTATTGACCAAGACAAGTTCTTTAGAGGATCTTTGATCCCATTGAGAGAGTCGATAATCTTCTTCACCAAGCGATTGGGACTTGCGTCTAAAAGCGACTCGCACACCAAACTTATCAGTTTCAGACTAACCCATGCTAAAGCAAAGCCTACAAGCAGATCCAATAAGGTTCTAAGCCATTGAGGAATACTGACTCTTATAGATTTCGATATTCTCTGAGCAGTTATGGTTGATAGAAAAATTATGAGAGAACCCGCAAAGAAAGTTCTGAAGGTACTAAGCCAAAATTTAATAGTTTTGATTGGTGTAACTTGAAATAAAATGCTTCGGTTCAAAACGCTAGCATCAGATACGGGGAACAGGAACGAAAGCATTTTTCCCCAAGAAACTTGCTGGGCAATTAAGGAATAAGGTAACAGAGCGCACACACCTGCCACCATCAGTACAAGTACACTATGTTTTACCCTAGTCTGATGGCTTTGAGGAAAGTACAGGTTAGTACCAACTAGCAAAGAGCCGAGTGCGGCTACTCCGTACTCCTGTTTGGAAACCCCAGCGAGTCCACAAGCAATCGATGCTGCTACCAACCATACTATGGTCCCAGTGCTGAGATAGCAGTCAAGGGCAGCGATCGCTAGTAGACATAAAACTATAGCATAAGCTGCTCCATAACTATATGGTAGCATGAAATTAAACAGCCCACCACCCAAGGCACAGTAAATCAACATAAATGTGGTGGACAATGCTGCCCAAGGCCCATCCGTGAGACGTTTTGCTAAGCGATAGAACAGTAATGTTGCTACTAACGCCAAGCCAATCCCCACTGCATAAAACACTTCCAATCGCTGCCCAAATAGTAATAGGAAGAGTGCATTAGCATAGTAGGCGAGAGGACCGTAGTAAGTTGCTATATCTCGATAAAGTACTTGCCCTGTTAGAATCCGAGCAGGAATCTCAACCTCACGACCGACGTCAATGAATGGTAATTCAAGCTTGCCCCAGCTTGCCCATGCAAACAAAATAAAGCAGGCAAGTACAGCAAAGAGACTTGGGTCAACCTTCAACAGATGCTTCTTCAGTGTTGGCATGTCAGACTTAGCAGTATGAGAGGTCATGTTTTATAAAGTGGAGCTACGTCTTGTGCAATCAAGTCTTACTTGAGAAATGGCGCATTTTTAACAAATTCATCAACGTGCTGTACGACTGTATTATTATTCAGGGTGTTATTGACAAACTGTGCGGTGTTGAGAACAAAAAAATCATCATGTTCAGTGACAACTGTTGGCACCAGCTTTGAATAGTTTAAAACCTGTAGTGGCTGCATTTTCATTGCTCTATTAATGTGTGCTACCACAATGTCATCTGCTTTTATATCTGGGAACATCAAATGTAGTCCCTGGAAAAATCTCTTTCGCAATTCATCATCTGTCTCTTGCAAGAGAGGGTCATCAGAAATCAGATATTTCGGAAAGTAGGTGATGTGTAATCCTGCGGTTTCTTGCAAGGAAACCAGATTACTCATACCTATAACTCCCGTAAAGGGTATACGTTGATCAGCAAGATTCACAATATAATAAGGTACCAATGGCTTGCGGGTAATGAGTACCATGCAGATGACACCCATGTATTCCACGCTAAAGCTACCGCCAGCAATGTTCACTAAGTCTTTGGCAACAATCTGTTGTAGAACATTCACAGGTCCTGTGAAGATAACTTTGTCAAAATGCTCCTTTGCCCCACCGTGTTCAACCCATATTCCACCGCTTGGGTGAGGTGCAATATGTTCAACCGTAACACCAGTGCGGATATCACTTCCAGCAGCACAAACTAATTTTTTTACCTGGTCAAAAACAGTCTTGTAACCACCCGCGACATACCCAAGTTGCTCTTTGTGCAAGGAAGAATCACGAGCCGAAAACAGTCGTTTAATGTATGACCAAATAAAGACAGCCGAAACACGCTTGTAATTTTCTCCTAATTTAGCCAATAGCAAAGGTTGCCAAAGCTTTTCGTATGTATTTCTGCCAGATATTTTTAGCAGCCAATCTTCAACCGTTATCTTCTCAAGCCGCTGCCAGTTTTCGATGCGTGAACCATACAAAAGAGTAAAAGCCAACCTCAACTTGCCTATCAGAGTAAGCGGAGGAAAGCGCAGAAATTCCATAGTATTACTAATTGAATACAACTGCTGGTCTATATAGCACCCTGTCAGGGTTGGACCCCAACGCAGCTGATCTTCAAGACCAATTTCCTTGATAAAATTGATTAAATGTGTATCTGACGGTAGAATGACATGATAGAAACGATCCCAGACAAATGGACCGTAATCATGATAAGTGGTAAGTCCACCAAGCTGCTGATTGCTCTCGAAGACAGTTACCATAGAACCTTGCAATGAAAGCCGATGAGCTAATGCCAGACCCATCATCCCACCACCGATAATACCGATTTTCATGTATATAAGCTGATATTTTTATAGGTTTGTATAAGTGTTGAATAGGGGAGTCGGTCTTCAGAAATGAAAATAAGTCGTAATTGATCATCCGTCATTCGTAATTACTCAAGGTATAAATGGACTAGAGCGATATCAAAATCAAAATGCAATGTTTTTGATTTTACCTAGAACTTTTGTGGGTTCTGAACCAGAAATTACAAATTACGAATTACCAATACGACTGATTTCTGAATTCTCTTGTAGGATGCACTCTTATTTGCTCGCTCTGCTTAATACTTGTAGAGATTAAGACTGCGTTGCCATGCAATAGTGCGAGATAGACCCTCGTCTAATCCCACCATAGCCTTGACACCAAGAATTGTTTCACAACGGGTGCTATCAGGCACACGTCTTCTAACATCTTCGTATTTACCACCTGTAAAAGATTCATAGGGGATAAATTTCAGCTTGAGTTCTCCTGGGGTATTGCTCAGTCGCTTGATAGTCTGAGCTAAATCGAGGATAGTAATTTCATGATTGCTGCCAATATTAAAAATTTCCCCATTGGCTTCTGGTTTTACAGTTGCAGCGTAAATACCCGCAACAGTATCGCTCACAAAAGTAAAACTGCGGGTTTGTAGTCCGTCTCCATGAATGGTGATTTCTTCATCATTCAATATTTGTTCTATGAAAACAGACTGAGGTCCACCCCACCACGATAAGTGATGGCGCGGTCCATAAGAGCCAAAAAATCGCAGCAGCACAACCGGGATGCCGTAGCTGTCTTGGTAAGCGAAGGCTAAATGCTCATCAAAAAGTTTGGATACAGCATAACTCCAGCGAGCTACTTTAGATGAGCCAATAACTGAGTTATCATCCTCGTTAAAAGGTAATTTGGGGTTACGACCATAAACGTCAGAGGTAGAGGCAAGCACACATTTACAATTCAGCTTTCTTGCTAGCTCTAGAACATTCTCTGTACCCTGATAATTTATTTTCAGAGTATCTATGGCTTTTCCATAACGAGGAATTTTGAAAGCAGCTAAGTGAACAATACAATCAAAATCATTGTCTAAATTATCAAATGTGGTTTTTTCGGTAATATCTTTCTGGAGGAATTGAAATGATTTGCTAGTTAAATGCTCAGCAATGTTTTCTAATTTTCCCATGGAAAGATTGTCAATTCCAACAACCTCATGACCGGATGCCACAAGTTTGTCCAGCAAGTGTGAACCAAGGAAGCCAGCTACCCCTGTCACCAAAATTTTTCGAGGAAAGTCAACCATCTCAATCCCTATTGATTCAAAAGAATATTTCGTTAAGTTAAGAAATTGGTTGTAGGAGGTTTAGTTATCTTTGTACGACAAGAACTACACCAGCCACAATAATGATTATCCCTAACCACTGGCTAGGCACAACCTTCTCACGCAAAAAATAATAAGAAGCCAACGGCACGAGAGCGAATGTTAATCCTAGTGCTGGGAATGCCTGACTCAGAGGAATTGTCCGCAATACGTAAAGCCACAAGACAGTCACGACGACATAGGAGATAAACCAAATCCAAAAATAACGAGAAAATAGAAGGTCTCGTACTGACTTGCTTGTTCCCTCATTTGAAGTAGAACCTTGAAATGCATACTTTAGAGATAGCTGTCCTACTGTACCCAGCACAACTACAAGGATTAAAATCAGCCAAGAACTGACGCTCATCTTCTCTTCCCCGTGGATGTGAGTAATCAAAATTTATCGAGATCCTGCTTGGATATGTTTGCCACTCTTAATAGGAAGAGCCACAAAAAGAACTCCAATAAAAATTAGGACAACACCCAGGACTCGAAGTGGTGTAATCTTCTCATTAAAAATGTAGTAGGAACCCAAGAGTATCCCAACGTAGTTCAAGCTCGTTAGTGGATAGGCAATACTCAATTTCACAACTCTCAGGGCAAATATCCAATTTACTATGCCTAAACTATAAATAGTCAGAGCTATTAATAGCTCTATAATAGAGGACATAGTAAACCCCTTGCCTGTACTGCTCATGGTATGTTTCATCAGCAATTGTGCAGTGATACCAAATCCGATACTAGCCAACAAAGCTGTATATGAAATTAGTTTCAGTCTGGAAGGCGGCGATTCAGAGTTCATGAAATTTACAGAAAAAATTCACAAATTAACAGGTAAGGTGTTGATTAGCTAATGCTTGACTGAGCGCCTCAGTAATAACTTCTTGTGCAGCTACGGTAAGTTCGGGAAACATTGGTAAAGATAAGACTTCATGGCTCAATTTTTCACTGATTGGTAGTGAGCCTAGGGAATAACCTAAGTCAGCATGTACTTTCTGTAAATGGAGCGGAATGGGATAATACACCATTGTACCTACTCCTTTTTCCTTGAGGAGTTTTTGCAAGCGTTCTCGCTGTCCCTCTAAAACCCTGATGGTAAACTGATTCCAGACTGACACCCCTGACACTACATCTGTAGGCAAAACAATGCCCTTAACTTCAGCTAGGTGATTGATGTAATAGTCTGCTATAACTGCTCTTGCAGCATTCCACTGATCAATATATGGTAACTTTACCAATAAAACAGTTGCCTGCAAGGTGTCCAAGCGGCTGTTGACTCCGAGTTCCTCATGGTGGTATTTAACTTTACCTCCGTGTCTGCGTAAATACTCGACTCGTTCCGCAATGACAGGATCAGAAGTAGCAATTGCTCCTCCATCTCCAAAACAACCTAAATTTTTGGTAGGAAAGAAACTAAAACAACCAACGTCTCCTATTGTTCCTACCTTTTTCCCCGACCACATAGCTCCTGTTGCTTGGGCACAATCTTCAACTACTTTCAGATTATACTTACGCGCAATTGCCATGATGGCTGTCATGTCACAAGGACGACCATACAAATGTACGGGCAAAATTGCCTTAGTACGTTCTGTAATTTTTTCTTCAATTAAATTGACATCAATATTGTAGGTATTTAAATCTACATCGACAAAAACTGGAGTTGCTCCCACGATGCCAATTGCTTCCGTCGTGGCAATAAAAGTGAAAGGAACGGTAATGACCTCATCGCCAGGACCAATGTTCAAAGCTCTGAGAGCTAAATGTAGTGCGTCAGTGCCAGAATTACAGGAAACTACTTGATCGCAACCTAAATATTGGGCAAACTGTGCTTCAAACTCCTTGACTTGAGGGCCCATAATATAGCGTCCATCAGCCATGACCGCACAAATATTTTTTTCGATTTCAGAAGCAATAGCTTTATACTGACAAGTTGCATCAAAAGGTGGAATGTTCACTGTAGTCATTCAATCCTCATAATTTGATTTTCACCACAATATTGATACTTGCGTCCGCAAGCTTGACAACCAGTTGTGTCAATAAAATCTTCTAATTTCAAACCACACTCACACATCCAGCCAACTTGTTTTGCTGGATTGCCATAGACTAGTGCGTAATCTGGAACATCTTTAGTAAGAGTAGATCCTGCACCAATAAAAGCATAACGACCAATTGTATGACCACAAACAATTGTGGCATTGGCACCAATTGTAGCTCCTTGCTTAACTAAAGTGACTAAATAATCATCTTTTGTATTGCGAGGAACAGCAGAGCGTGGTGTGTTTATATTTGTGAATACACAACTAGGACCACAAAAAACGTCATCTTCTAAATTTACACCAGCATAGATAGAGACGTTATTCTGAATTTTTACATTTTTTCCTATTTTGACCCCAGCAGCAATAAATACATTTTGTCCAATTTTACATTTTTCTCCAATTACCACATCTTGCATAACATGGCTAAAATGCCATATCTGGGTGCCAGAGCCAATAGTACATGGTAGATCCACATAAGCTGATTCATGGACAAAATAATCTAAGCTTTTTGCAGAATTTGAATTAACTGTGGACAAGTTGAGACTCCTTTAAATAAACAATTTCTCCTTTAGCTTTTAGTGATTCTTGAGCCGATTGTAAAACAGTTAAAACATCAATACCATTCTGAATGCTGGTTCGCGGAGTTTGTCTACTTTGAATGCAAGTCAGAAAATGTTGGCATTCTAAACTAAGCGGTTCTGCTGATTGGACTGGAATGACGGTTTTAGAATTTTGTTTTAGTACTGGAATCTGATTATTTATGAACTCAATTTGCTGATCGTAAAATGTCAGCTTTGCATCTACAGAAACATCATCAAAGACCAGCGTTCCAGAATCCCCAACCACTACAAGCCGATGTTCTTTAAAAGGATGTAGCCAACTCACAAAAATATGAGCATTCAGATTTTGCACAAACGAAAGATTCACAAGACAAAAGTCTTCAACCTGACCCAAGTAAGCACTGCCTACAGCTTGTACAGATATTGGCAGTGCATCTACGAATCCTAGGATAGAACAAATATCATGGGGCGCAAAGCTCCAAAGCACATTCTCTTCAGTCCGGACTTTACCGAAACTTAAGCGATTTGAATAAATATATCGCAGCTTGCCAATTTTTCCTTCTGTCACTAACGAACGAAGTTGGACTAAAGCAGGGTGATACTCCAACAAATGTCCCACCATCAGGATGCTATCGCTCTTATAAGCAGCAGTTTGTATCAAGAGTGCATCTTCCAGGGTCAAAGCTAAAGGCTTCTCCACAAATACATCTTTACCACTAGCTAAAGCTTGTATTACCAAGCTTGCATGAGTTGGTGCTGGAGTTGCAATGACCACTGCTTTTACATCTGACATGTCCAAGACTTTTGCGAAATCAGTGACTCCCTCAACACCATATTGTTCCCTGAATTTTTCAAGAGTTTCATGGCTAGCATCACAAACTACCCGCAGGACACCTAACTCGGCAAAATTTCTCACTAAATTCTTGCCCCAGTATCCACAACCAACTACTGCTACATATTTATCAAAGTCAGGCATCATAATTCACGCACGAAATTCACTCTTGTTTTCTTAGTTTAAGCAGTAACAGTCACTACTGTTTTTAATCCTTTGGATGCTAAAACATTCCTGGTATCTATAATCAGAGAGGAATTTTCGGCTACTAAGTTATAGTCAACATTGTCATGATCGGTGAGAATCATTACAGCATCAAAGGTTTGCAACACTTCTTTTGTCAAGGGTATAGATTTCAAGTTTATGTCTGGGTAATGACGATGATTTGAACAGGTCGGTGCATATGGATCGTGATATTCAACTTCTACTCCATGTTGCTTTAATATCTGAATTATTTTCAGAGAAGGACTTTCCCGTTGATCGTCCACGTTCTTTTTATAAGCCACTCCTAAAATCAGGACTCGAGATTTTTTTAAAGACTTACCGCGATCATTCAGTGAGAAAGTCAACTTGTCTATAACATAGTTAGGCATTAAATTATTGACTTCACCTGCCAACTCAATAAATTTCAAAGAAACATCATACTCCCTAGCTTTCCACGTTAAATAAAATGGATCTATTGGAATACAATGTCCCCCCCATCCTGGACCAGGATAAAAAGCATGAAAACCAAATGGTTTAGTTTTAGCAGCTTCAATCACTTCCCAGATATCTATATCCATTTTTTGAAAGAGAATTTTTAACTCATTCACAAGGGCAATATTTACTGCACGGTAAATATTTTCTAAAATTTTAGTCGCTTCGGCAGTTTGAGTTGAAGAAACTGGGATGGTTTTGATAATAATCTGGTTGTATAGAGTTTGAACAACTTCAAGGCATCTAGGAGTAATTCCTCCTACTACTTTTGGTACATTCACAAAAGAAAAGTTTTCATTGGCTGGATCTTCCCGCTCTGGGGAGTAACCTAGTGAAAATTCTTCACCAACTATTAAACCAGTTTTAGACAGAATAGGCAGCATTACCTCTTGTGTGGTTCCAGGGTAAGTCGTGCTTTCTAACACAACAAGCTGTCCTGTTCTTAAGCTACGAGCAATTGCATAAGCAGTCTCGACCACATAAGTTAAATCAGGCTCTCTGTGTACGTTGAGAGGAGTAGGGACGCAAATAATTATTACATCCACTTCCCCTAAACGGGTCATATCAGGAGTTACATCGATTAATTCATTCTTTAAATTTTCCGATGGAATATGCTTGATATAAGACTCACCTTTTTTGATCTGATTAATCTTATATTCATCGATATCAAATCCCACCGCCGAAAACCCTTTTTTGGCAAAAGCTACCAGGATTGGCAATCCTACATATCCCAGACCAACAATCCCAATTTTCGCTTGTTTATTCTCGATTTTCTCTTTCAGATCTTTCAGATACATGTTTAATTACTCCAAAAAAGATGACTCTAAAACAAAGTTATTGATGAAATTCAAGTTTGATGGATTCTGGGGGGAGGTTATTTGGTAATCAACCAATTACACATAATACATCTCCTGAAATCCACTTTTGGGTTGTTCCTGCCGTTCACCCCAAAAGCGGATTTCAACGCACGCATAATTAATCTTCATGACTATGTCTATAGTGTAATTATCACACAGCCTCTGTTGAAGATTTTCTTTGCCTTGCAGCAGGCATTCATTAGTTTCGAGGACACGGAGATATTTTTATGATCGGCAATGAGATTGCCTTGATATCAGTCCTCTGCTGAACACTGTTTACACCAAAAAGCCTCTACCCATTCTCCCAAACCGAGGAACTTGGCATTTGGTTTCGATACCAGAATTAATGCATTCCGCTCACTCATACCTCGTTGTTGCAAATATTTTCATGGTTCAGCAAATAGCTGATATTTCTGACTTATGCTTTTGACCGTTGCCCATTTTGGTTACACCTTCTCTGTAATTCGACCTCCCGCATCAGTTATAAAACACTAGAAGGTTCAGTAGGAGGGACTGAGATCAAAAAGACCGTCAAAGCCCATCTCCTAAATCAACAAGGAAATATTCAATTACTGTAATGAGAGCGCCCTCTCTATGTTGTCGTTTTGATTGGCAAGGATCTAAAGCTGAACTTTATTTCCTAACGTATGTCAATCTATGCTAAAGATTGTACTACAGAAATTTATAGTAAGTTTTCACCAGTTTCTTGTTTTTATAAAATCTTAATAAATTCTTCACAATAAATATATATGGGAGTAAAATGATGTTATATTGAGACTCGGAAATATTCAATTAAACATGGGTTATAGTTCTCCTGAATCTAAAGGTTTCATCCAAAAATTTAAGCTATAGTGATTCTTCCCAAAAAACTCAGACAAATTCATCTAAAAAAAAGGTAAATATCACCAACAAAACTGTATGTTCCTTTTTGTTTGCCCTTTGTTTTAAGCTCGAGAAAGTATCATATGCACTCAGAAATAGACACAAAAAATACTATTTTTTTTGGGAAATACCTCCAAAGTACAATATTCAGACTGGGTGAAAAGCTCATTGGCGCTAGAGTATAACTAGAGCCTGTGTCACATTTGCTACTACTGTTCGGTTCGGCAATGATTTGTCCCAGGTATGAAGATTGAAACTCAACAAGAGTGAACTAGCCTTCTAGTTTGTAGGCTAAGAGATTGGTGAATATTCTCCAAGCAGCATCGGATATTGATTTTGCTAAGTTATCATTACGATAGCGAAGCGTTTTTTAGGTGCTAGCTTTTGTTGCTTGCCCTTGAGTTTTTTTTCAGGCTTGGCTATGTGCTTAGGATTCTCAAACTTAGACACTTTGTTACCGTCGATAACAACTGCAAAGTGCAGAAGTCCTAGGTCAATGCTGATGATATTCACTTGTGTTGAAGTTTCTGGGGTATCCCCTTCCACTTCAGGCATAATGGATGCAAAGTCCTTACCTGAAGGACATTTGGTTACAATTACAGTCTTGATTTTCCTTTCAATTGGTCGATGAATCTTAGCCTTGACCTCACCAACCAACCCAGAAAGCTTGACAACATCACTCAACACTTTGACATGGTGAGCATACTGAATAGACTGCTTATCTTTCAAAGACTTGAAACGAGGAAACTTTGCTCGTCCATCAAAGAAATTCTTGTAAGGCGTGGCCAGATTGAGTGTTTTAACCTGTAATAATTGGCTGTAGTCACCTAGCCATTTGGTCTGACCCGCTTTTTTGAATACTGGTAGAAGTGCGTTGAGTGCCGATCGCCCTAAGCCTTTACCTGTTGCTTTGTGTGTCTGAATTGACTGATTCAGACCATAGTTCCACCAGCAACGTGAACACCCAAATGCTTGCGCTAATGGGATTTGCTGTTCTTCAGTTGAATACAGTGTGACTTTGACAACTTTGCGTAGCACTCAACATCACCTCCTGTTTTTCTCTTCTTACTGTATTGTACGATTCTCAGTAAAGTTATTCCGGAGAGAATTAGGAAAAATCTCAAATATTTTCTGCTCTGCTTTCACTGCGCTCAAAATCGGTTGAAAATGATTTCGGTTTTTCTCGGCATTATATACAGCCAATGATTCTGAGTACGGAATGAGGGTGAGGGACGAGGGTGCAATATAGTTAAGTTGCACTCATTGAAGTTGGTACATCTGGTTGTGTAGAAAACTGAGACACGTAACACCCTATGTATCCCAGATTCCTTAGGCACGGATTGTCACACAACGAATTTTGGACGTTTGAAGATTTGAGATTAGCGCACTAATACCAATTCGTAATTCGTAATTCGTAATTCGTAATTAATAAATTCAGGTTTCTACGACTTACGCATTGACAGAAAGCACAAACTGTGCATTACCTCTCGTTACAAGCATCGGCTTGTAATGCTGTTGTGCGAGGCTCTGCAGAGCGTCAAACTAGGAGGCAGAGCCTCCTTGAACTCGTTCCCAGCCTGAGGCTGGGAACGAGGCAGGGCAAGACGTTTAGCAAAACATGCCTCTTTATCACATGATGGTCAATGTGTAAAGTGCGTAAGTCCTAGTTTCAGTACTTGTTTTCGGGTCTGAATCTGTTGCCAGATTTTAGAGAATTGGTATAAGAGGAATCTGGGTCAGCGAGCAGTACGTCCTTTGGGTTTCCCTCCGAATCTTCTGCGGTGCAGCAGGAGGGTTAACCGACCTAGGCGACTGCGTAAGCGTTGCAAAGCGCGATAGCGCAGCGAGATATCTCTGAATGAGAGTCACCCGAAGGGCAAGCCTGTGGCATCGCCACCCAAAATTGAACCTTTATTAGATAAAATGCAGCCTTTACTGGGTTAAAAAATCCGAAAAAAACGATGGTGACAGTGGGGTGTGCGGAATGTCGGATGTATAACTTCGTTAGTTTCTAGCAGTTTTACACGTGCCCTAAATAAACATATCTGCAAGTTCTCTCAAGAAACACGGGGGTGTAGGGGTGTAGGGGTGTATTGTAGTGGGTGTAGGGGGAAAAGATAGTGTTTCTTTCATTCATAGGGGGTTGCGTAAGCCGCCCGTGGGGTGTTCCTAAGTGAAATAGGTGATCAATAGAGATTTGCACTCATGTAAAACGGGATATGCAGTTTCCGCAAGCATACTCCAGTTGAGTAAATGCCGAGATGGATTGCCTTCTGTTCAGAACTTTGGAGACCATGGGTATAAATCAAATTGAGAATTATTCAATTTCATTTTTTTGCCGCCAAAATTTAATTTTTACAATATATTACCATGTTTCAAATCCACTTCTATATTTAAATAGCTTGAAATATTTGAACTTTTTTTTAAGAAGACTACTGGCTGTAAATGTTTATGTAATATAGATGCGTAATAACTTGACGTAATTAAATGTCAAATAGAAGCATCATATCCAGCCCGGTCTAGAGCTAAGTGATATCATTATCAAAACATTTAGTAGCGCGTGTTCCGGGTGTTTACGGTACTGCTATCAGTTTCCGCAAGCATACTCGATCTGAGTAAATGCCGAGATGGGTATGAAATCAAATTGGAAATTATTCAATTTCATGATTTTTTTGCCGCCAAGGTTTACTTGTTACATTATATTACCATGTTTCAAATTCACGTCTATATTTAAATACCTTAAAATATTTGAACTTTTTTTAAGAAGATTACTGGCTATAAAATATAGATGTGTAATAACTTGACGTAATTAAATGTCAAATAGAGGCATCATATCCAGCCCAATGTAGAGCTTAGTGATATCATTGTCAAAACATTTAGTAGCAGTTCACTAATCCTAGTGGGGGTGTAATTTCAATGCGACCTGCTTCCAAATCTACTACTGGTGCGATCGCTTTCACAAACGGAATCAAAACTTTTTTTTCTCCTTTGTCACCAGCTAGGGTTGGATGTAGCTGTACTTCTAATAAATCATTACCTGCGGGGATAACATCTATCACCCAGCCAACAAGTTCCCCAGATTCCTGCATGAACACGAACATGCCTATCAAATCTGGGACGTGATATTCATCTTCTCCTAGTTGGTGGGGGCGATCTGTTTGGTGTACCATCACCTTACAACCGCGCAACTCCTCAGCTTGGTTGCAATTTTCCACACCAGCTAACTTGATCACATACAAGTTTTTGCCCTCTACATAGCGACCAGCCAGTAATTCTATAGGCTGTGGTTCCGTCTTTCCAGGACGCAACAACCACCGTTTTCCAGGCACCTCAAACCGTTCTGGGAAGTCCGTGTCAGGATACACACGTAACTCCCCATGCAACCCTTGAGGTGCAACAATCGTACCTACTTCTAGCCACTCATCGGTTTTTGGAGTGGGGAGTGGGGAGTGGGGAGTTTGTGAGTTTGTGAGTGGGGGAGTTTGTGAGTGGGGATTGGGGAGTGGGGAGTTTGTGAGTGGGGAGTTGGGTTTTTTTCCATCACTTTGTCTTGTTGTCTTTTTGTTTCTCATCTCCCTCTGTATCCTCTGCAACTATGTGATTCGTTTAAGCACTAACAACCGAACACTGATAAACCTGTTGAACCACTTTTGCCAGACGCTGCATCCCAATCACAATTTCCTCATCGCTGGCTGTGAGGCTAATGCGGACGCACTGCTGCTTATGTTCCCACTCTTGCTGCAAACCGGGGAAGAAAGTACTACCGGGCACAACAATGACTCCTACCTGCTTGAGTTGCTGGTATAATTCCCAATCGGTAATTGGCAGATCTGGCAACCATAACCAAGCAAAGATGGCCCCCTCACCACGATGGAGTAACCAAGGTAAATCCTTCGGCATAGCTTCATCTAAAGTGTTTTCCACAACCGTGAACTTATTCTGGTAGAAGGGGCGGATCACAAGTTCGGCAATTTCGGCGAGCATACCTGAGTTGATAGCATAAGCTGCGATCGCCTGTCCATAACGTGACGCATGGAGACAGGCATTGGTTTGGAAACACTCCAGAACTTGAATCAACTGTTCATCCCCGATGGCAATCCCAATGCGTTCTCCTGGTAATCCTGCTTTCGATAAACTCATACAATGCAGGATATTATTGCCAAATATTGGCGTCATTTCGGTAAAATTCAAGGCTGGGAAGGGAGGTCCATAAGCAGAGTCAATCAACACTGGCACATCTAGAGGCGCTGCCAAAGCCGCAATTTTTTTCACTTCATCATCAGTCAGCACATTGCCTGTAGGGTTACAAGGACGAGAGAAGATGACGCAACCAGTGTTTTCTGTAATCGACAGATTGCTGAAGTCGGGACGATACTTGAACTTGTGTGCTGCTGCGTCGATATCAAGACTGGGTTTGTAAGCAATTAAGGCTTCTTGCACCAAGCATACACCACCATAACCTGTATAGTCAGGACTGAGGGGCAAAACAATTTGCTTTAATTCACCACTTGTGGTATAACCACCGAAAGAATTAGCAGCGTAGAAGTAGAGGCTTTGACTGCCTGGGGTGATAAGGATGTTGCGATCGCTCAGTTCCAACCCATATCGCCGATTAAAATCCTTGGCGATGGCGTCAATTAATGGTGCGTAGCCCTGACTTGACCCGTAGCGACAAACGACCTCACCATATTCTGAGCTTGCCAACAGTTGTGCCGTACAATCGCGCCACAACTGCTCTACTTCTGGCAAAATCACCGGATTTCCGGCACTCAAATTAATAAAATGCTGCCCCGCACCAGCTCGTAATGTTTCAATAATGTCCTTCATAATAGCTCTGACGCCTGTCAGGTTGGACATTTGAGCGCCAATTTGAGTGAGGGCAGGGTTCATAGGCTTTTAAAAAACACGTTGCTCGAGTAGTGGACAAGTTGTTTAGTGGTTGCTGCTGGCAGATGGTTATTGCCAAAAAGACTACTACCATTTTTTACCACTCTAACTAGAGATTGTTATGATCGTACACTAACACTGTCAGGAAAATAAGGTGTGGGGATTGGGGCATGGGAAAGAGAAATTTTCCTGACAGTGCTGTGAACTCGGTTCATGGACATCCTCAAGAACGAGTCACTTGGCGCGTGGATGGTGGTTAATCTCTAAAAGGATTGAGTAGCGGAATACCACATCCCTCAAAATCGCGGGTATTACGCGTTACCAAGGTTAGTTGATGGATTTGGGCAGTTGCCGCAATCAGCATATCTGCTTGAGTACGAGACTTGCCTTGAGTTCTCAGTATTCCCCGCAATTCACCAGCCCGTTTAGCTACAGCTTCATTGATGGGAAAAATAATACATTGGGAATTAAAAAATAAGTCAAACCATGATTGAATTCTGGGACTTGGTTTCGCAGCTAGTCCGTAGAAAATTTCCTCTAAGGTGATAACACTCAATGCCATTTGGGAAACTCCGGTAGCCCAAGTAACAACACCCACATTAGGTTCTGGACGTGCCAGTTCACTAATAATGTTGGTATCACAAAGAAACATCGTCTAGATCATCAGCAAAAGGATTTGGTCGATTCTGGCGGGAAGTAACGTCTAAATTGTAGTTTTCCTCAGCACACAGTCTTTGCAATTCAGTAAATGTTTGAGCGAGGGAAGGCTTTTGCTGTATCTGTTGCCAAGCTAAAAACTGTTGAAACATTCCTGCCTCAATCACGGCTGCAACTAACTGTTCTCGGTTGTAAATCAGTTGAGGTTCTTTACAAGCAGCACTAATTAATTCTGAGAATTTTTGTTTTGCTTGTGCAATTCGCCAATTCATGAGTTTTTGTCCATATTATATAGACATTATAGACAAAATTCACGTCTATTAAAGGCTTGTGGAGGAAAAAATGATGCAATACACTTAGGACATAACCGCACAGATACTCGTATGTGAAGTTTTGTCAACCTTCTTCCCTACCAAGAATTTCTGTTACCCAAGCTTTCTCTTGTGGGGACAAAGAAAGTTGAACAGGTTGTGAGTAATCTATTGCCAAATCAAACCTTGCGCGTTCGTATACCTCGTTCAACAACTTCTGTAAATCCACTATTGGCTCAGGTTCTCCTTGATTCAGGGGTACTGAAAAAGCAGGAATCGGGTCTTTTAGCCCAAAGGTATACAAGTCTGCTTCTGGTCTACGATAGCCTCGGTTGACTAAGATGCAGTAGCCTTTGCCGATTTCTCCTAAGACAGGCATTGGCTCCCCTCCTCTTAGCAAATCAATTTCTATCAGGCTGGTTCTTGATCCTAAAATTTTTTGTCGCTTGCTCTCATAAGCCTCTCTACCTTCTTTAGATCGCTTATTTTTGGGCGAAAGTACCTCTATCACTGAAATGACTGCCCCTGTTTGTGTTGAGCGCACTTCGAGAAATCGTTCAGTCACTTCTTCAGGCATGGGTACACATACCTTAGTAGGTTCAGCAAGCCTAGGTGCTGTTATCGTAGTTCGAGTTGGGTCATTCCGACGGGAAATAGCTACATCCGCAATTCCCACTAGTAAAGCATCTGAAACGCTGGTATAAACTCGCTCTTCAATTGCAACTAAGTATCTAGGAGCTATTTGCAGGGTTAGCTCATCAGCAATTGCCACAATTAAGCGATTGTGTACCTGATGCCACAGTTGTGGTTGTTGCAAATACGGATTCATTCCGGGGAATGGATTACCCATAGCTTCACCTCTCGCTCAACTAAAGAATGATCGTAATAGTTTCATACTATAGGATTGCTATTTGATTTTTGAAACACAAGTAGGGTGGGCACTGCCCACCAAAATCCAGACATGGTGGGCAGTGCCCACCCTACTTATAAGGGTCGTTGACGGTTGACAGTCAACGGTCTATACAATTAAAGATGCGAGTTAAATGTGAAACAGCTTAGTTTCATAGTTATCCAACAAAAATTTTTTCCAAAGGAAATTGCTTGCCACAGTCTTTACAAAGATAACGCTGCTTGCCATGACGATGACCATTTTTTGAGAGGCGCTGGGAATGACAGTGGGGACATTTCATTACTTTCATTACCTTATGCAACACTTCATCCCCTACATGGGGACGTAAGTATGCAAGGAGGAGCGCCTCAATTTGGGCAAAAATTTGTTGGCAATGAGTTTCATCACTGCGTAGTGCCAGGAGTAGCAAAGTATTATAGGCGTGAGTGCAGACTTTCGCCAGCAGGTGAGACTGTTCAGGACACAAGGCTGGATTGTACTCTCGCAGAAGTTTTGCCGTAAAATCTATAGCTTCCTGAGTAAAACTCTCATCAATGCTTTGGAATATTGCCGCAGAGGTAAAGTATTGCACAAACACAATCCGACTAGTGGGCTGCTCAAAAAGTTTCTTAAATGTCGCCACCAAAGTTTGGATAAATGCCTCAAAAGGAAGTTGAATGATTTCTGGCTGACTCAGCTTTGCCCATACCATGCGTACTCGCTCGATGTGACGCAATTCCAAAGCGTGGAAAATCGCCAATTTGTCGGGAAAAAACTGATAAAGTGAACCTATGGCTGTGTCAGCACGAGCCGCGATCGCATGGGTTGTTGCTGCTTCGTAACCCACCTCATCAAATACCTCAGCCGCTGCATCTAGAATTCTCTCCACTCGCCTTTGACTGCGCTTTTGCTGAGGCTGACGGCGCATACGTGGGTTTTTCTTGATTGATAAGTTCATGTGATTCTAGCTACGAGTGGAGGGAGTGGGGAGTGGGGAGTGGGGAGTGGGGAGTGGGGAGTTAGGAGTTAGGAGTTAAGAAATATGAATTTTGCCTCATATTTTTTGAAAAACGCGACTAAAAAGTCATGTTTTATTTTACTATGGCACTTGAGCCTGCTTGAGTTGACCCAGTAGGCATTTAAAAGATTAGGAAAATCAGGAGAGTCATATCCATGTCTATGCTTGCTGGTGCGCCTTGGTTATTGGCACACAAGTCTATGTTGTTCGTCAATAAGCCCAAAAAATTCTCCCTTTACAATACAGATTATGTGCTTTGGAAAGATAAAACAGGCAAAGTGAATGCCCTACCCAATGCCTGTCCTCATATGGGAGCTATGTTATCTGAAGGTTGGTGTCAAGAGCGTGAAGATAACACGAGTGTAGTCTTCTGTCCTTTTCATGCACTTGAATTTGATGGTCAAGGATGTACGATTTTGCCAGGATCTAAGAAAAAAACCTTACCACAACTGGAGCCGCTAGAACTGATCCTTCAAGGTGATTTCATTTGGACCTATGGCGGCTGTGAACCTAAAATGCCGATTCCCAATGTCCTCAATGAAATTGCCTCTGAATATGAGTTTGTCGGTCATACAGGTGATACCAGCGTGGAAACCGATTTGCTAAGTATGCTGCTGAACATGCACGATTACAATCACCAAAACGGCACCCATCGACCTTTATTTAAAATTCAGGAAGTGCGCTTTGAGAAGTTTATTGACAATGGGCATCACTCCCACGCCTTCTACGATAATCTCACATCACCCACCACTTGGGCTGAAAAAATCAGCAATCCCAATTTGTTACTGCTACCAAAAGTTCTTAAGGCTCATCTAGAAAATCACTTTCCATCCTTAGTAATATTTCATGGGACAACAGGACTGGGCAAAGTGGCTCAGATCCACTTGTTTGTCCCAGAGTCCAAAACTCGTACACGTACCTATGTACTCATGTATGGGATATTTAAAAACCCTCTCTTTAAACCTCTAGGGCAGAATATTCTCAACTTTGCCAAAGTTATAGTAGAGCAAGATACCGATATCTTGCACAAGATTTACCCGAATACGTCCCAAAAAATTAAGCTAAACAACGAAGTTGGCATGGATTGGGTCAGGCGCAATTTTGACAACTGGCCAGCAATTGTCGAACCAAACCTCTCGAAATAAGCTATAAAATCGTACAATGTCATTTATCGCTGAGCGACGAAAAGAGCTTTAACAAACTCAGCAGTAGATTCATAAGGTAAAACATTCCGACCGGGAATTTTGATTCCGCGACCTTGAGGTAAATAAGCAAGGTAATCGGCTAAGCGTTCATCTGGTGTTTCTTGCTTACCTAATTGACTAATACTCGATGCTGTTTCGCCCACAACCACCAGTGTTGGTTGTTTAATAGAGGCGATCGCACCACTATAATCCTTTCGCCAAAAGCCTGCTAAAAAAGCAAAAACTGCGTAGCGGCTGGAGGTATTTTCTGCCCCTGCACGCAAAGTATTTAACCATTCAGCATCAACTGCATCGCCTGAGTCAAACAATTGACGAGTAGAGAAATCACGCAAAAACTTCTCTCGCCTCGCATAGCGATAAAAAACATTACCAAAAGGCGAATCTAAAAGATTCCATATGAGTTTTTGCTGGGATTCTGGTGTTTTTTTCGTCATCAGAATCCAAGGTGGAGGACCAGCTAGTACAAGTTCCGCAATTAAATTTGGTTGTTTTTGAACTAATTCTATAGCAACGGGCAATAAAGCACCTTGAACCACTACAGTAACTGGTTTTTGCACCACTGTTTGTAAAAAGTGTTGCAATTGTTCTGCCCAATCGCCAGGAGTGTAAGCCACATGAGGCATTTCACTCTCGCCACATCCCAGTAAATCTGGATTGTAGATGGGATTACGGCGACCTTGGTTATACCATTCGTGGCAAAATCGTTGCCAAAATTGCCGCGATAACCCAACACCAATGGGATGAATTAACAGCAGGGGAATACCTTCAGGGGTTGAATTGGTTGGGTTATGAATTTCGTAGGCGCAGCGGTAACTGTTCCAAGTGTAAAACTGGGTGGGAGATGCTGTTTTATTTTCAATTCTCATTCTTTTAAAAAATCATTTGTGGATGAATCAACTTGTAGCCTGCATCTTTTATCTTTTGATTTGACACCCTGGCATTATAGGGGCGGGTACTTTTCTGGGTATAATCCCATGTCACCTTGGGCAAATTGTTTTTTTCAAAAATCTGGTCAAGCAACTCTCGACTTGTCAGATGTGCATCATCAACTAAGTTATAAATGCCTTGTAGTCTGTGATGACGGGCAAACTCTATAGCACTCACAATATCATCAAGGTGAATCCAATTCGTTGTATCCTCACCATTACCGGGTCGGGTGGCTCCTGCATATCGACCGAATATCTTTACCAGTTCCCGTCCAGGACCGTAAATTCCTCCCAATCGCAGGATACAAACACGGAGGTTATCACTGTTAGCCGACAGTAAAACTTGCTCAGTCTTACTGAGAATTTGGGCATTTGGGTTGTCAGGTGCAACTAGTGATTCTTCATCCACCCAAGCCCCGTTTCTGTCGCCGTAAACAGAATAAGTTCCTGTATATATCAGTTGTTGCACACTAGGAATCTGCCGTAAGACAGAAACTAAAGTTTGAGCAGTGTGCAGATAGGCTTGTTCATAGGCGTTAGCGCCTTTGGCACCAACACTCAACAGTACAGCATCTTGATTTTTCAAGACTGATTTTAGCCCTTCAGAGTCATTGCCTTGTACTACAGCTACTCTTTGTGCTACAGCTTGCAGTGCGGGAACACGTTCAGGAGTAGTGGTGGTGGCTGTGACAACAAAACACTTCTTTTGCTGCCAGTACTGAGCCACTTCATAACCAACATAACCACAACCAATAATAGCAACGTTCATAAAAAGTGGGGAGTGGGGAGTGGGGAGTGGGGAGTGGGGAGGGGGGGAGGGGGGAGGGGGGAGGGATAAAAAGTTTCATAATTCATAATTCATAATTCATAATTCACTCATAGATTTTGCCATCGGGCATGATTGCGCCAGTTAAGTTAGCTCCCATCAGTTTAACAAGTAAGCGATCGCCCGACCGAACACGCGCTCCCGTCAAGTCAGCTCCCCGCAAATCTGCACCACTGAGATCTGCTCCGATTAAGTTAGTAAAGCGTAAATTTGCTTCTCTCAGGTCAGACAAAAGAAGGTTTGCTCTAAACAAATTGGCTTCAGACAAATTTGCACCTCTGAGATTAACTTTATGCATAAAAGTATCGCTGAGATTAGCACCACTTAAGTTAGCATAACTCAGGTTTCTGCCAGATAAATCTCTGCCCTTCAAGTTTGCCCGACTGAAGTCTTTGCCACTTAAATCAGGATTGGGCTTTGGTTGAGTATAAGTTTTTTCGGGTGGGGTTTGTGTTGTATCTGACATCCCTTTAGCCGTGGTTTGATACTTGGCTTTTACAGAACGCAATTTCTCACAAGCTTCATTGAGTTCTTGCAGCTTTTTTTGCGCTTTCTGTTGTAAACGGAGATTGTCTTTTGGAATGCGATCGGGGTGCCAGACAAAAGCCAAATCTTTGTAAGCTTGGTTCACTTCCTCAAGTGTTGCCCCAGCCTCCAACTCCAATAATCTATAGTACCGCTCCAGATCGCTCATACCATTTTTGATGGACAATAAGTTTTATCAGAGGATGAAACAGGAAGCCGCCGACGAGGCTGATCATTTATCCGCGACCACCCAAGCGCTCTCCTATAGCTCGACCATAAGCCCTGACTGGAATCTGATAAATTTCGATAAACAGCCAAACAATAATTGCTAAATGCGACAACAAGGTTAATGCTGTCCAAATATATGGTATCCAAGATAATGGAGTATCTGGTGATGGTGGAAAATTGTAAGCTACTATCCCAATCAAAGCAGTAGGAAAAAGTATAAATGTAGCTGCTGCTAGCACATAACCCCAACCAAATTCCACACCTTCTAGATGGGCTTGTGTCCAATTAAAGCCATTCCAACGCCAAATCAGTGGAGGTTGCCTAGAAGGCATCTTGAGTTGCTGTTGTTCTATATTGACGGTAAAAATCTGTTGGCAGAAGTCACAAGCCATAGCCTCCATCAATGGCATATGAGTAATTTTACCTACGCAACACACTGGGCAGGGGTAAACTCCTTGATAGTCGAAAGATGTAGCTAAGATTTTGGAACTGGGCATAATCAAACTTGGTAATAGGGAATGGGGAATGGGGAATGGGGAATGGGGAATGGGGCATAGGGCATAGCATAGGTAATTATCCCCATTTTCCACCTATTTAAGAGTGCGCTTTCCGAAATAAATATTTTTTTCATAACGAAGTTGGTAGCTCTGTAGCTATTCCCCCACAGCAGGGGCCTATTGGAATACGCCCCTACTACCTACCATCTACTACCCGTAACTCGGTCATGGCAATGAATCCTTAAGGCCTGGAACATAAAGGTTCCAGGCTTCTTTGTTGTCAACCTCACCATCCTCCAATTAAGCGCTTGGATTGTGAACCTCTCATTTAAGTGTAAGGAGAATCTAATCATGATCAATGCCAAATTAGCCACTAAATCTTATCCTTACCATCAGACATCAGAAGGGTCAGCTGACATCTTGCACCTTCTCAATAAACGCTGGTGGGCAGTGCCCACCCTACGAAATAATAAGCTTTTTAGGCTTTTATTTTCGCAACTTGGCCTTGGTGCAAGATATGAGCCTCCAAGGATCGCCTCGGATGCGTAAGCGTTGCGAGTAAAGCGAAACGCTTACTCGCAACATCCTTACGAAACACATTTTTACCCCACACCCCTGAAACTACACCCCTACACCCCTGTGTTCCTTAAGAGCACCCCACGGGCGGCGCACCACCCCCTATGAATGGAAGAAACACCACCATTCCCCCTCTGCCCCCTAATCCCCAAAGGGGGCCCCGAGTTCCCCCACTCCCTGTGTTTCTTGAGAGCAAGCGCACTGGCGGCACACCACCCGCTATGAATGAAAGAAACACCCCCATTCTCCCCTCTTCCCCCTCTTCCCCCTCTTCCCCCACTCCCCACTCCCCACTCCCTACTCCCCACTCAAGAGTGTTTCTTGAAAGTCAGGGATCAGGGGTCAGGGGTTAAGGGGGCGGTAGGGGGTCAGATTTGGTATAAGGATACTTTTGTCATACTTTTCCGAAAAAAGAAGTTTTAGATGAGTAGATAAAAGAGTAAACAAGCTTCAAGTCATTAACACTTTTTGGAGGATTGAAAACTTATGTCACAGCCAACTCCAGCTACTGGCAATCTGCCCACACTGCGTAAAGGTGCTCAGGGTGAGCCTGTCTACATTGTGCAACTACTTCTAGTCAACTTTCATGGTAACAGCATTAAAACTGATGCCATTTTTGGTCCGGGAACAGAGAATGCTATCAAAGATTTTCAAGCTAGCCGTAATTTGCCGGTAACAGGAGTTGTTAATAATGCTACTTGGGAAGCTTTAGCTACTCAAGACTAATCACCCAAAAAAAGGTGGCATTATACCACCTTTTAAATCGTTTTTGAAAACAAAAATCTAATTTTTATACACACCCAAAGCTACAAATAATATGAAACGTGCAATTTTATTTTTCGCAAGCCTACCCCTCATGGTAACATCGTTGGCACCTCTTGGCGCAAAACCAGCCACAGCAATGCCCATAGGAAATGAATGTCCAGAAGGTAACAGCAGAGAATTCGTCCACGCCGAAACTAGAGATTTCGATATTTATATTTGTGGTCGTAATTTTCCCAAGGTTTACGTCGGTGTAGCTAAAAATGGCGATGGCGATATCACCTTACCTCTTGTTGAGACCAGCAGACGTAACACCTTTGTTGCACTCAACCATAATTATCCTGATACTTACCGTTACGTTCTCACTCCTGATCATCTCACAGTTACTAAGAACGGTAGAACAATTGTTAACCAAGGTGCTAGGTGGGTAAGGTATTAAATCAAGGCAAAAGCGCCACCTCCAGATTGACGCTTACACCCAACAAATTTGGGCTAATGCTCCAGTTGACACCAATGGGCAGTGCAGTGCCCCTACAATGTGGCATATTTAAGTAGGTGGGCGTAAATAAACATAACTATACGAATGTCCGCAGCGAGGTTGCACGACGAAGCACTTCGCTTGCGGTTTCGAGCTTTTTACATTTGTACTTGTTAGGTTTATTCGTGCCGACCTACTTACCTGAAAACTGCTGTAAGATATTGGTACTGTCGGTACTGTTAACGCGGGGGTATGGGCAAATACTTGGCAAATGAGATGTGTTCCCACCAAAAACCTGTTGGTGACAACTTAAAGCGATCGCACATCTTGTCAAGTAGGGTGTGGAGATAGGTCTAAAGAGTGTTGCTGTCGAGATTTGGGTTGATATTTAACATTGGTTCAATCACTGTGGTCTATTTACCTGAAAACTGCTGTAAGTCAAGATTACGAACGACTACCAGAAACCTCAGAGACTTTTATTTAGATTGCGATTGTACGTATTATGATTCGACGACTCGCGTAATTTTTTACCCCCTTCGACTTTTAAAAAATCCTCTAAATATGGTATTAGTTTTTCTGTCAAGTTGATTCCATTTACTCAATATTTCCAGATAAAACTCATGGCAGACTCTATTTATAAAGCGAGCAATTTCGTTTCTTTTACCCAAAATTCCAACCCAGGTTCTCTGACAAATGTCAACGGCATCCCCTATTTTGCAGCCAATGACGGCACAACTGGCACTGAACTATGGAGAATCAACAGCAGTGGCAATGCAGAGCTAGTCTCTGATATTTATCCTAGGAGTGGCAGTTCCGACCCAGGTTCTCTCACAAATTTCAACACCACCCTCTACTTTCGAGCCAATGACGGCACGAACGGTGATGAGCTATGGAAAATCAACAGCAGTGGCGATGCGGAGCAAGTCGCTGATTTTAATCTTGGAAGTAGTGCTACTAGTATAAGTAAGCTTACTGCTGTTGGTGATAAATTATATGTTACCGCATCGGATGGCAACGCATTCCAAATTTGGTTACTAATTGACACTCCCCATGCCTTTAGGCATGGGGATTCTGTAAGAGTTTCAGCCGTATCTCTCACATATCCGACTGTCGGAGTTTCCCACACATTGGCGGTGATTCCCGTAGGCGTGGTTCCTGGACTCAACCCACTTGGGATTGATAACTTCCGAGGCGTGACTTTCCCCCAGTCCGGGGGTAGGGTACAAAATAATTGACCAGTTTCACTGTACTGTAGCACGAAGATCGCACTCTTGTCAACTGACAAGAGTGCGATCTTCGCAAAAAAAACATAGATTTTTGACGGGGACTAAAGTCCCGACGGGCTTACCCCATGCCTAAAGTCAGGGGCTTGCGCCCTACGAGTTTCGGTCAAAGCGCATCAACTATTACTAGCGTCAGCACGGATAATTACGGAATCTAGGAACAGGGAGAAAAACTAGAGTTCACTGTCGCCTGTAGTAGAGCAGTCACCATTAGTTACAGCTATTTTCTGTTTATTGAACCACAAATTGTCGTAGGGGCACGGCAGTGCCCATTGGTGTCAACTTAAAGCCAAACCTCTTACTAAGTAGGTAGGCACGAATAAACCTAACAAGTACAAATGTAAAAAGGTCGAAACCGCAAGCGAAGTGCTTCGTCGTACCTCCTCGCTGCGGACATTCGTCTAGTTATGTTTATTTACGCCCACCTACTTAAACGCCCGTTCCAGACCTTTCTGGTTCCCACGCAGAGCGTGGGAATCCATTAAAGGAGGCTCTGCCTCCAACTTTAAGAGGAGGCAGAGCCTCCTTGAACAGAGTTACCAGGCAGAGCCTAGTAACTAGAAGCCTATATTTTCAAGGGTTACAGCTTAAGTTGACACCAATCAATGTACACCCCTACACCCCTACACCCTTTCTTTTCATGTTGCTTGTTGCAATTCACTGAGTCGTCTCAGAATTTCTTTGCTATGGATGGCTGGATTGACCTTAACAAAAGTGTCGCGCAGGATGCCCTTGGGATCGATGATAAAAGTGTGGCGCTTAGATATGAAACTCATCCAAGAACCGTAAGCTTTACTTACCGCGCCAGTGGTATCAGCTAACAGCGGAAACTTTAGCCCTTCAGAATCACAAAACTCGGCGTGGGAATCAACGTCGTCAGCACTGACACCAATAATTTGAGTGTTTTTTTCTAGATATTTGGGTAAGTCTTGCTGGAAGCGACGAGCTTCTATTGTGCAACCAGGGGTAAAGTCTTTGGGATAAAAGTAAAGGACTAACCACTTACCGTGCAAGTCAGAAAGGGAAATTTTGCCATCACCAGTGTTAGTAGGCAAAGTAAAGTCTGGCGCGGGTTGATTAATAGAAGGAAGTTTGCCACCAAACGCCTCAGCAGTTGAAGGAAAATTTAACCAACTGATGAGAGCAAAACCACTGGCAAATAATATGCTTAAAAAAGTGCGGCGAGAAATCATCATGCAGACCAGAATCACAACTTAAAACAAGTTTACAATTCTTGTTGTTATTCTGGCTCCTAGTCAGATATGGCAATCCTATTTAATATCTGGACAAGGGGGACAAGCCGCTACGCGGAAATTCAAAAGTCAAAATTCAAAAGTCAAAACTTAAAACACTTTTGATTTTTGACTTTTGACTTTTGACGAACCCAAAGGGGTGGGGGTATTTGTAACTCCTGCACGGATTCCTATGCAGGAGATATATCGCTGCTTTCGATGTACTGGCTATCCAAAAGAAAGGCTCCCTTAGCAAAGCGTACACCCCAATATCCTCCGGGACGGCGGTCAATGACTACCCCCTCTTCACCAACGTGAATCACATCGGGAGGTCGCAGCATGGGCATGGGTTCCGCAGTTTTAACATAGGGCGGTAGCGCCACGACGCGGACTTTAGTACCAATAGCAAATTCTTTGGACATATTTGGGGAGTTAGGAGTTATTAGTTAAGAGTTAATTCTTAACTAATAACTTATAATTCCCAACTTTTACAAGAAAAGGTGGGCAATGCTCTGCCCACCCATTAACTCTGCAAAGATTTTATTGCTTACTCCCGAACCGCCCGAAGATTACCTATTTAACCGCGAAGACGCGAAGGACACGAAGAAAGAAGAGAAAGAAGATCGGTAATCTTACACCGGTTCGGGAGTAGTTATGTTGATCCCAAGAGATAGCATGGGAAATATAATTCTGACGCTGGCGCTCGTTGGTCTATTTGTCCAGCACTCAGACCGACCTATATGACTCCGCGCTTGTCTCGGGGATCAACGCCTTAACTGAAGAGTATTGGGGCACAACTCCTATAAATTAGGAATTGGGTTCTTGGTCTTGAGAATGTCTGTTTTTCCAGTGTTGCTGCTGTTGCTGCTTTTGTTCAGGAGTCAGGACTCCGTCAATCTGTTGTTTCTGTGACTGAATAAGTTGCCGTATTTGGTTTTTTTGATCGTCAGTAAGATTCAGAGAATCCTTGGCCTGCCGCCAACCCTGATGGTTTTGCCTTGCGGTTTTTAACTGATCTTGTTGCGCTGGGGTGAGAATGTTCTTAATTTGATCGCGGGTGTTATGGCGAATCTGCTTAATTTGGGCTTTTTGATCATCCGTCAGTCCTAAACTTTGCCAGAATGAATGATGTTCAGAGGCTTGTGCAACAATCAGGGGTGAAGAGGAGATGGTTTGTGCTTTGACAGCAACGGTGGTCGCGGTTAAACTGAGGGCGATCGCTCCTACTATAAGTGATAATTTTTGTAATTTCATTTAGGCTCTTGTGGTTTTATTTGTGTTGATGTCCCCATCATAGAAATTTTTCATCAACAGTTACATTGGCAAAAAGTCACGAATCCACCCATGACTTTAGTCATGTTTTATCTAAAAGTAAGGAGTTATAAATTTTGATTGATCAACTATAATATTTTTTATTCTTCTTAACTCCTCACTCCTCATTCTTAACTCCTAACTCCTATGAGCCGTCCAATTCAATTCAACAATCATCCTTTTAGATTTCTACTTTATTTGGAGTGGATATTGCTAACTTTTGCTGCTTTTACAGTAACAATACCATCTTACAATCGATTTCATAATAAATTTCCTGAACTCACAATTTGTAGCCTGCTGCTTTTTGGTTTAATGGGCTTAAGATTGCCTACCACTAATAAAACAACTAAGATCCTATACACAGGCTCTGAAATATTCTTAATTTTAATAACTGGGTTTTTGGGTGGAATAACTGCTCGAGTATTTCCCTTTGTGTATGTAATTTTAGTAATTCGCAGTTGCTTAATTTTTAATTTACCCGGTCGTCTGATAGTTACTGGCTTATCATTTATTTTTTTTATCTTAACATTAAAATATAAATTTGACCGGATACCATCATCACCAGTAGAACAAGAGCGTTTTTTCTTTTTCACATTGAATATTACGCTGTTATTTGCATTAGCTTTAGTATTTGTTTTGTTATTGATGAACGCGGTAATCTCTGAGCGAAAGAGCCGAGAGAAACTAGCAATGGCTAATGAAAAACTTCGTCAATATGCTTTGCAAATTGAAAATCAAGCCACCCTCGAAGAACGCAACCGCATTGCTCGCGAAATCCACGATTCATTGGGACACTCTCTCACAGCGTTGAATCTGCAATTAGAAACTGCCTTGAAGCTTTTGAACTCTAATCCATACAAAGCTTTAACTTTTCTAGCCAAGGCAAAGGAACTTGGTTCTAAGGCACTACAAGATGTGCGTCAATCGGTTTCTGCTATGCGTTCCCATCCCTTGCAAGAGCAATCATTAGAAAAAGCAATTGCTGGTCTAGCGGAAAATGTTCACCGTGCTACTGGTGTTGCACCGATTTGCGAAATTATTTTATCTCGTCCCATTCCAATTGAAATTAGCACTGCTATCTTCCGTATTATCCAAGAATCATTTACAAATATTTGTAAGTATGCACAAGCTACAGAAGTTAAACTAGAACTAACTACGACAGCAACAAGTTTGCATCTGAGAATTCAGGATAACGGTACAGGGTTTGATTTAGCTCAAAATACTAAAGGTTTTGGACTTCAGAGTATGGGCGATCGCACTTTTGCACTAGGAGGCACTTTTCATATTAACAGCGCTCCTGGTGATGGTTGCAAAATTACAATTGCTATTCCCTTAATAAGGGTGTAGGGGTGTGGGGGTGTGGGGGTGTAGGGGAGGAAAAAGAGTTAAAGAGTTGTTGAGCAATAATTCTTTCTCCCCCAGCCTCCCCTACACCCTTACACCCCTACACCCCTACACCCCTCTTCCTTCATGAAAGTGCCCGAGCATTTTTGAGTAGTTGGTAGCGCTTTTGTCTATTGTTGGACCCAGGTGCGGCTATGAGTAAAATTTTCTCGAGCAACATTGGAGCAATGCGGTTGCACCAGACTGCTAAATGGCTTTGCCATCCTACTAAGATTTCAGGTGATTCCCTCCGCAGTCCGGCAACAAGTACTTGAGCCACTTTCTCCGGAGTCATGGGCACTACCCACCGAAACCACTGTAATTCTCGCACCATATCGGTATCGGTCAGGGATGGCAGTAAAGCCATCACGCGAATATTATATGCTGCTAGTTCCCCGCGTAAGGCTTGGGTAAACCCCAAAATCGCAAACTTGGTAGCTGAATAGGTAGCCATAGTCGGCGCTGCTACCTTGCCCATTAAGCTGGAAACATTAACGATTCTTCCTTCCCGTTGTGCTGCCATGCGGCGGGCTACTAGACGGGTGACAGTGTACATCCCAACTAAATTAATGTTGATCTCTTCCTGTACCTGCGATAGATGAGACTGTAAAAAGGGAGATTGGTGGGCTACTCCAGCACAGTTGACAAGCAGATGAATTGGTCCGTGATCTCGCCAAGCTTTGGCAAGGGCAATGTTCACCTCCACTACATGAGTCAGATCCAAAGCTAGGGTAATGACTTCGACGCCAAAAGCCTCGATTTCAATAGCTACTTCAGCTAATCGGTGTTCGTCACGTGCCAGCAACAACAGGCGTTTCACTCCATTTTGCGCTAGTTCAAGAGCGATCGCTCGCCCGATTCCACGGGAAGCACCAGTAACCAAAGCTGTCTTTCCTTGAATGTTCATAACTAAAACCTCTAAAGTTGAAGTCTCCATGGGTTGTTAGCCAATGGCAAGCACCGAAGACTTTGCATCCTCAGCCTTCTCGGTACGTACTCTTTTAGTGAGCGGGGTATAAGTTGGACTCAATTATTGGAAACAAGACATTTCTCAGAAATCTGGCAAACAAACAAAGATACTTGTGGATAAACCGCCAGACCTGTCTTTCAGTGAGACTTCAATGGGCAAGTGAGTAACGGGATGAAGTAGTCCGAGAGCCTCATCAAACGAGTCATAAAGATATATCTGACTCATCTTGCCGAAAAGAAGTTGATGTAAAGCACGAGAGAGAAATATCTTTGAGGGAATTCACCGAATCAGTTAATTAGTGCAGAGCCTAGATGGATCCAGAGCATGGGTGGTACCTCTCCTCTATATGAGCATTAAGCAGAACCTGCTTTGAAACACACTCTAGCAAGGGGATCAAGTCCCTGCTACATTTATTAACAAAAACAAGACATTGTAACACTTTTATACAAAAATCTCAGAAACTTAGTGGCTTTTACCGAATTTTTTCCCAGTAGTCTAACCCTTGCAATGTATATTTCCTAGCTGTTTCTCACTCTTTTACTGAGCTAGGAAAGCTATGAGAAAAGTAGCCAACACGTTTTGGTTTTGACCACCAAGCTTTTTAAGCTGCGGGTGCTTTTTTGTGCAGGGAAGGAATATTGTCATGGGGGATGGTGTCAGCAGTTGATCACGACTGCCTTCTTCAAACTTAGTGATTTTTCAGCAACATAATCTCCCAAATTGTGTTAGCTTATAGTAGAAGATGAAATTCGGTTGTGTAGTTTGTTTTTATCTATGTTTATATTACAGACCTCTCCGGATCTAAATCTCTACACCCTTTGGTTCTAAAGAGGCTCTATGTCAATTTACGTCGGCAATCTATCTTATGAAGTTGAAGAAAAAGACCTCAAACAGGTCTTTGCAGAATATGGAGATGTTAAAAAAGTTCAATTGCCTACAGACCGGGAAACGGGTCGGATGAGAGGTTTCGCCTTTGTTGAAATGGGAACAGAGGCCGAAGAAACAGCAGCCATTGAGGCTCTTGATGGCGCTGAGTGGATGGGTCGTAACCTCAAAGTTAATAAAGCTAAGCCCAAATCAGAGGGAGGCGGTTCCTTTGGTGGTGGTGGTAGACGGGGAGGCAATGATCGCGGGGGATACTCTGGTGGTGGCGGAGGTCGCTACTAAGCTTTGAAACCTTGGATTGAACTCTAAGGTCTTCAGGGCAGACTCGTTGTCTGCCCTTTTTTGTCAGAGGCTTACTGAATTGATAGCTACGATCAAGCCACCGTGACCCCAGAAGCCAAACACATTGTTAGCGAACTAAGACGTGAGTTCTACTCTCTGTTTGCGTGTGCTATGAATGTGCCGGTGAGAATAACTGGTGCATCCTATAGTAGTAATTCTCCCATTGCGTCTTGGATAGATGATAGGCAACTACTGAACTATCTGAATGTTTATCCTTACATAGCACCTGATGAATTGATCCCATTTCGCCCCTTTATTCTTCGACTTGCCATTAACAAGAGTGCGGGTAAAGTCACGGTGGTAAAAAAGGATCAAGAATGCCGAGGGCCTAATTTGCAGTGGGACTTCGAGTTAACCGTATTGCCAAGAGAAATCTTAGACTTTCTCCCCTGGATAGTTAGCTTAGTTAAAGCTGATCACAAAGGTTCACCCTCGTTGCTACAGGTACCACCCCATCCATTTGAATTCAAAGTGCCAACTGTTGGGTTATTCAATCAAGCATGGACTGCGAAAGCTTGGCTTCTTGCCAACTCCACAATGTCACATAATTTGTAGTTTGTAATTTTTACCCCATACCTCTTGCCGTTTTTTCTAAAAAATATTGTAAATCATTTTTTTTTACAAAAATTTAGCTCCTCTGCGACCATTGTTACGAATTACTAATTATTCGTTCAGATCAGCTTATGATTAAAGTCTTGCTTGTAGATGATCAAAGTTTAATTCGTCAAGGATTAAAAGCTTTATTGGAACTAGAACAAGATTTAGAAATAGTGGGAGAGGCGGAAAATGGTCAAACTGCAATTAAATTGATTTTAGAATTGTGCCCTGATGTGGTATTGATGGATATTAGAATGCCTATCATGGACGGCGTAGCAACAACGCGGGAAATTCAAGAGCATTTTACTGGAATTAAAGTTTTGGTACTGACGACTTTTGATGATGATGAATATGTGAAAGCAGCGTTGCAGAATGGGGCAATGGGTTATTTACTTAAAGATACACCCTCAGAGGAATTAGCTATTGCTATTCGCGCCGTCTACAAAGGATACACTCAACTAGGACCTGGAATTGTTAAAAAACTTTTAACTCAGTTTCCCAATGGGACACCTACTCAGTCACCTCCTCCACCAAGATTAGCAGAACTGACTCCCAGAGAAAAAGAAGTTTTGCAATTAATTGCGGCTGGTGCTAGTAACCGGGAAATTGCTCATAAACTCTACATTTCTGAGGGGACAGTAAAGAATCATGTTACGAATATTTTGAATCGGTTAAATTTGCGCGATCGCACTCAAGCGGCGATTTTTGCTAATTCATTTTTGCCGTATTTATATGACCAGTAATCATTAAAGAGGGAGTAGGGAGTGGGGAGTGGGGAGTGGGGAGTAGGGTCAATACGGTTCGGTTAAGGGTAGTTGGCGGACTTCAAGAAACCGGGTTTCTGTCTGGGTGCTTATCCGAACCGTATTGGGAGTGGGGAGTAGACTGGTTTAATTGATAACTGAAAACAGTTTTAAACACTCTTCTCTTAACACACCCTTTGTCAGTTTGATTTTTCTAAAACTTTTATCAATAACTTCTTCACAGGATATCTCAATTTGAGACTGATTTAATGAAATTAAATCTTCAATAGAAGCACCATACACAATTTCTGAAATACCAGTCCAGACACAAGCAGTAGCACACATCGGGCACGGTTCACCAGTTGTATATATGGTATAACCATCTAAGGAAGGGCTTTGAAGTTTAGCTGTCAGCCTGCGAATCACATTAATTTCTGCATGGGCAGAGGGATCGCTATCTCGCTTCACTGTATTATAAGCGCTGGCAACGACTTCATCATCTTTCACAATCACTGCACCATACGGTGCATCTCCTTGCTTTGCTTCTGCTAGCGCTCTTGCCATAAAATATTCTTGGTTCATCGAAAATCCTCCTTGTTATTTTAACGAATTTCTGAAAAATGGCTCTTTAAGACTATGCTACTTAGTAAAGAAGAAACAGCATTTTATTTAAAAGACCTGGAAACACCCATAGGTAAAACGATTAATTTAACAATTGCTGGACTTATTCTACTGTCATCAGGAATTTTTGTAGCGGAAACTTATAACATTCCTAATTTTATCCGGTTTAATCTGAATCTAGTAGATAGTGCAATATTAATCATCTTCGCAGCGGAATATCTACTCCGTTTCTGGAGTACAGAAAACAAAATTAAGTATATTCTGAGTTTTTATTCGATTATCGACCTAATGGCTATTTTGCCTTTTTTTCTAGGAGCAGTTGATATCAGCTTTATTCGACTGCTGCGATGGTTCAGAATTTTACGGTTAATCAGGTTCATAGATAGTAAATTTTTCTTTGGAAGTATCAGTACAGAAGATGGAATAATTTTCGCACGTATACTATTTACTTTATTTGCAATTATTTTTGTATATTCAGGCTTAATTTATCAAGTCGAGCATCCAGTAAACCCTAAAGTGTTCAAGACTTTTTTGGATGCGTTTTACTTTTCTATTGTCACAATGACAACTGTTGGATTTGGTGACGTTACGCCCATTTCTGAATTAGGTCGCTTGTTGACAGTATTGATGATCTTAACAGGGATTGCGTTGATCCCCTGGCAAATTGGTGATTTGATTAAGCGATTAGTCAAAACTGCAAATCAAGTAGAAACAGTTTGTGTTGGTTGCGGTTGGTCTTTCCACGACGCAGATGCTCAGTTCTGTAAGATTTGCGGGACGAAGTTACTCCCGAACCGCCCGAAGATTACCTATTGATTTAAGGAAGAGACGCGGTAAGGTCGAACAAGCGACAAAAACGGACAACCTTGCATTTTTTGGACTTCACGGGTGCTAGTCGAGAATTCATGTCAATTACTGCCGTGGAATTATAAGCGAAAAAAATGGGGGACGCATAGCTGCTTAGTAGCATTTACAGCCAGAAGTCCTCGCTTGACTTCATAGTAAGTTATGCAACTTATAAACACTTTTTGTCCTAGGCGACGCACCTCCTCTAATTTATTATTTACTAATAGATTTTTTTTCAAAATGTAAGTAACAATATTTGTATCTAGGAGATAAGACACCCTCTCCATCTCCCTTCCACCGCTGCATCGAAAATTTCCATTTGCTCAGGAGTTAAATCATTTAACGTCCCCGAAACTGCCTCTAAAATCAGAATACTATCGATTCTGTCTATTAACTGATTGTCAGAAATAGCTTTCATTTCATCAGGCGAAAACTTTCCAAAGAGGCTTACTAATATTTCAAGCATTTCCTCTTTATCTAATTTTACCTGATAGAGGCTGTTACCTTGAAATAACTTGTCTGCTATTGGCGATATGCGGTTGACAAGCTCACGATCGCTCTTAATCTCGTACATAATATCCTCCTAGTAGTAAGGTGTGTTAGGCGCATATTATAAAAGCCGCCCTCCAAGCATCTACGTTATGGCACCCTACAGATTAAAAATTGGCTAGTTCCCATAATTACTCTAGCAGGTCATCAATAAACTGAGTAACCACAAAAAAAGGGTGGGCTTTTCGGTCCACCCCACATAAAATAAAGACACTCTGTTGCTAATTAACCCAACAATTCTTTAGCCTTAGCTAGTACATTATCAACGGTGTAACCAAATTTCTCTAGGACTACGCCACCAGGAGCAGAAGCGCCAAAGCGGTCAATGCTAATCATCTTACCTTCGTTGCCGAGGTAACGGCACCAGCCGAAGCTAGAAGCAGCTTCCACAGCTAACCGCTTGGTAACAGATTTGGGCAATACAGATTCCCGGTAGTCTGCTGGCTGTGCGTCAAACAATTCCCAAGAAGGTAAAGAGACGACACGAACTTTCTTGCCTTCAGCGCGGAGTTTCTCGGCAGCTTCAGTACACATATACACTTCGCTACCAGTACCAATGAGGATAATGTCGGGAGTACCTTCACTATCGGCAACGATGTAGCCACCCTTAGCCACACCCTCAATGCTGGTTCCTGGCAATTGTGGCAAGTTTTGCCGACAGAATGCCAATAGGGTAGGGCGATGTTGATTGGCGTTTTCAACCGCCACTTTGTAAGCGCCAGAGGTTTCTTTACCATCGGCGGGACGGATGACTGTGAGGTCGGGAATTGCCCGCAGAGAAGCTATGGTTTCAATTGGCTGGTGAGTAGGACCATCTTCACCCAAACCTATAGAGTCGTGGGTCATGACGTAAATGACTCCTGCTTGCGACAATGCTGAAAGGCGAATTGCTGCCCGCATGTAATCAGCAAATACCAGGAAGGTCGCGCAGTAGGGAATCAGCCCAGAACCGTGGAGGGCAATCCCGTTACAAATAGCACCCATACCATGTTCGCGTACACCAAAGCGGAGGTTGCGGTTTTGATATTGTCCTTTCTGGAAGTCACCTGCGCCTTTAAGTTCGGTGAGGTTGGAGTGGGTGAGGTCGGCAGAACCACCAATCAACTCTGGTAAAACTGAACCCAGAGCATTGAGGGTCATTTCGGAGGTTTTGCGGGTGGCTAGCGCCTTGTCTTCGGGTTTGTAGGTAGGTAGAGCCTGATCCCATCCCGATGGAAGTTTGCCCGCCACTATACGCTCAAACTCAGCAGCTTCTTGAGAATATTTGGCTTTGTAGTCAGCAAATGCTTTGTTCCATTCTTCTTCTAGGTTTGCGCCGCGCTCAACAGCTTTGCGGAAGTGATTGAGGGCGTCTTCTGGTACTACAAAAGGCTCATATTCCCAACCTAAGTTGTCACGGGTGAGTTTAATTTCATCAGCACCGAGAGCAGCACCGTGAACACCAGCGGTGTTTTGTTTGTTGGGGGAACCATAGCCGATAATTGTTGTCACCTTGATGAAAGAAGGTTTATCGGTAACGGCTTTTGCTGCTTCAATCGCCTTGTTAATTGCCTCTAGATCCGTGTTGCCGTCCTGAACGTGCTGCACGTGCCAACCATAAGCTTCAAACCGCTTAGCGACATCTTCGGTGAAGGCAATGTCGGTTGAACCATCGATGGAGATGTGGTTGTCGTCGTACAGAGCGATGAGCTTGCCTAATCCTAAGTGTCCTGCCAAGGAACTGGCTTCTCCTGAAACTCCTTCCATGTTACAACCATCACCTAGAATTACGTAGGTGTAGTGGTCAACAATTTTAGCATCCGGTTTGTTGAATTTTGCAGCAAGGTGTGCTTCTGCCATTGCTAAACCGACCCCATTGGCGATGCCTTGCCCCAAAGGACCGGTGGTTACTTCCACGCCTGGGGTCATGAAGTTTTCTGGGTGACCGGGAGTTTTGGATTCCCACTGGCGGAATTGCTTGATGTCCTCAATGGTGACGCTGTCGTAACCAGTCAAGTAGAGTAGGGCATACTGCAACATACAGCCGTGCCCAGCAGACAGAACAAAGCGATCGCGATTGAACCATTTTGGGTTTTTAGGGTTAAACCGCAAAAAGCGATCCCAAAGCACAAACGCCATGGGCGCAGCCCCCATGGGCAGACCTGGGTGACCAGACTTTGCCTTTTCTACTGCATCAATTGCCAGAAAGCGGATTGAGTTGATACAAAGTTCTTCAAGGGTTTGGGTTGCAACAGCCATAATCTCTTGTTCTTTACGACGGGTTAGCACTCTTTGAGCTTCTCCACTTTTGGGGTGGTTATTTTATATTTCCCCAAAGTAGTATCCTCATCATCCCATTGGTGCTTGTTGACCGACAAGTCGCACTCTTGGGGATTTTTGATTGAGATTTTGGATTTATTTTATAAAGGATTACCCCAAATATCGGTTGCTAAAAGAACTGAATTATGCTTAGGCGAAGAATAAACACAGATTTCCGTGTTGGGTGTTGGGTGTTGGGTGTTGGGTGTTGGGTGTTGGGTGTTTGGTGTTGGTTGGTACCAATCCCCAATCCCCAATCCCCAATCCCCATTCCCCATTCCCCAATCCCCATTCCCCATTCCCCAATCCCCATTCCCCATTCAACCTTAGAGGCACTTTTTAAACGCAAGGGTGACGTTATGTCCGCCAAAACCAAAAGAATTGGAGAGGGCCACCTCGACCAATAAATCGCGGCTCAAGTTGGGAACGTAATCTAGATCACATTCTTCATCGGGATTTTCTAAGTTGATGGTGGGTGGAATGCGGTTATTAGCGATCGCCAGTACTGTTGCTACCGCTTCAATACCTCCAGATCCACCCAACAGATGACCTGTCATGGATTTGGTAGAGCTAATTGCTATGTTATAGGCATGCTTGCCCAACGCTTTTTTCATAGCTGCTGTTTCCGTTGGATCGTTAACCGAGGTGCTGGTGCCGTGGGCATTGATGTAGCTGACCTGTTCTGGCTTGAGTCCTGCGTCCTTCAATGCCATTTGGATGGCTCTAGCAGCTCCTTCCCCACCGGGCACTGGGGAAGTCATATGATAAGCATCACAGGTCATACCGTAGCCGACCATCTCCGCATAAATCCTTGCACCGCGACTGAGGGCGTATTGCAGTTCTTCTAGGATTAAAATGCCTGCCCCTTCACCCAAGACAAATCCGTCACGGTCACGGTCAAACGGACGACTAGCATGTGCTGGGTCATTATTTCGGGTCGAGAGTGTCCTAGCTGAAGCAAATCCAGCTATTGACAAGGGTGTAACTGCTGCCTCAGTTCCTCCGCAAATCATTGCTTGGGCATATCCGCTTTGAATCAAGCGAAAAGCATCTCCTACAGCGTTTGAGCCAGCGGCGCAAGCAGTCACAGTGCAGGAATTTGGTCCTTTGGCACCAGTGTGAATAGCAGTTAACCCAGCTGCCATATTGGCAATCATCATCGGGATCATGAAGGGGCTACAGCGATCTGGACCACGGTTGAGGTACACAGTTTGCTGGTCTTCTAGCACCTTTAAACCACCAATGCCAGAACCCATGATGATCCCCACTTGTTCTGCATTTAGCTCATTGATGACTAACTGGGCGTCCTGGAGAGCCTGTTTTGCTGCCGCAACGCCGAATTGGGCAAACCGATCCATGCGCTTGGCTTCTTTGGGATTCATGTAATCATGCGGGTCGAAGTTTTTCACCTCACCAGCGATGCGGCAATCATGACGAGAGGCGTCAAATAAAGTAATCTCGCCAATACCATTGCGTCCGCTCATTAATCCTTCCCAGTACTGGGCTGGTGTATTACCAATGGGTGTAATCGCGCCAACACCAGTTACAACAACGCGTTTACGTATAAAATCTGTCATGACAATAGCAAAATAGGGAGTGGGGAATAGGGAGTGGGGAGTGGGGAGTAAGGGAGTGGGGGAGGGGGGGAGTGGGGGAGGGGGGAGTGGGGAGTGGGGAGTGGGGGAGTGGGGGAAATTTCTTCCCTTTCCCCCCTTTCCCCCCTTCCCCCCCTTCCCCCCCTCCCCCCCTCTCCCCTTCCTCCCCACTCCCCATTCCCCTCTTAGGCGGATGCCGCAACTTTGTTGTTGATGTAATCAACTGCCTCTTGAACCGTTGTGATCTTCT
The DNA here is from genome assembly GCA_016903675.1 of Stigonema ocellatum SAG 48.90 = DSM 106950. Lineage (GTDB taxonomy): Bacteria > Cyanobacteriota > Cyanobacteriia > Cyanobacteriales > Nostocaceae > Stigonema > Stigonema ocellatum. The sequence continues at coordinate 26,390 of JADQBA010000035.1, read as the reverse complement.
CGGCGGCTTCATCAGGAATTTCTATATCAAATTCTTCTTCCAAAGCCATGACCAATTCAACGGTGTCTAGGGAATCAGCCCCTAAATCGTTGGCAAAATTAGATTGTGGTGTGACGGTGTCGCTATCCACACTGAGTTGATCGGCGACGATTTTCTTGACCTTTTCAAAAACTTCCGCTTGGCTCATCGATAAAATTCCTCAACCAGTTGCTATAATTTGCTCTTTATGGGCTAGGTGGTTTTGAGCATATACATCTTATCGGAAAGCGCGATCGCTTACACCGTAAAAATGGTTCGGTTTTGACACTCTTAGTGACAAAGGCAGGGGTGTAAGGTATAAAAAGCGGTGTTGTCTTTCTTGGAACACCGTGCCCTTACAAGAGTCAGGTACTTGCCCCTAACTTTACGTATGGGGTTACCCTACACCCCAGTAACATTCTTTTTTAAGGATGTGCATGATTCAGAATCAATAGCCTTGCAGCCAACACAAAAGTTGGAATGATAAAACAGTTCTTGTCAAGTCCCACTGCCCCTAATTAACCAACTTCTATGCTATCCCATACTTTAAAGTACGCTTATTTTCCTGGCTGTGTTGCCCAAGGGGCTTGCCGAGAGCTGCACCAGTCAACTGTTGCCCTCACTCAAGCTTTGGGTATTGAACTAGTTGAACTCAAAAAAGCTGCTTGCTGCGGTTCTGGCACGTTTAAAGAAGATTCCCAGCTTTTGGAAGATGTGGTCAATGCCCGGAATATTGCTTTAGCAGAAGAATTAAATCTGCCATTAATTACCCATTGCAGCACTTGTCAAGGTGTTATTGGTCATGTAGATGAACGCCTGAAAGAATGCCAGAAAACAAACCCAGCTTACATTGTTCGAGTTAATGGCTTGCTGCAAAAAGAAGGCTGTTTACCTTATCAGGGTACTACGGAAGTTAAACATCTCCTCTATGCTTTAGTGACAGATTACGGTTTAGAGGAAATTCAAAAACGTGTCACTCGCAAGTTAAGTGGGCTAAAATGTGCGGCTTTTTATGGTTGCTATCTCCTACGTGCCCAAAAGTCTATGCCCTATGATGATCCTTTCCGACCAGAGGCGATGGAAAATGTGTTTCGCACCCTAGGAGCAACGCCAATTTATTACAGAGGTCGCACGCAATGTTGCGGATGGCCTCTTTCCAGCTACGCCACGACCCAATCTTTCAAAATGGCGGGGATGCACATTCAAGAAGCCTTGGAAGCTGGTGTTGATTGTATGGTTACCCCTTGTCCTTTATGCCACCTTAACTTAGATTCTCGTCAACCAGAGGTGGAAAAGGTCATGGATCGGAAACTGGGTTTACCAGTGCTGCACTTACCCCAGTTGATTGCTTTGGCAGTTGGAGTCAGCCCAAAAGAACTGGGTTTAGAACGGCACATCGTTTCTACCGCACCAGTTTTAGAAAAATTAGGGCTTTGATAGTTAGGAGGCGCGGAGTGAGGAGTGAGGAGGCGCGGAGTTAGGAGGCGCGGAGTTAGGAGGCGCGGAATACCCCTACACCCCTACACCCCTACACCCCTACACCCCTGTGTTTCTTCAAGTATTTCAATGTAACTTAAATTACTTTTTGTCAGTATTATGGATTGGATTTACACATCTTAAATATGTCAATAATAAGCAGAACTACTATAACAAAAATGATACAAATTTGTTAAGAATAGTAACAGTTGTATCAACATCAGGACATAAATCTTATGGTAAAGGCAGTTAAGAATCAACCACCTCACCACGTGGTTATTGTAGGTGGAGGATTTGGTGGACTTTATGCGGCAAAAGCGCTGTCTCGTGCTAGAGTGAAAGTCACCCTAATCGATAAGCGCAACTTTCACCTATTTCAACCACTGCTTTACCAAGTCGCCACAGGTGCACTATCCCCTGCGGATATTTCCTCTCCACTGCGTTCGGTACTCAGTAAAAGCAAGAGTACGAAAGTGCTGCTAGGAGAAGTGAGTGATATTGACCCACAACAGCAAAAGATCTTTATGGGTGGCGAAGAAATACGGTACGATTCTTTAATCCTAGCCACGGGAGCAAAGCATTCTTATTTTGGCAAGGACCACTGGGAAGAATTTGCTCCTGGTTTAAAAACTGTGGAGGATGCTATAGAGATACGTCACAGAATCTTTATGGCATTTGAAGCCGCAGAAAAGGAAACAGATCCAGAAAAACGCTCCCAGTGGTTGACTTTTATCATCGTAGGTGCTGGTCCAACTGGTGTGGAATTAGCAGGTGCGATCGCCGAGCTAGCATATCACACCCTCAAAGACGATTTCCGCAGCATCGACACCAAAGAAACGCGAGTGTTGCTCCTAGAAGGATTGGATCGTCCTCTGCCACCATTTGCTCCAGAGTTATCACGAGAAGCACAAGCATCTTTATCACGGTTAGGTGTCAATGTCAAGACAAAAACACTAGTAACAAGTATTGAAGATGATATTGTCACTATCAAACAAGGGGATGAAGTGACACAGATTGCCGCAAAAACGGTATTATGGGCAGCAGGTGTCAACGCTTCGCCCCTAGGTAAGGTGCTAGCAGAACGCACAAGTGCTGAATGCGATCGCGCCGGACGAGTTATGGTGGAACCTGACTTGAGTGTGAAAGGATATCCCAATATTTTTGTCATTGGCGACTTAGCGCATTTTGCCCATCAAAACGGTAAACCCCTACCTGGTGTTGCACCTGTAGCAATGCAGCAAGGAGAATATGTAGCCTCACTTATTAAACAGCAGCTTAGGGGCGATACCAAATTACCGCTTTTTTATTACGCTGATCGGGGTAGCCTAGCAGTGATTGGGCAAAACTCTGCCGTTGTGGACTTAGGTTTTATCAAGTTTACAGGTTTCGTAGCGTGGCTGTTTTGGCTGCTGATTCACATCTACTTTTTAATTGAGTTTGATAACAAGCTACTAGTAATGATTCAATGGGGCTGGAACTATTTCACCCAGAATCGTCGAGCAAGATTGATTACAGGTAAAGAATTATTGCAAAATGTAAAAGCCGACCACCGCAACAAAGATTACACCCCAGCACAAAATATACAAGCGGTTATGTAGAGTTAGGAGGCGCGGAGTTAGGAGTGAGGAATAAAGAGTGAGGAGTGAGGAATAAAGAAAAGAATCAAGAGTAAAAAACTTAATTAATAACTCCTAACTCCCCACTCCCCACTCCCCACTCCCCACTCCGCGCCTCCTAATTCCCTACTCCCCACTCCCCACTCCCCACTCCTAACTCCGCGCCTCCTAACTCCGCGCCTCCTAATTCCCCACTCCCCACTCCCCACTCCCCACTTCTAACTATTGTGAAACGGTAAGCTGACAATAAACGTTGTCCCCACTCCAACTTTACTGACGAAGGTAATTTCCCCGCCATGTAACTCTACGTATTGTTTAACAATTGCTAGTCCCAGACCATGTCCCGGTATCTTGCCAACATTGCTGCCTCTGTGGAAAGAATTAAATAAGTTTTCTTGATCGGATTCCGGAATACCAATGCCCTGATCTTGGATACGGAAAATGGCTTCTTCCTGAAGACAAAAAAAGTCAAAAACTATTGTACCACCTTGGGGAGAATATTTAATAGCATTTGCTAGTAAATTACAGAGGATTTGCCACAGTAGTTTTTCGTCTAAGCAAGGTAGTCGGGTTTTTGGCGTTAGTAGTTGCGAATTTTGAAGGACGCTAGCATCTTCTTGTTTAGTACAACATCCTTGGATTGTGAAAATGATTTTGTGCTGATTGCCAGCACTAAGTTGAAATTCTGTGACTAAATCTTTGCAGAAATTCTCTACATCCAGTGGTGTAGGATTAAAACTAACTTGACCTACTTCTGCTTTACCAATGAGCAAAACATCACTCATTAACTGAGTCATATGTCTGACAGCATTTTGAATGTGATGAATGTATTCGCTTTTTTTGGCTTCGTTTAATCGCTGACTGTGATGCGCTAATAATTCAGTAGAAGTTAAAATAGTACTTAATGGATTACGAAACTCGTGACTAACCATCGAGACAAATTCCGACTTCATATCTCTCATTTGTTTTTCTTTTTCTAAAGCTTCGCGCATGACCGCTTCTGTATGAGATTTGTTGAGGGCAATTTCAATAGTGGTAATTAATTGGATTTCTTCAAAAGGTTTAAGTATATAGCCGAAAGGTTGGGTAATTTTGGCTTTTTTTAGGGTATTTTCGTCTGAATATGCAGTCAGATAGATTATGGGAATATTGAAAAGTTTAACAATTTGCTCGGCAGCTTCTATGCCATTCATATTGCCTTTTAACATTACATCCATCAAAACTAAATCTGGCTGTAATTCTGCCGTTTTTTCAATTGCTTGTTGTCCATAGGCGGCAATAGCAGGGACAATGTATCCTGACTTTTCTAGACAATATTTGATGTCACTAGCAATAATTCTTTCGTCTTCAACAACCAAAATCCTCTTTTTCACTTTCTTTTTCCTCTTTAGTTTTGTTCTACAAATGTAATTTTAAAAAATGTACCCAATTCCGTATTAAATACGATTGTTCCTTCCAATTGTTCTACTAATTCTCCGACTAATTTTAAACCTAGTGATTTATTTTTATAAACCTCTATGTCTTCTTTAAATCCCACACCATTGTCACTAATCGTTAAGGAATACTTTTGGTTTTCTGTGACTAAAAACTCTACATAAATTTTTCCTAAAAAACTATTATTAAAAGCGTGTTTAATTGAATTGGAAATAAGTTCATTGATAATTAAACCACAGGTAATGGCAGTGTCTACTCTCAATAAAATTTGCTCAATATTCAATCTGATTTGAATCGAATCATTAACCCCATAACAATGCCTTAAGTTATTTATTAAATTCTGAATATAATCAGAAAATTCAATTTTTGCTAGGTCGTTAGATTTATATAAATTTTCGTGTATCATGGCCATAGCTCGGACACGATTTTGACTATCCTGGAAAATATTAGAAGCTTGTTGATCTTTGATATATCCGGCTTGTAACCTTAGCAAACTAGAGATGATCTGTAGATTGTTTTTAACACGATGGTGAATTTCTTTTAGGAGTACCTCTTTTTCTTTCAAAGATGCTTTGAGTTGATTTTCAGCTTGCTTGCGATCTGTAATGTCAGTATTTGAACCAGCTATAAAACATGGCTTGTTATTTACATTTTTAAGAAGTGTTCCCCGAGCAAGAAACCACATATAACTGCCATCTTTGTGTAGCATGCGATGTTCAATTTCATATTTTGGTATCAGACCTTCCATATAAGCATTAAATTCAGCTTTTACCAATTCAATATCATCTGGATGGATCAATAATAGCCAATCATCGAAGTTTGTAGAAATTTCATTGTCCTTATAGCCAAGCATAGCTTTCAAATTAGGATCTATATAAATTTCTTGGGTTTGAACATTCCATTCCCATATTCCCACTTTTCCGGCATTAATGGCTCGTGTATATCGCTCTTCACTCAAGCGTAGTGCGTCTTCGATGCGCTGGCGTTCATCAATTTCTTGCCGCAAGCGCTCATTAGTGTTTTTTAACTCACAAGTCCGTTCCTCCACTCGGATTTCCAGTTCATCTTTAGCTCTTTGTAACGCTTCTTGTGCTTGCTTGCTTTCGGTAATGTCACGAACAATGACGATAATTTGGTTGGGAATTGAAGGTAATAGTCGCGCTTCAAAACTTTTTATCCGTTCTGTTAAAGGTAACGAGTATTCAATTGCTACTAAAGAGTTGGTTTGGTTTACCTGAAGAACGGCTTGCTGAAATTGCTTGGCGACATCAGATGGTAGAACATCTTGCATTCGATAGCCTAAGCATTTTTCTGGTGGTAAGTACAAATCAGATGTTTCTCTGGCGTGGTAACTGAGAATTGTACTATCACTCTTGAGGCGAAAGTATACGTCAGGAAAAGCTTGAAAAAGTTCTTGTAATTCAGAAGTTGTTTGTAGTAGCTGTGCTTCTGTCGCAATGCGATCGCATATTCCTCGTTGCAACAGCTTATTAGCTTTCACTAATTCCTCTGTTCGCTTTGCATTTTGCTTTTCTAACTCATCAGAAACTTTATTTAATGCTATTTCTAATGAATAGCGCTCTTCTATTTCTTGTTGCAACTGCTCTTTGATTTTTAGGAGTTCTGATTGCAATGCAGTTGCAATAATTTCTGGCGTCACAATTCCTAACATTTGCCGCTCATTATCCACAATCGCTAAATGACGCACAACATGCTGAATCATGAAAGATAATGTTGTATTCACATCATAATTTTGCTTGGGAGCGATCGCAGGCTCCCTCATTACATCCGCATTTTTTTCCTCTGCAAGATTCATTTTATAAGCAATTAAATCTGCTAAATTTACCACTTTAATTATGTCTAAATGCTGTTTATTTTCAATAAAAAATAAGCAAAATATATAGTTTTTATTGATTATTCTTAATAAAAAATTTTTTTTCGCAAGCAGCCACATAATAATAACAATAATAAATTGTATGACTAAATTATTGGTATTAACCGTCAGTATATCGTGATTATTCTGGTTGAGAAGGGACATAATTGACTCTTTAAAGGCTACATTTTTGGTTGAAGCAGGTAGGTCGGCACAATACTCTTTTTGTTTTGCTTTAGCGCTTAAGGGCAAGTACAAGCCTTTTGTGCCATTTACTATTGAATTGTATATAGCGATCCTATTTGAATTCCAAACTGACTAGTCTTCAGAAAACCGGTTTCGCACTAATTTACCGGGTTTCTCCATGTTCGCGAATCATTTAAGACTGCTATATATTGGTTTAATCATGCATAATTGCTACAATTTTACTTTAAATATCTTAAGGCATAATTTGTTTTTGTTAAAGTAAGATATTTGTTTGATAAAAAACATATAAACTATTGATGGATGAAAAAAAATCTCTGACAATTTATCTGATTGAATTGTTCTTTGAGATCGGGAATGGTCGGAAGTTAAACCCCTAACAGACAATAGAGATTGATATATAGCAATCCTATTTGAGATCCGGACTTGGGGGACTTGGGGGACTTGGGGGACTTGGGAGAGGTGTTTATAATTCTTTTAGGATGGCTATAGCAATTCTAAATCCTTGGTGAACAATGGATGATTTTGTTGGTAGGGCAATGCCCACCAAACCTGGGAATGGTCGGCTAAAGCCTTACCTACTAATGATTTCAGGAATCAAGTAGGGCTGCTATAGTTGATAATTGTTGGCTGTTCTACTAACAACTAACTAATTCCAACTCCCTTACAGTAAGGAATTGGTAGATGAGTGTTTCCTTTTGCTAGATTAAGTCAAACTTGATGCGATCGCCTCGTGGTTAATACTTAATCAGCTTTTATGAAGGGGAATGGTGGATTGTTATGTGGTGTTTGGGGTCAACCAACAATGCTTTTTCTGTGAAATTAACTAGTAAAGTAGATTTAGGAAGTTAAAAAAAACTGATGAAAGCGATCGCTTCTTGTCTTGGATCTATCGTCGGCGATAAAAATTTCATATGTCTTTGGGAAAATATACCAGCTAGCCAACAAAAAGTTATACTAGGGGCAATTGATCCCCAAAAAGCTCCCACTTGTATCGTCTATCCCCAAACTACTCAGCAATTAGCTGCGGTCATGGCCCAAGCTCACCGTAACAGGTGGCGTGTCTTACCCTGCGGTAGTGGTAGTAAACTCAACTGGGGTGGCTTAGCCAAAGATATTGATGTTGTAGTGAGTACAGAACGCATCAATCAACTGGTGGAACATGCTGTGGGTGATTTGACTGTCACGGTAGAAGCTGGGATGAAGTTCTCTCATCTTCAAGCCATATTGGCAAATAGCAGACAATTTCTCGCCCTCGACCCTACTGCACTCCTATCAGCGACTATAGGCGGTATTGTCGCCACTGGTGATACAGGCTCACTAAGACAACGTTATGGTAGTGTACGTGACCAACTACTAGGCATTACTTTTGTGCGTGCTGATGGACAAATCGCCAAGGCTGGGGGGCGAGTGGTAAAAAATGTTGCCGGGTACGACTTGATGAAGTTGTTTACTGGCTCCTATGGCACATTAGGGGTTATAAGTCAAGTGACGTTTCGCGTTTATCCCATGCCAGAGATATGGGGTACAGTTGTGCTTACTGGTGGGCCAAAAGCGATATCCCAAGCGGCTGACACCCTCAGAGGTTCTGCGTTAACACCAACCCAAGCTGATTTGCTTTCAACTCAACTGGTGTCTAGCTTGGGGTTGGGTAGGGGACTGGGATTAATTGCTCGCTTCCAAAGTATTGCCCAGAGTGTCAAAGAACAGTCAACCCGACTGTTGGAAGTAGGACAGCAACTCGGTTTGGATGGGGTGATTTATTCAGCATCTGATGATGCTGAACTATGGCGCATATTGGGAGAACAAATACATTCTCCTACCAGCGAGTCTGGAATTACATGCAAAATAGGAGTGTTACCTACTGCTGCTGTTGAGGTTTTGACTCAAGTTTCCATGGGTTTGATTCACATTGGTAGTGGTTTAGGTGTGTTGCAGTTGGATAGTCAAAAGCAGGTTGTGCAGATGCGAAATGAGTTGGTTTCTGGTGGGGGATTTTTGAGCATTTTGGAAGCACCTGTAAGGGTTAAGCAACAACTGGATGTTTGGGGCTACACTGGCAATGCTTTGCCGTTAATGCGTCTGATAAAGGAACAGTTTGATGCGGGACATATTTTAAGTCCTGGTCGTTTTGTGGGTGGGATTTAGGTAACGAACCGCCAAGACGCCTTGGCTGACGCCACGTCTGACGACGAACGCGCAGCGTCTCCCCGAGTGAGAAGGACGCCAAGAGAAGATAAAGAGAAGAGAATAAAAAAATTATGCAAGTTTCAGAAAATACTGGAAATAAGCCAGCTTCTTTGAGTGATTTGACTGGGTTTGATGGGAGTCGTCCGCCTGAACCGAAGTTGATTGATACTTGTGTTCACTGTGGGTTTTGTCTGGCGAATTGTCCTAGTTATAGGGTGATTGGTAAGGAGATGGATTCTCCGCGAGGGCGCATTTATTTGATGGATGCCATTAATGAGGGTGAAATTCCGCTGAATACGGCAACAGCACAACATTTTGATTCTTGTTTGGGGTGTCTTGCTTGTGTGACGACTTGTCCTTCTGGTGTACAGTATGACAAGTTGATTTCTGCAACTCGTCACCAGATTGAAAGGAATTATCCGCGTAGTTTGTGGGATCGGCTGTTGCGCAAGTTGATATTTTCTCTGTTTCCTTATCCTCAGCGGTTACGAGTTTTTCTGGCACCTTTGTGGGTTTATCAAAAGTTGGGTTTGTCAAAACTGGTGCGTGCCACTGGATTGCTTCGCATATCTCCCCGTTTGGCGGCGATGGAGTCTATTTTGCCGGAAATTAGTTTGAAATCATTTCAAGATCATTTTCCGGATGTTATTCCGGCGCAAGGTAAGAAACGCTACCGAGTTGGGATGATTTTGGGATGTGTACAACGGCTGTTTTTTTCCCCTGTGAATGAAGCGACGGTGCGGGTTTTAACGGCGAATGGTTGTGAGGTTGTGATTCCTAAAAGTCAAGGGTGTTGTGCGGCGCTTCCTGAACATCAAGGACAAACCGAACAAGCGAAGGTTTTGGCAAGGCAGATGATTGATAGTTTTGCGGATACTGGTGTCGATGCGGTGATTATTAATGCTGCTGGGTGCGGTCATACTTTGAAAGAGTACGGTCACATTTTAGAAGATGACCCGAAATATGGGGAAAAAGCAAAGGAATTTGCAGCGAAGGTAAAAGATGTGCAAGAGTTTTTGGCAAGTGTTGGTTTAACAGCGAAACTGTCGCCCATTTCTGATCAACCGTTGACTTTGGTGTATCAAGATGCTTGTCATTTGTTGCATGGACAAAAGATTAGTGTGCAACCGCGTCAGATATTACGGCAAATTCCAGGGGTGAAGTTGCGCGAACCAGTAGATGCAGCTTTGTGTTGTGGTAGTGCTGGGGTCTACAATATGCTGCAACCGGAAGTTGCTGAGGAATTGGGTCAGCAAAAAGTGCAGAATTTGCTAAACACTGGTGCTGATTTAATCGCTTCTGCTAATCCTGGTTGTAGTTTGCAAATTAGCAAGCATTTGCGATCGCAGGGTAAGAAAATTTCTATCATACACCCTATGGAGTTGTTGGATTATTCTATTAGGGGTGTCAAGCTGGAGGTTTAGAAAAACCCCCCATTATATAGCCTTCCATTTAAGATCGGGACAAGGGGACAAGGGGGACAAGGGGGAGGTGTTTGTAATTGATTTAGGATTGTTATATCCTCGTGAAGGACTGTTACTTATCAATAGTCATTTGTCCTTTATATTCACAAATGATTAATGACAAATGACGGTCCAAACGAGAATAAGTACGCACATGAGCTTATGCATTTTTATTACCACGTCCATGTGGCTCTTTCGCTCAAAATTGTTCTCCCATTGCGAATCACTTCTAGCCGATGACGGCTGAGGACATAGCGGTAACTATCACGGTAATCGTCGTTCATAGCAATGAAAGTGTAATCCCTAGCGTAGTCAAGAGGTAGAGTGATTCCACCAACGCCATTGTTAGGTATACTGATGTAAATATGAGGAAGATCCCTGCCGCAAATATAAACGTCAAAATGATCCGTTTCGGCATGGACGAACTGATGTGGATTCTCTTCAGGACACACGATTCTTTGTGCTAATTGCATAGGGCGTGAGGGTTCACTGTTAAGTACTCCAGCAAAGGCAGGTTTTGTGACTACAGATGTGAAAGTCGCAGCCATCAAGGGTAAGCTAGCTAAGAATAAGATTGTACGGTTCATATTATTTATCCTCAGTTGTTCACATCAGATATCTACAAACCGAAATGACAAGTCTCCTGAATTGATTGAGGAGAAATTCTCAGGATTCTTGAAAATCACCCAAATGGGTGATTCAGTTGGGTGACCGAACCTTATTGCCTAGTGGTCTATCAACCGAACGAAAGCTTGGTTTGTGATGATTTTTTCGTAGTAGTCCTGAGTCCTCAAAAATACGAGGACTCAGGACTACTACAAACCCATCAAAGTTGACTTGCCAGACTACTATATCCCTGTCTGCCGTGCATTTTGTTGGATAATCTGCCCTATATCCTGAGAGATAGCCTGTAGGAGTTCTCCTTGTTGGCTTCTGAGAAAAAAGTGATCTCCAAGAAACATGCGTAGGGAAAAGTTGCCATTGGTCTGATCGCGCCACGCAGCAAGAGAGTCACGACTCACTCTGTCATCCTGTAGTCCTCCAAAGACAGATAAAGAACAATCCAGTGGAGTTTCAGGATGGTACACATAGGTTTCATTAATGGCAAGATCTGCTCGCAGTATGGGCAGGAACAGATTCATTAATTCAACATTTTGCAACACATTCTCTGGTGTACCATTGTAGCGACTCAATGCCTCCAAGAATTCAGCGTCGGGAAGTTGATGAATTGGTGGATCTAACGCTCTTAGTTGGGGAGCACGGCGGCCAGAAATGAACAGATGCAATGGAATTGGGTGTTGTAATCGGCGAAGCTGACGAGCGACTTCAAAGCTGAGTAGCCCTCCCATACTGTGACCGAAGAAGACAAAGGGAAGGTCTAGATGCGGCTGGATGGCTGGGATCAACGAGTCAATCAGAGGCACAAGGTCCGTGAAGAGGGGTTCTTTCATCCGGCTTTCCCGTCCTGGGAGTTGCACGGAATAGACTTCAATCTCCTGCGGTAATTGGGCAGACCAAGTCCGAAAAATAGAGGCACCAGCACCCGCGTAAGGAAAGCAGAATAAGCGCAGATACGTTTTGGGATTAGGTTTGGGGTAAATAATCCAAGGGGTTGTCACAGTTACTTTTGAAGGAGGGGTTTGAGTACAATATATTCTTAAGCGGGTGGGTTGCTTTTAGGAAATAGCCCGCTCATTACCAATTATTCAGACAGCACATCAACGCTAACCGTGTAACCACCTTTGTTATCGTAGAAACTATTTGGCTCGTCATTATAACAAAGAAATAACGTTCCTGACTGAGTTATATCAAGTTGTCCACCTAGACCCATGAAAAAGTAATTTCCTGTTGAGCCGACTTTACCTACCAGCGCACCGATAGGTCCTGGATAAATTGCATGGGGATCAATCTTTGTCCCAAGATCAACCCCATTCACAGATCTATTCCCATTTGCATCAGTTATTGGCTCACTCGCAAATTCTTTTTCAGGACCATAGGTAGCCTCCCCAAATGCTGAAAATTTGACAATATTACCAGACGATACATCGATGCCACTGTTAACACAACCTGCTGCTGCTGGAACATCAACATATATCTGATAACCTTGAGATTTTGCCTGTTGAGCATTAACCCTCTGATTGACTGGGTTATTGAAGACTAACCCAACTGCGATGGTCGTCATGGTAATGGAGGGAAGCAGAGATTTCCAGTTAAAGTAGTTACCCATACAATATGATTACTCATAAACACACATATAAATTACCTCATTTCTTCTTCGTGTTCTTCGCGCCTTCGTGGTTCAAAAAGATTTTTAAACCGCGAAGACGCGTCCCTTGCGCGTCTCCCCGAGTGAGTAGGACACGTCCCTTGCGCGTCTCCCCGAGTGAGTAGAAAATCTAAGTCTTTCGACTTGCACCTTGAAAGGGCTGATCATAGGACTTACGCACTTTACAAATTTATTATCATGTGCTTAGCAAGATTGTGAAGAGAAAAGTCTTGTCCTGCCTCGTTCCTGGGCTGCTGCCACAGAATGCGATCGCTCTTAGGCAGAGCCTCCCGTCAAACCGGGAGGCTCCTTAGGACATAAGAGCATTACAAGGCAGCAGCCCAGGAACGAGAGGTAATCCACAGTTAGTTATGTCTGTCAATGCGTAAGTCCTATATCATTCCGAATAACTCAAGCCTGGTCGCGCAGACGATGAAAAAGAAATGCAGCAGGAAAATAAATACCTACTGCACTTGGTTACTAAGCTATTGTGATATGTCTATTATGTTAGCTAACTTTATTTGAAATGACTTGACTAAAGCATCAAGTTTTGCTTCTTTGAAAATGGGTGTGGCGTCAATACGGTTCGGATAAGCACCTTGTGGCAGCAGAAACCGTATTGGTGGTGGGTAGTTCTGGCAACCGATTACGTAGCGGATGTATCGGGCACAAGGCAAGAGTGCCCCTACTAACATCTCCCCGTACTTTTATTTGCCAGTCACATTTTGAATCAATTCTTCAGCCTTTTCGAGGATATTTGGCTCTTGAACTTTTTCAGCTTTCAAATTCCTTTCGTAAGCCTTCTCCAAAGTTTGCGGACTTTCAGAGTCTTTTATAGCTTTTTCATAAGCGTCTTCTCTTTTCTGTTCTTCAAAACCAGCAGCTTCGCCGTATTCGTAAGCGCGGTCAACTTTGTTTTCGGGTGTCAGTTGGTTAGCTGGGGAGATGGCTGCATAGCCAGGCTGTTGAACAAAAAAGAAAGAACTGGACAGGCTAATTAAAAGCATCAACCCTAAAGCAAAAATCCTTTGGCAGAATCCTTGCGTTAAACTTGAGAAAATTCTTTTCATGAAAAAACCCTCCTGATTTTGTGTTTTGAGCTTTTCTGAAGAAACTTCCCTAACCGAACTGTATTGCGGTGGGCAGTGCCCACCCTACATTAGATGACATACCTGTAGCTTCTATCAGAAGATATATAAATTTATTTTTTGCTACTGCTACAACCAATTGTGGTTAATCTTAATGCCTCTGCTGTGCATTGCTTGTGTAAATAAATCTGTTGGCAAAGCTTGTTCAACAGTCCACACTCCTGGTTTGTTGAGTTTACCCTCCAGCAAAAATTGGGCAATGCTACCGGTACCACAGCCAGAAGCTGCTGCTGTATTTTCATGTACCAAGGTTGAACAATAAATGGCTGTTTGACCGTCTTTTTGCCCAGTAATTTCCGATCGCACTACAACCCCAATACCACTAAATCGATTCGTTACATCAGTCATAAAATGGCTGACATGAGCCAAAAATTCAATAGCGCCTCGCTGCTGCATTAACCACTTAGGAAAAACGTGAGCAGCTATCCAAGTCAGATGGTTGTAAAAATCAGGAACTGAGCCAAACTTGGTAATGACAGTTTTAACTTCTGGAAAGGCGTGAGGCAGTGTAAATGTTTCTGGCATATCAAACCAGTAAACTCCAGTGTGTCTGTATGGGGATGGAAAGTCAATAATTTCGCGCTGACTATAAGGCTTCACTGCTTGCCATTGACCATCAATCCAAGCATCAAAAGGATTTTGCAATCCTAGAAAGGTTGTGCGCATCACAGTAACGCCAGCACCACCAGAACCAGACACCAAATAACTCAGATGAATTTTTTTCGGTACATCGAATTCCTCAACACCCTGATGTACCATACTGTTAGAAATGCCAGGAAAGATGCCAGTGTTAACAATGGCCGTGACACCCGCTGCCACGGCTGCATCATAATAATGTAGAGCCTTGGTGGTAAAAGAACGGTGGTCGCTGACATCTATATAGTTAACACCTTGTTCAATGCAGATTTTGAGAACATTGGCGTCTCGGTAGTGAAAGGGACCAGCGCAGTGAATGACAAGGTTAACAGAGGCGATCGCCTCCCGTAATTTGTCAAACTCCGCTAAGTCCAACACCAAAAATGAAATTCGCGGATGATGGGTTCCACTGTCTGCGGTGCGCCCAGTGATAGTAATTTGCGCCTGTGTGTGGGTAACAAGATCCTGGGCAACACTACTACCGATCCGTCCCCGCCCTCCAAGAATCAAAACCCGTTCTGTCATGGTTCCAGCATTGCCTACAGCACCTTTATTACAATTATGAATTATGAATTATGAAAGTGAGTAGCCAAGATGAATGGACGGGTTTGTAGTAGTCCTGAGTCCTCAAAAATACGAGGACTAAAGTCCTTACTACGAAAAAATCATTATAAACCAAGCTTCTCGAAGGTTGCCAGACTACTAGGATGCATGAAATATTTTTGATTGTGTGGGCTGCTAGGAGGAAGCAGCCGCCCACATCAGATGCATGATGACGTGTGTTTTTATTTACTAAATAAATATACTTATATGGTTATGTTAGCTTTTGTTTGTTCAGACCTACCCAGAAATCACTAAATATTTGCGTGTAATTACTGAAGTGATTTTTTTTTGGTTATTAATGTATGCAATGTGATCGGTGTCACACATTCACCGTCCATAGCGCATATAACATATAAAGCCACATTCTATTTAAGATCGTTAAAGATTTACAATGATTACACAAAAACTAATTTTTGAGAAGTTGCTGCATAATTTAATGCAAATTGTTATGGAAAATGCAGGATCGCAAAAAGGTCTGCTGTTTTTGGAAAAATCAGGCTACTTATTTTTAGCAGCTGAGTCAACCGTTGAACCAGAGAAGCTCATTGTTCTACCTTTTGTCAACATTGATGAGTGCCCAGATTTGCCAGTTTCGGTGATTAACTATGTGCAAACAACTGGGGAGTCGGTGGTTTTAAATGATGCGACAAATGAGGGATTGTTTACAAGCGATCGCTACATTGTGGAACATAGACCAAAGTCAATTTTAGCAATGCCTGTCATTTATCAAGGCAAGCTGACAGGAATTCTTTATCAGGAAAATCGCTCCTTGGTAGGTGCGTTTACACGCGATCGCCTGCAAGTGTTATCCCTTCTTTGTGCCCAAATTTCTATTTCCATTGAAAATGCCAGTCTTTACAAAGATTTACAACAATCAAAAGCACGAGAACGAGAAAAAGCAACTCAGCTAGAAGCAGCTTTACACCAACTGCAAAATACCCAACTGCAACTTGTGCAAAGCCAAAAAATGTCCAGTTTGGGACAAATGGTGGCTGGTATTGCCCATGAAATTAACAACCCCGTCAATTTCATCAAGGGCAATATGGACCACGCCAGCAGTTATAGCCATGATTTACTGCACCTGATCCATCTTTACCAACAGTATTATCCCAACCCTGTGAATGAGATTGAAAATCAAATAGATGCCATTGACTTAGAATTTTTAAGCGAAGACTTGCCAAAAACATTACACTCGATGAAGATAGGAGCAAAGCGCATCAGTGACATTGTGCGCACCATGAGTAACTTCTCCCGCGTGGATGCAATGGAAATGCAACCAGCAGACATTCACGAAGGGCTAGACAGCACACTCATGATTTTACAGCATCGGCTAAAAGCTCAACCTCATAGACCCACAATTGAGATTATCAAAGAGTATGGCAACTTACCCCCTGTGGAGTGTTTTCTTGGGCTACTCAACCAAGTGTTTATGAATATTTTGGCTAATAGTATTGATGCGATTGAAGACAGAATAGGGAGTGGTGAGTGGGGAGTGGGGAGTGGAAAATCCCCCACTCCCCACTCCGTCCTGGGGTTAAAACCCCAGGCTATCCCTACTCCCTGTATTCGCATTCGCACAGAAGTCATAGACAATTTGCAAGTTGCTATTCACATTATCGACAATGGTCCTGGAATGACCGAAGAAGTACGCTGCAAATTATTTAACCCCTTCTTTACTACCAAACCAGTGGGTAAAGGTACAGGAATTGGTTTATCTATCTCTCACCAAATTGTGGTGGAGAAACACGGAGGAAAAATTTCGTGCATCTCCGCACCCGGTGAAGGAACCGAGTTCATTATCGAGATTCCCATAACCCATCAGAATAGGGAAAATCCAGCACTTTCTGGGGTGAAGGCAATGTAGCAATATCAACGTGCAACAGCTAATTAATCTTAAACACCGACTCAACTGTTGATTTAATGGAATCCCGTGCATCTTTCAGAGTCTGGGCGATTGGGTGTTTTGCCTGCAAAAATATCCGTGCACAGTTACGTCCTGGCATTCCGGAAATGGAACCACCTGGATGAGTTCCAGCACCTGTAAGAAATAAACCCTCAATGGGTGTTTTGTAATTTGCCAACTCTGGCAAAGGACGGAAAAACACCATCTGATCCAACGTCATATCGATATGGTAATAATTCCCCTTGTACGCACCCAATCTTTCTCCCAGTTCTGCCGGACTTTCTACATGGCGAGCGATCGCTGCACTCTTGACATTTGGTGCATAATCTGCTAGTTTATCAATCACCCTGTCTGCAACTTTGTGCTTGAGTTCATCAGTCCACCCCGTACCCTTCAAACCCGTACCCTCTGCACCCGCAATCTGATACGGAGCAAAAAACTCAATCCACGCGGTATGCTTACCAGGTGGCGCCATGGACGGATCTAGCATTGTCGGCACTACCAAATACATAGATGGATCAGAATCTGGTATCTCTCCTAAGGTACATTTACTATGTGCCTGTTCCACATGAGCAATAGAATCTGCAATCAACACAGATCCAATGAGATATTCATCCTTATGTTCGTGGTGTTCAAAGCGCAGCGGTTCGTTTAAAGCTAAGTCAATTTTGAGAATGGTTTCGTTGTTGTTAACAATACGACGTTCTAATCTTTCCCGCAAATTTGGATCAGCAGCATCAACATCACTACTATCCATCAATTGCAAAAATAGCCGTTTAGCATCAATATTTGAGATCACCCCGTACTTAGCCCGATACTCGGTGCCATTTGCAACCCGCACACCTACCGCACAACCATTATCAACCAATACTTTTTCAACATGCTGGTCCGTCAGAATGACACCGCCTTTACTTGTCACCAAATTCACTAACCCTTGCACCAGTGCACCAGTACCACCACGCGGTCTTGCCATACCTGGATTATGACGCATTGCCATCATAATTGCACCAATGGCAAGAGTTTTTTGTGAAGGCGGCGCACCGAGTTCGGCTGCTAGTCTTGCCATTGGTGCTTTAAGAAATTCTGAGTCAAACCACTCGTTAAGAATATCCTCAGCGCTGGTTAGCATATTGCGAATAAAGTCCAGCGTCTTGGATGGTGAACCAATGACTGAAAATAAATCTTTCAACTTTGCAATGTCGTAGTTGCCAAGAATATCTAAAACTGACTTTGGTGGCGCGTTAAACATGGGAATCATTGCACCAAGGGCCCGCTGCCAGTAGTCTGTAAATTCTGCGTATTTTTTAGCATCACGCTCATTATAACGGGCAATTTCTGCACAGGTTTTTTCCACAGATTTATGACCTAAGAAATACGAACCGTCAGGGTGTGGGCAAAAAACAACTGGATCGCACTCCAAATATTTCAAGCCGTATTTTTCCAGTTCTAATTCTTCAACAACTGGTCCGAGGTGAATAAACTCATGGTCAATAGCACACAAGTTAAACTTAAATCCAGGAGCTTCTTTTGGCAAACATTCCTCAGTTGTTGCTGCACCACCAGGGACAGAACGCTTTTCTAGTAGCAAAACACTGTAGCCAGCTTTCAGTAAATAAGCAGCACATACCAACCCATTGTGTCCTGCTCCAATAATGACAACATCATACACTTGCATAGTTGAAGTATTTAAATATGGTAGCACCTCAATATTACAAAAACTGCAAAACAATATATCATTCGGCAGTTAGAACAATGAAAATTATTTTTCCCCACGGACGTTCGGGTGGGGTTACCCCGCCCCTACCTACTCCCAACTCCCTTATTCAAGTCGAAGGTATTTGTCTCACCTGAGCATCTGCCAAAAGTATTAACTTGCCCTGTTGCACCTCCAGATTTTTAATGCGGAGTGCCATATCGTCGAACTCAAAATGTGGTAAATTAACAAGTTCCTTTACCTTGTGCATTAAGCCAACAATTACATCTACTGAAATATCCTCACCTTGAGTACAGTTAAAACTTTCGATCATTATAGGTTGCGGCTGAGTGCGGGGGCGAACTCTCGCCGTAAAACCCAACGGGCGAGTTATGCCTTTTTCTTGTAAGAACACTTTGCCTGTGAATTCCATTTTGCCACCGCCTGGTAGGTGAATTTGTATCTCTTGAAGCTGCAAACTCACCATTTCGCCTCTTACATTAAAATCAAAGTTCTGCATCAGGCTGCGGAGATAATCCGAGGTCAAGGCGCGGTTAATATCTACTTCTGTCAGTACAATACGAGCACTGGCATTTACTGGCTGATTCAGTTCAATTTGACCAAAAAGAGCGCTAAAAGGATTAATGCCGACACTATCTGTTTGCAGTTTTATTTCCTGCACGCGGATGCCTTTCATGACCAATCCCTCACCTGCAAAGGAAATCCCATCAGCCTGTCCCTGAACTATTTTCAGCAGGTCAGTTTGCACATCTAAGTTTATTTTTTCTACTTTATCAAGTTGGTCAGATACTCTCCTTTCAGCTTCCTGCGAAAGCAGTTGCGCCTCTACCCGTTGCTCCTTTACCATACATTAATCATCTTCTCGTATCCTATCACCTCTTACTATAGACACTGAACAATAAGCAGCGTATCTACATAACGAAATATACAAATTGGTGGCACCCTTAACTTAAAATTATAAACCCTCCACTCCCCATTTCCACTCCCCACTCCCCACTCCCCACTCCCCACTCCCCACTCCTAACTCACAACCATCCGCACACCACCAGAGGGAACAATGGTAATTCCACGGCGTACCGGATGCACAGGATGAGAATCAGCAAGGGCTAGTTGAAACTGTGACATAATTGTAGCTAGTACTAATTTCATTTCATACATTGAAAATGCCGCGCCAATACAACCACGATAACCACCGCCGAAGGGCAAATATTCATGAGATGAAAATTTTTGGTTGATAAATCTTTCTGGTTTAAAGTTTTCTGGTTCTGGATAGGTTTCGACCCGACGATGTGCTAAATAAATGCATGGTACTAAAACTGTTCCAGATGTAAACTTATCACCTGCAATTTCTACTGTATCTTTCACCATTCGCGGAGTGCAAATTAAAGCAATAGGATGAATTCTTAGTGTTTCTTGGCAGACAGCAGTCAGGTAAGGTAGTTGAGAAATATCATCAGGATTTAGTTGAGTTCCCAAACCATCTAATTCTTGCATTAGCCGATATTTTACCTCAGGGTGGAAGTGAATTAAATAAAATACCCAAGCCAAAACAGCGGCAGTCGTTTCGTAACCTAAAAGCAACAGAGAAACCAATTGATCGCGTAACTCCATATCAGTCATCTGCTGTCCATCTTCATCACACGCCGACATCAGCAGACTCAGAATATCTGTACGGGAACCATCATTTAACAAACGCCGTTCATAAATCTCTCTATAGATAAGTTGGTCAATTTCCTCTCGCCGTCGGAGAAACTGTCCCCAAGGACTCCAAGCACCCAAATCTTTTTGCAGTGGCGGAAAGAAAAACAAGCTGGAATACCAAGGTTTTGTTACATCTTCTAACAGTGAACTCAACAGTTCTTTTAATTGTTGGTAACGTACACCAGGACTCATACCAAACACCACTTGTAAGATAATTTGCAAAGTGATATCTGGCATCACTTGCTGCATAGAAATCGATGAACCTGCTGTCCAACTTCGGGTAACTTCTTGAGTAATTTGACAAATTAATTGTCCGTAAGCTTTCAGGCGATCGCCATGAAAAGTCGGCATCAATAACTGTCGTTGAAGATGGTGCGATCGCCCTTCAAGCAATACAATGGAATTCTCCCCAAACAACGGTTGAAATACATGAGTTGCCTTCTTAAAATCCAACTCTTTCGCTGGAACCGCAAAACAATCAGCCATCGCCTCAGGACTCCTAAAAAACACCACTGGCGGTGAATTCAACCCCAACACCCGCACCGTAAAAGTGTCACCATACCTAGCAGCGCACCCCTCCAGAAACCTCGTCGGATTCCCAATCAATTGCAACGTTTGTATTAAAGGTATCGTCATATAGCAATCTGCCCAGGAATTACAAACACCCCCACCCCTTCGGGGAAGTCAAAAGTCAAAAGTCAAAAGTCAAAAGTGTTTTAAGTTTTGACTTTTGAATGCGTGAATGCGTGAATTTCCGCGTAGCGGCTAGTCCCCCTTGTCCCCTCTGTCCTCTGCATTCCGCAGCTTCTCTATGGTTCGTTCTATTCAAAAACCCTAACTTCAAATCCCCGCAACCCTTCCGCGTCCTCGTACTTTACCACAACCTCTTTAACCATAGCAGCAGGTGGTCCTTGGTAGCACCAACGAATCATTTCTTCCACAATCTCACGTCTACCTTCAAAGACTGCTTCCACGCGACTATCTGGGAGATTTCGCGCCCAACCACTTAATCCTAATTGGCTAGCTGTATCCACAGTGGCATAGCGATAGCCTACCCCTTGGACTTTCCCTGAAACGATGACATGAACACGGATTTTATCTGAATTAGGTATAGGATTATACATTAGGTGAGCGGATTTTGACACTTTTCAGCCTACCCTGTTTATTATGCCCTAGGGAGTTGTTAATTCCAACCACCCTATGAAAATTACTCGTTAGTCATAATTGTAAATTTTTCTGACGGTATGAGTACATTAAGCAGTTGGTCTATAACTTTTTGCCAGGTAAATCTTGCAGTTACGAATAATGGTCCATTAATCCGGGCTAGAGCGATGAAATCCCGACGTTCAATGACTACTGTCATAAGTTCAATTAAATGTTTGATGTCAGGGACTAGCATTAATCCAGTGTTATGCTCGTCCAATTTGAATTCTTGAAGTTTGCTCTCTATGTATAGAGCAAAATCTTGTGTAGTAAAATCATCCGTCGGTCCACCTTTTGTACAGATCACGGGCAATCCACAAGCAATTGCCTCTAAAACTGGCATATTAAAACCTTCTGTAAAATAAGGCGATACATAAGCATCAGCAGCTTGATACAACTGTGAAACCTTAGAAAAGGGTATTGTTTCTCCAATATATATCAACCGTTGCATAATCTTTTCGGTGTCAAAATATTTCAATTCTTCAATATTTTTGATTAAAAGCTCCTTAGAGGGATATAAAGAGTCTAAGCCTTTAAAAACTAATTTTGCATCAGGATATTTATCCATAACTACAGCAAAAGCATTCAATAAAAAACGAAGTCCTTTATTGGGAGTCAGTGAACCGACATTCAGAAAAATAAAGCCTGACCAACCCAATTCTGAACGCAATTTATTCCGCTCCTCGTCACTTAAAGGTTTATAGATATTTGGATCAAACCCATGGGGAACTATAACTACACGCGATGGATCAGCACCACTGTTAATAAATCCTAAGCGTGACCAATGAGAAGGTGTGATGATAATACTATCTGAGCTACTATGAGCTTCCCTAAGGGAGGAATGATTTGATAACATATTAGGAGTAACATTGCCTACTTCAGCAGTACCAAACACACAGGTTTTTGGTGCAGAAGATGCCTCAAGATTATATGGGTAACATATACGTAATACTGCGTCAAATTGCAGGTTTGAAGAAGGCTGAGGAATAGTTTGCAGTGCAATTTCAGCAGTTTTATCAAAAATTCCATTGATTGATTGCCAATCTTTTTGAAAAAATGGCAAATCTTCATGAAAAATCTGGACGTCAGGTCGCTTTAGTAGTTCTAAACACTGAAATTGATTAACAATGGAGTAGGAATGGGGAATGGATCGCCATCCCTGGATAAGGATGTTTGTCATGACTATGATAGATGAAGGAACGAAAAACATGCACACAACTGAATTCTCCCAAACTGGGCAGTCAGTTTGGTAGCTTACTAAGTGTTTGGTCTGAATTTTTAGCTAAGTAGCAATGCACATCACTTGATGAATGCTATATAATAACCCAAGTTGCTCTTTTTAGTTCACCATTAATGTTGGTTGTGCGTGGCGCATCCGCACAGTTTGTTGTTGGTGATCGCACTCTCTACCAATTCTTGGCGGTCTTGGCGTCTTGGCGGTTCGATAAATCAAGGTTTCTGGCAATTTTTGCGTAAGTCCTGAATAAGTGCTTCGATACCGCCAACAACTTTTCAAACAACCTCTTACGTAAGTGCTGTTCTTCAAGCAGCGTCTTTCGCAAAACACACACATCACTGAATATACTCTTCATCTGTCCCAGCAGTATTCAGGATGGATAAAAAAATTTGTGACCAACACACCGATCTGGAAGGTCGCCCCATTTTTTTGGATTTGTGCGTCACGCATTGTCAACAGAAAAATGTTGCCGCCTTACTACAACGAATAACCGCACACGGGACGAGACGGGCGGAACAAAGGCGTCAACATTTTTCAACGTGGAAGACCCCGTGACGTTGTTGGTAGGAACGCTGCTGCAATATATGAAATTACCAAAGTCTAAACCTTGATGCAGGCCAAGACAACTCACAAAGAGTACCGTGAGGAGAAACAGTTGATCGGCTAAATTTCCCTTTAAGTTTTTGAGCTAAATTTCTCATCTGTTGTGTTCCTCGACCTTCTTTTGATGATTTGATGCCCACGCCATTATCGATAATGCTGAGAGTGTAACAGCCTTCTTTGTAATAGCAAGTGACTTCGAGACGGGTAACTTCTACAGCGTGTCTCCCAACATTGCACAAAGCTTCTTCTAGAAATCGGCAGAGTCCTTGTTTTTGTTCAATACTTAAGTTGCGATCGTCTATTGGATCAAATGAACGGACTTTCACCTTGATGGTTTTAAAGGAGGGAAAGTCTCGCTCTAAGGTATGACTATAAACTTGATAGAGAATTTCGTGAATAGGGTCTTGCATATTGAGTTCTATCCCTCTTCCTAAATAAAGATTATTATCTTGAGTGAGGGGTTCCTGTTGCAAATATCCATAAACTCCCCGTAGCTCATCATTTAGGTTTTCCAGTTCTTTTTCCAGTTCTGGTAGTAATTCGTTTGGGGGCAAAGTCTGCTCTCGAATATACTTCAAAGTTTTAGCAAGGGTTTGCAGAGGACCATTGTGAATTGTTTCAAATGTGCGTTCAATGATCGCTTGGCGAGCCTTAATTTTAGACTGCAAAGCTTGATCGTATTCATATAAAGCGGTTAGTCCTAGACTATTGAAAGCTAATACAAGCATTGCTGGCATAACTGGAACCCACCACCCCCAAATGAGAAGTAAATAACTCATGAATATTAGGCTAGTGGTAGCAATACCAACAGCTATAAAATTTCTGAACGGATATTTTGTCAGCCTAGGCAAAGCAATTCCGAACATACCCCAGCTGATGATCCACAGATATTCCCACGGGTCTGACCAAGTGTTTAATAGTGGTCTAGAGTCAAGCACTGCACTAATAATTTGGCTAACAGCATGAGCTTGAATTTCTACTCCATAAACTTGCCCTGATGCAGGTTTGGTGGATGTAATTGCGGAAGTCGTGACGAAGTCTTTAACGCTAGGGGCAGTTATCCCAATAATCACAATGCGATCTCGTATCCAGTTAGGATCAAAATTCCCTGTTTTGAGATCACCTAGAGTAATAGTTCTAAATCGTTCTCGACCACTGCGAAAATTGAGTAGTACCTGAAAACCACTTGCATCGGTTCGTACATATCCCCCAGAGTTGGACAAAACCCTGGGTAGTTCAGTATTGCCGAACCTTAAAGCAGCGCGATCGCGAATCCCATTTTCTAAGCTAATACCTTCATGAGCTAAATAAGCTTGTGCCAAACATAAAGTCAAAGATAACTTATATGATTGAGGTGTTGACCCAAGCAACAGCAAACTACGTCTCAAATTGCCGTCAAAATCCGTAATTTTATCTGCAAATCCAACTTTTTCAGGTGGCAATGCTGGTGGTGGATCAATTTTATCATACAATATTTTTTCGATGCCAATTAAATTTTTTATGCCCTTTAAAGTGGATACAAGTTCACGATAACCTGGCTCAACAGGTAAATTTTGAAAAATATCAATACCAATAATCCTTGGTTCTAGGGATTGCAATTTCCTGAGCATGACTGCAATTTCTCGATCTGGTATTGAATAAGATCCTACACTACGAATATCATCTTCATTAATCCCCACAATCAGAATTCGTTCTTCAATAGGTTCACTAGGGCGCAGACTGAGAAAACTATCAAAAGCCAGCCACTCTAAAGATTGCATTGAACCAATTAAACGGAGGATAATCACTAGCGCCATCACTGCAATGCCTGGTAATGCACCTATACGCCAAAGAGCTATTTCATCTTTGATTCTTTTCCAAATTCCAGGCTGAGTCATTTGTTTATTAGGGAATTGTTTATTGGGGAATTGTTTATTGGGGAATTATTGATTGTTTAACCAACAACTCACAACTCACAACTAACTAATCAATCAACCCTTCTTCTCGGGCTCGCATTTGAGTTTGAATTCGGATATTTTTTCCCTCTTCTGGATAAACTTCTAAAGCGTCTTGTAGTTTACTCCAATAATGACGTACCATACGTTCAGATACACACATTCGCTCTGCAATTGCCTTATCTTGTAATCCTTCCTGAAATGCTAGAGTCAGCACTTGGAGCCACTCTGGTTTCACTTCTAATCCCGAATGAATACCTTTGATGTCTTTTGTATGAGTTAATCCCTGTAATGCCCAATCAACTCTGGTCAACATTTCCTTGCTAGTCAAACTTTTATCTGCGACTGTAAAGCCTCCTTTATGAGCATCAATATCAGGTCTAACCCTTACCAGTGTTCTGACATGAGCGCTTTGGACAACAAGATTCAGGTTCGGATAGTTTTTCATCAAAGTTCTGAGAAGCTGCAGACCTGTATTAGGTCGTGCTGTCAAGCCAAAACTTTCAGGAATTGAAAGATCCATAACAACGAGCTCGGGCTGTGAGCTAGTCAACTGATTTAGCGCATTGTTCCCAGTTAGGGCGGTCATAAATTCCGCATCTGGGTAGTGTTTTCGCAGCACATCGATTGTTCCACCCAGCACTGATTCGTGGTCATCAATGACCAGAATCTTCAGCAATGCCTTAGCTGATAAAGCTTGTTTGATCATTAGGCTTATTGCGATTTCGGTATGATTTTACACTATTTTAAATAATTTTGAATTAAATATATTTGGATTTCGCTATGGTAATCCTATTTTAATTCCAAACTGACTAGTACAGGTCGGCGTAAATAAGCCACCCATTCCAAATTAATGAAACGCTTGCGGTGTATGAATTACGAATTACGAATTCGCGCTTTGCGGTACTATAGCGGTTCTCACTCGGAGTACATACAGCACTCCCTCACCCCCAACCCCTAGCCCAAATTGGTAGAGGGTCCGATCGCACTCAGGCGTGTCTGGCTTTAAACACGAGAAGCGCTAAAGTACATTACGGCGGAAATAAACCACCCATTCCAATTTAATGAAACGCTTGCGGTGTATGAATTACGAATTACGAATTACGAATTCGCGCTTTGCGGTACTAGTCCGTAGATACCGGGTTTCTCGAAGGTAAGCGAATCATTT
>JADQBA010000244.1 GCA_016903675.1 Stigonema ocellatum SAG 48.90 = DSM 106950 | reverse complement strand
TAATGTGGAGAGCTTGACTTGTGCTTTTTTTTCGGGTATTATTTTTATAATGGAAAAATGTGGGCACATATATATAGTCTAGCATCGCAGCTATAATTATTCTTCGATTTGCGCGATCGCTTCCTCTGGCGAGACATTGCCATAACAACAGTGCATTTGTTAGTGCAGGAACTCAACAAGTTTATGCAGTAAACAAAATATCTTCTAAATCATTCTTAGAGGAACTTGTTTGTAGTAAGGGCTTTAGCCCTTTCCTTACTGCAAAAAAGTCAAGTCCTAACTACTTTTTCTGCCTGAGCAACCTGTTGTGCCAATTGGGACCCAGAGTATCCTGGGTTGTTTGTGAGCAAAGCAACTTGACCTATTCGTCCTCACAAATCATTAAATTCTTTGGCTGGAACTGCTTGATATTGAGAGTAATTCCTTGCGCTTTTTCTTCTTCCAAGTCCTGAATATAACCAGGCTGAGCTTCTTGAGCTTCGTGAGGACATATAAACGGTCCAAAGTAGTAAATACAGTGGGGCTTCTCCGTGGCAATTTCAATCCACCAAGCGAATTCCAACCGCTCTAAAAAAGACACAAAAATATCTTGAATATTGTCGAAAAAGTTCATTCCTTTATCTCCCATCAAAAAATTAATAATATTAAACTTCTTGTTCTTGCAAAAATCCTTTTCTTGGTGTTCTTGTTTGCTACGAGTGCAACGGCAGTCGCACGCCAGTTGCTACCCTGAGGGAAGCCAGGAAACTCATCCAACGCACTGACGCCTCAAGTAGAGGCGAAAGCGCCTTGCCTTTGCGTAAGACAAAATAATATTTGATGTTCCTAACCAGAATATCTACAAAGTTTATTTCCTGAAATCTACTTAAAGTATGGGAAAATGGAAATTAGGGAGCCAACTTGTTTGAGGAGGGCTGGCACTGCCCACCCTACACTACGGAAAATTTTTCATGAATGATTTAGGATTCCTATATGCAATTAGACAGAGAAAAACTTTCAGCCAGTAGCGGTATGAATAAAAACTCAACTCCATATTACATAGCTAAATAGTTAGTGGCTAATTGCTAATGGAAACAATTGACAATTAGCCATTAGCAATGAACAACTAACAATAAAAATTTATGCAACTTTCAGGTAAGATAGCTCTTGTAACAGGGGCAGGTTCCGGAATCGCTAAGGCTACAGCAAAGTTGTTTGCAAAAGAAGGCGCTAAAGTTGCCGCACTAGGGCGGACAAAGGAAGAACTAGAAGAAACTGTTGCCGAAATTCAACGCAACAATGGTGAAGCCATACCCTTAATTGCTGATGTTTCCCAACCAGAGCAAATGCAACAAGCAACCCAAAACATTATAGACAAGTGGGGACGCCTGGATATTGTGTTTGCTAACGCTGGTATCAACGGTGTATGGGCACCCATCGATGAATTGACACCCGAAGAGTGGAATAAAACAATAAACATCAATCTTACAGGAACGTTCTTAACAGTTAAGTATGCTGTGCCTTACCTGAAAAACCAGGGTGGTTCTATAATTATCACTTCCTCAGTCAACGGTACCCGCATGTTTAGCAACAGTGGTGCCACTGCTTATTCTTGCACAAAAGCAGCCCAAGTCGCCTTCACAAAAATGGTGGCTTTGGAACTTGCTAAACACCGCATTCGTGTAAACGTGATTTGTCCTGGTGCTATTGAAACAAGCATTAGCGAAAGTACCCAAGCACGAGATTTAGAACATGTTAGAGAACCGGTGGAGTTTCCTGAAGGGAAGATTCCATTAACTGATGGTAAACCGGGAACGTCAGAGCAGGTGGCACAGTTAGTGTTATTCTTAGCATCAGATGTTTCTAGTCACATCACTGGCACTGAAGTTTGGATTGATGGCGCAGAATCTTTGCTGAAAGCTTAGAAGACGGGAGTAGGGATAGCCTGGGGTTTTAACCCCAGGGGGGAATGGGGAGTCGGGGAAGAGGTCTTCCTCAACTTCTTATTGCATCTATATATGGTACGATACTGGATGGCTTCAGCAACGTGGTGGGTTTTTAGGTTAGTAGGATAAAATCGCAAATGCACGAGTCGTGTCTCGACGATCTGCTGCCAGTATTGCGATTGCTCACGTAGCAGGGTTACTAAAGTGCGATCGCCTGATCTTGTCGGGTGGGCAAGTGGACATAATTCCTGATGAAATTGTCAAATTATCATAATTTGCCCACCCAACCCCTATCTATAATTTTAGTGGATTAGTTAAAAAATGAGGCATTATGGAGAAAACTAACTTACAGGAAATTGAACGTGCTGTCAGTCAACTTTCTGATGAGGATCTGGCGAAATTTCGGATTTGGTTTGCAGAATTTGATGCAGTAGAATGGGACCGGCAATTTGAAGCAGATGTTGCGGAAGGTAGGCTCGATACACTAGCCCAAAAAGCACTAAAAGACTTACGACAGGGAAATTGTACTGATTTGTGAAACATCGAGCAACCCCCGATTTTTGGTATTATTATCGACAGTTGCCACCTGAAATCCAAGAACTTGCTGATAGATGTTACGAGTTGCTAAAACTTGATCCGCGATATCCCTCACTGTATTTCAAGAAAGTAGGTCGATTTTGGTCAGTTCCAGTCGGTTTACACTACAGAGCGATTGGTGTGGAACAGGATAACGATCTAGCTTGGTTTTGGATCGGAACACACACCGAATATGACAAAAGAGCGCATACCATAAATCACCCCAAAACCTTTCTAATCAAGGATTTTACAAGTTAGGCGAGCGATATACCCCCCCATGAACGGTTATGTTTTTTATTGATTGATCGGTTAAAATTGTAGAGCAAGTAAAGCAAATCTTAACCTACTTAACTTAATATACATGAGGACAAAACAGTGAATTATATCCCTATCAACAAATTTAAGAATAACATCCAAGACTTTATTCAACAAGTCATTAATCAACATATTCCTCTCAAAATAACCGATAACAATGGTGGAGAATTTATTATTATAAGTGCGGAAGATTGGGAACAACAACAAGAAACTTTGTTTGTTTTACAAAATAGCCAGATAATGGAACAGATTAGCCGTTCTCTGGCTACTCATACCGAAAATAAAGGCTACATTCCCAATCAGGAAGAACTAGATGAGATACTTAGTATTTGAGGGTAACAATCATGATTAATTATTCAAAAAACTTGACATTAGGATAAGCTAAAATGGCATCATCGACTGTGGCCATAACTAGATCATATTGTAAAGATTGGGCTATTAATAGTCTATCAAAAGGGTCTTTATGTAGTAAAGGTAAGGCTATTAAATAACTCATGGTTGCTTCGTTCGTTAATGGCTAAACTATTAATTAAAGATTCTCGTCTTTTTTGAGGAATATATATATCTGGAGACGCAGGAAAATAAGTATTAAACTCCGGTTTATTCAGTTGGTATTTAATAACACATTCCCAATGAGAAGCTATGCTTAACAATATTCTATTTTCAGGATTTTTAATTTCTCTACGTAACTTTTCACTCAAAGAAGGATGATCATTAATCAACCATAGAAAAATATGGGTATCTAGTAATAAATTCATGGAGAATAAAACAAATCTAAAATTTCGTCAGGTAAAGGTGAATCAAAGGTATCAGGAATTATCAATTCGCCTTTAGCTACCCCTAGAGGACGAGTTTGATTGTGTTGAATTAAAATTTGACGAATGATTTCAATTTCATCATCAGATAAAGGATTATAGGGGTCTAATTCTTGATGATTATCTTGTAAATAACGCCATTTTTTTATTATTTTTTGATTAAGTTGATTATGAGATTGATTTTTAACATCGCCTTCTAAAAGATAGCCTAAAATTTCTTCCGTCAAACCTCGATATTGAGTATTTTGACTAATAGTTAAGTTACGGCTATCTTTGGGATTGTTAGGACTAATAAGTTCTTGTAGTTCTAAACCAAGTAATAGTTTTAATTGACTTTGTTTTTCAGGAGACAACGAGGCAAACTTTTCAGCAGTTTCAGGTGTAATATTAATAATGATTTGATGATTGAGCATAGTTTTTTTAATGTTCTGGTAAAAGGTTATATTATAATAATACCCAAAAAACAGGATTGTGGATTTGTAGTGCGATCGCCAGCCCGTCAAAGCTTACCGGCGTACCCCACAAGGGGAGTGGGGGGAAGAGGAAAAACGTCTTCCTCAACTTCCTATTGCATCCTATCTATGGTACGATACTGAATGGCTTCCGCGACGTGGTGGGTTTTTAGGTCATCATCTCCCGCTAAATCTGCAATAGTACGTGCTACTTTGAGAATGCGATCGCTTGCCCTTGCCGATAAACCTAATTTTTTAATTGCGCATTCTAATAAGTTGCGACTAGCATCATCCAACTTGCACCATTGCTGGAGGTGACCTGTCTGCATATGTGCGTTACATCCCAGATTTAGTTCATCCTGAAATCTGCGCTCAGCGCGATCGCGTCCTTGTTGCACCCGTTCCAGTACTTGTGCTGATGATTCTCCTGTGGGTTGTTGGGTAATCTCCTCTGGTTTTAAGCGATTCACAGCAACTTGCAAATCAATCCGATCCATCAAAGGACCAGAAAGCTTTGCCCAATATTGCTCTCTTTGCCGTGGTGAACAGGTACATGCTTGGATAGTATCGCCATAGTAACCGCAAGGACAGGGATTGGTACTGGCAACCAGAGTAAACTGAGATGGAAACATCACGGATTGCCTGGTTCGGGAAATGGTAACGTATCCATCTTCTAACGGCTGACGTAGAAATTCTAAAACATCTCTTTTAAACTCCGTGAGTTCGTCCATGAAAAGGATACCTCTGTGTGCTAAAGAGATTTCCCCAGGACGGGGGAAGCTACCACCGCCGACGAGAGAAGGACCAGAGGCGGAGTGGTGGGGACTGCGGAAAGGGCGATGGCGTACCAATGACCCTCTATTTTTCAATAAACCAGCCACAGAGTGAATCTGAGTTACTTCCAAGGCTTCGGAAAACGACAATGGTGGTAAAATGCCTGGTAAGCGTCGCGCCAGCATAGTTTTACCACTCCCCGGCGGTCCCACAAAGACTAAATTGTGTCCACCAGCCGCAGCAATTTCCAGCGCACGACGACCATGGGCTTGTCCTTTCACATCCTTCAAATCTGCATGTAGACAGGTTGTATGCAGCGTCTCTACATGTTGGACAGGTTTGTAACGCTCTGGATTATTTAAAAAATCAGTGACCTGACGGAGATTTTTGAAGGCGTAAACTGCCAATCCTTCAACTATAGCGGCTTCTTGTGCATTGTCACAAGGAACAACTAAACCTGTAATTCCCATCTTTTGTGCAGTAGCAGCGATCGCGAGGACACCAGCAACAGAACGGAGACCTCCATCCAAAGAAATTTCTCCTAAAAACAGATAATCTCCCAACAAATGGGCGCTGACTTGCTCAGAAGCCGCCAAAATTCCTACACTCATAGGTAAGTCAAAACATGCTCCTTCCTTGCGTAAATCAGCAGGGGTAAGATTAATCACTATCTTCTTTACAGGAAAGGCGAAACCAGCATTTTTCAAAGCCGCCTTTACCCTCTCTTTTGCTTCCTGAACGGCTGCATCCGGAAGTCCCAAAACCACAATTCCTGGCAAACCCCCAGATACATCGACTTCCACCCCCACCTTAACGGCATCGATGCCCACAATTGATGAACTCCAGACTCTGGCTAGCATATATAGCAATCCTATTTAAGATCCGAATAAGGGGGACAAGGGGGACGAGGGGGACAAGGGGGAGGTGTTTGCAATTCATTTAGGCTTGCTATATTTATTACATGATTCAAGTAATACCAATTTGCATTCACAACCATAATCTAGAAATTCTCATTCCCCACTCCCCACTCCCCACTCCCTACTCCCGATTTTGAGAGTTACGCTAAGATGCGCAGATTGGTATAAGTAGGTTGGTGAGAATAGACCACATCAATTAAGGCAGCCCATGCCCTATGCCCCAAGCCCCACCTTCATTGATATCGTCTCAGCAATTTTTTTAGCTACCTCCTCACTCTGCCAATAGCTGACATGGGTATCACCCCCACGCACCAGTGCTAAAGCCGTTTGACTGATGGGCTTTGTAAGTAAGTCGGTGAATCCTGCTTGTTGAATGACTATATCTTGAATATCTAGGTATTTTTTGTCCCCATCTACCAGACTACTCATCAGTTCGTTTAATGGGTAAGCTATAGGATCACCGGGATGAATGAAATTCCTCCATGGCAGCTTCTTCCCTCCTCGCACTTGTTGAAGGTTCTCCAGTAGCTTCTG
This sequence comes from Stigonema ocellatum SAG 48.90 = DSM 106950, assembly GCA_016903675.1. Taxonomy (GTDB): domain Bacteria; phylum Cyanobacteriota; class Cyanobacteriia; order Cyanobacteriales; family Nostocaceae; genus Stigonema; species Stigonema ocellatum. The sequence goes on along the minus strand of JADQBA010000244.1, from coordinate 2,102 downwards.
TAGTCTTGGTGTGATATCGTGACTACTAGACTTGGAGGGAGTACCTTCAGTGTCATCTTTACCTGGATTCACGTCAGTCAGGCTGAAGATAGCGATGGGTGATCCCATAGTATTGATGCTAGCAAGCTGCATGCCTGTAAGCGCATTAGAATTTGCTCCAGATATGCCGTATATGGTATCACGAATAGCAATAACATCATCATGACCAGGCACATCCTTGGAGTCCCATCGACTTGCAAACAAGATGTCAAATAGAATAACAGTTCCCATACTATGGGTAACTAAGTGAAGACGGTCATCTGACTCATAATCTTTCAACCCATCTAAAGCCTGCTGCTTCAGCTGACTGACAACCTTAGCACCAATATAGCGGCTGATGTAGAGTGCACTATCCCCTGCAAACTGTAAAAGCTGGTTTTCACGAAATTTTCTGAACCACATTTGGTTCCAAATCGATGAAGCTTGGAGTGTTGATAAAAGTTTATGTTCTGCATCTATATTTACGTCTCCCCAGTAGAGGGGGACTGACTTGATGGTTTTGGACGATCCAACGTGGTGATTAATACGACGGATCAGGTCGTCAGCGTAAGCAGGTTTTTCGCGTTGTTCACGAGTATTAACCCCGTGAACGAAAAGGATATAGTCCATAAACTTGAGATGGTAATGGGGAGTGGGGGAGGGGGGGATGGGGTGTATAAATTATAGTATTTTCCAATCCATGGTTGCTGAGTCAGGTAACGACCAATATTTCCCGTTGGGGTGTTTCCTACTTTAAAATCTGTAACAGAATTAAAGGTATATCGGCATGAGTGAAACCACAGATACAATTTTCGGCAAAATAATTCGGCGGGAAATTCCGGCTGACATTATTTATGAGGATGACTTAGCACTTGCCTTTAAAGATGTCAACCCCCAAGCTCCCGTTCACATTCTCGTTATTCCCAAAAAACCCATTGCCAAATTAGCTGATGCCGAATCTCAGGATCGTGATGTTCTAGGGCATCTTTTGTTAACAGCTAAGCATGTTGCTGAACAAGCTGGACTGACAGACGGCTATCGCGTTGTCATCAACACTGGGCCTGATGGCGGTCAAACCGTTTACCACTTACATCTGCATATCCTCGGTGGACGCCAGATGGCATGGCCTCCTGGTTAATGTAGATGGGGTAGGGGCGAATGGCAGTTCGCCCGTATGAGTGGGGGGAGCAAAATGACTTAGTACAGAATTACACAAGTTCATGGCGAAATGATTTTGGTGTGCCCTCATCCCCAACCCGAATCCCAATGAGGGATTCGGGAGCTAAATTCTGTTCCCTCGGACAGTAGGGAGAGGGTTAGGGTGAGGGTCAATGGGAGCCAAAACCCCACGAATTTATGAAACGCTCTACTTATACTTGGTCATCTCCCGACTCTCGAAAGATTCATAAGAAAAACAAATCAGTTATATCAGAAAACCTAAATTTAAAAACCTTTACAAATCTCAATTTAGCTTCTAAGGTAATAAACAGGTAGGCAATTTGACCTACACAAATCATAAAAAACCAAGCAATCATAAAACAATGACAACAACCCTACAACAGCGCTCAAGCGCCAACGTATGGGAGCGGTTCTGTGACTGGATCACCAGCACCGAAAACCGTCTCTACATCGGCTGGTTCGGCGTCCTCATGATCCCTACCCTCCTCGCCGCTACCATCTGCTTCGTAATCGCTTTCATCGCAGCACCACCAGTAGACATCGATGGTATCCGTGAACCCGTAGCTGGTTCCTTGATTTACGGTAACAACATCATCTCTGGTGCCGTTGTTCCTTCTTCTAACGCTATCGGCTTGCACTTCTACCCCATCTGGGAAGCAGCTTCCTTAGATGAGTGGTTGTACAACGGCGGTCCTTACCAGTTGGTAATTTTCCACTTCCTCATCGGTTGCTTCTGCTACCTAGGTCGTCAGTGGGAATTGTCCTACCGCTTGGGAATGCGTCCTTGGATTTGCGTAGCATACAGCGCACCTTTGGCTTCTGCAACCGCAGTATTCCTCATCTACCCCATCGGACAAGGTTCTTTCTCTGATGGTATGCCTCTGGGTATCTCTGGTACATTCAAC
>JADQBA010000296.1 GCA_016903675.1 Stigonema ocellatum SAG 48.90 = DSM 106950 | reverse complement strand
GTCTCGCCAGAGGAAGCGATCGCGCAAATCGAAGAATAATTATAGCTGCGATGCTAGACTATATATATGTGCCCACATTTTTCCATTATAAAAATAATACCCGAAAAAAAAGCACAAGTCAAGCTCTCCACATTAATTCCTTAGTTCGTAGTAGCGCTTTAGCGCCGGTTAAATCGCGGTTTTTTGCGTAGACGTGAAGCGGCTCAAGGGTAGCGCTACTACAAACAAGCGCAAAGTTTGTTTAGCAAACCACTAGATGCGATCGCGCCTTCCACGTCCTTGCGCTCACACGAACAATCTAAACCGTATTTTTACTGTGGCTATTATGTTTTTGTTGAGCCAGAATCTACATAAGTGGTTGAAGGTTATGCGGAGTAAAAACATATGGTTGATGAGGCGCTAACGCCGAATGTGCGGGACTTACAAAAAGATGTTGTCGAACTTCTAGAACAAATTAGCAAATTGATGTATGGTGCTAGTTTTGTTTTGGGTGTTGATGGTGGTGAAAACAAGTATACACAATATGAGCAGCAAATCAGCGACGAAGCGAAAAAGGTGCAAAACCTTGAGTTGAGAATGGCAATTGTCGCGCCGATGAAAGCTGGTAAATCTACCATTATAAATGCTATTATCGGACAGGAGATTTTGCCAAGCCGCAACTCGGCTATGACGACGCTTCCCACAGAGATTATTTTTGATGCAGAACGGACTGAACCAATTTTGCATCTGAGTCAAGAGGTATTGTCAGTTTTTCAAGAAACACTGTTATCTTTGCGGCATAAAATTGAAGCTTTAGGGATGGAGCCAGTACAAGAGAAACTTGCTGAGTATCCACATTTGGCGACGATGCCAAAGCAAATTCTATTTGTAGGCGAATCAATTCCTGCCACAAGTAAAGGGCGTAAAAATATTATTCACACTTTAACTAGCTTAAATGATATTGTCCGCCTATGCAGCATTCTAGAACCACGTGCAGATCGGATACAATACTTGACGGATGCTCCTAGAATCAAAACTCCATTTTGGCGTTTACAAAAAACAGAACAACAGCCGGAACTAGGTAATTTAGTAATTGTCGATACACCGGGACCTAACGAAGCGGGAGAAAATCTCCGGCTACAAGCTGTAGTACAAGAACAGCTTCGCAAAAGTTCAATTGTGTTAATTGTTCTAGACTTTACTCAGTTAAAAAACGAAGCCGCAGAGAAAGTTAAAAAAGATGTTCAGAAAGTAATTGAATTACGCGGCAAAGATAATTTGTATGTGTTGATAAACAAAGTTGATCAACGCCGTGAAGGTGATATGAATACAGAGCAGGTGCAGCAGTTTGTGGCTGCGGAATTTGGCATTGCTGATGCAGATAATAAAAATCGTGTTTTTGAAATTTCTGCTAGACGTGCGTTTACTTCTGCTAACTTTTTAATGGAATTGCAGCATAATTCAGAGTTAAATATAGCAGAAAATAAGGCTGCGCGTGCCTTGGCTCAAGAAGTACTTGGTATCGACTGGGAAGAAGAACTTAAAGAAGTAAACATCGAAGTTTTACAATATAAAGCGGAGAGGTTATGGAAAAAATCTGGCTTTGACTCATTTTTAGATGGAGCAATTTCAGCACTAATGGCAGAAGCTGCACCGCGTTGTATGATATCTGCACTACAAATTACTCGTAACAGGCTTTCAGAATTAAACAACGATGTGCAACTTAGAAGTAGTGCTATCAGTCAAGATGCGGGGAAAATCAAAGATGAGATTGAGTATTTAAAACGTGATTTAGATCTGCTAAAAGAAAAATTAAAAAAGTTACAATCCGAATTAAACACAATCAAAATAAAGCTTAAGGAGCAATTAAACTCAAAATTAAAACGCTTGAATTCAGAAGCTACTAGAACCATTGACTACTACTTCCTTAATGAGATATCAAAACGAGTCAAGGAGGCTTATAGTTCTAATCCATTGGAAAAATTCTTTAAGCTAATTCAACAATTACATATAGATATCATGAAACAATTATTAGTAAATATACATATGCCTATGATCAATGGACTGGAAATTTTTCCAAAATCAATCTCCCAACTTTTTAAATACGAAGTTGCACTACTAAAAAATAACGAATTAGAGTTTAAAAACAAACAAGAAGCTGAAGATTTTGCAGAGCAATTGGTATTAGAGGCTAAACAAATAGTAGAAACATTATTAGAAAAAACTATAAAAGAAATAGAAGGAGAAATTCATAATAGTCATCATAAATTACATAATACATTAAGGAAAAATACAACAGAGGTTATTGAAAATGCACGGAAGAGGCTAAATCAGGATTTTTGTGTAGAACTTGATTTACCCTCTTTATTATCGGAAGAAATTGAAACTAATTTGGAGATACCAATAACAGATACTATTGAAGAGAAAGAAAAATTTAATTTTATTAAAGCAGTAGGTAATTTTTTCAAGGGAATATTCGATAAAAAATATACAGAAGAGAAAGAAAAACGTTATACAGTATCATTACAAAAAACAGTTGAGCAGTTCAATATTTCAACTGAAACCAAAATAAGAGACACAGAAAAGGAAATCAATCAATATATTGAGCATGACCTTGAAATTCGCATTAGCAATTTTGTGATACACCTAGAAAATTATCTAAAAAACTATCAAAATAATTTGGAACATGCGCTACAAGACCAAGATTTATCTTTAGCTAAACAAGAGGAAAATACAGAAGCATTTAAGATATTAGCTGATCAAACTAAAAACCTGAATAAAAAATTAGAAACCGAACAATACAAAGCAAAGCAATTAAAGACAAAGAATGATTGATTTTACTGAACGTAAATCCAATGATATGCCAACTCTATCTAGTCCCTATCTTGAAACACTCCAGCGTCGAGTTCCTGTAGTTGGTGATAAAGCCATTGTTGACCTAGTTAATGGCATTCAAGTCAGCAAAGATATCATCCGCTATCGCAAAAATCGTGGTTGGTTTGGTCAATTATTTGATAAACTTGACGGCACCGATAATAAACGCAGATTACTGTTAGATGGCAATCTCATTGCAGGTCAAGAAGCATTTTATAAATGGGTACTAGAACTAAGTGACTCACTTCGCATTAGTCAAGTTGCTTTGGAAGTGACTCAAAACTCTTTGCTAGAAGCCCGTGATGCTATACGCAATCAAAAACAGAGGTTACAAAAACAAGAAGAAGCACTCTTTGAACTAAGCAACCAATTCCATCAATTAGCTGAACAAGTAAACATAAGACTCAACAATTTAGAAGCACGAATGCGTCAGCTAGAAGTGCGGGTTGCTGCTCATGAAGATTTAGACCAAATTGTTACCGCTTGGGCTGCTGGACAAACTTATACTAAATTACCTTGGGCTTTGCAAGTTGCTTTGTTAGCAAGAGAAGTCTTTAGCAGTTCTGTGGTGATGTATGAACTGCAAACTGGGGATACAGAACGTTACCGTCATCTGTTGGTGAATAAAATTATTGCCACAAGTAAACAACTTCCTGGTAGTTTCTTTGGTCTTGGTGATTTATTAGATCAATCCTGGGTGGTGATGACAAAAGAAGACCAGGAATTAACAGCGGCTTTACTGGAAATTCGCTCAGTTCCACAGCAACGCCTAGTAAATACACCACATTTATTTGTAATTGGTACAACTTTGGAACTAGCGTCGCTACCAACAGAAGCTAGACCGAGTAAACCAGCACAAAGCGCATTAGCACTGTGTCGCGCCCAAATTGACACCATCTCCCGCACCACAGACGCACGGGAATTTATCACCACTGTGGTGGAACAAACTGCCAACGACTGTCTGGCTATGATTAATAATTCTAAAATAATATGAAGTTAGCAAGAATTAGAAAAAGAGTGCATGGAAATTTAGAAAATCAAGGTTTAGCAAAACAAATAAAACAGCATATTGAACAAAAAAACGACTCGTCAGTTGACACTATAAATCATGATAGCAGCATCAATAAAACCAGTCACGTAGATGCCAAACAAATAGGTTCACAAATCCAATATTTGGTACAAACTGAAAGCATCCCATTTTGGCAAATGTATTTTTTGAAATTGGCAGTCAAATCTGGTTCATATAGCTTCATGAAGTATGTTTTCTTTCAGTTGGGATGTTACTCCATATTGCCTCGTAATCAGCAGCTTAATAGAACTGGAAAAATCTTACAATTTGCCTTAAACACAAGGAATTGGAAACGACGAATTAACAAGATTCGGTCTAAATACCAAGCTTTCGTTAAACGGTCTCGTGAACCGGAATCTGCTTGGACATCATTAGCCGTAATACTTGGTGTGTGTATATATTTAATTTCTCCAGAAGATTTTATATCAGAATTTATTCCAATCATCGGATTCATTGATGATTTAATTCTCATTATCTTCTTCACTATCTTACTTGCTTTTGAGTTAAAAAACAATATTATCAAGCTGAATGAAAGTGAGGTTAGAAAATATATTTTTATCCTTAAATTGATTTTCAGCTTTGGCATTGCAGGAGTAGTTTCGCTTGTTTCAGCAAAATTATTAATGCAAATCGGAGTTTTCTTATATACATAGCAATGCCAATACTGCTCGGAAAGAGCGAAAATAAGAAACCCGGTTTCTGGCATCTCAACTATCGTTAACCGTTCAGAGCCTGCTGAGGCGATTCCGCTGTTGTAGTCCCTACTCATCAGAACGGAATGCGGTAAAATCGAGACAGATTATTCAGATTCATTAAATATGACAGATTATTTGCGTTTGTCAAGTTCATCTCAAACTGAGACTATATGACTGATATATGGAATTGAAAAATAATATGGACAATAACATAATTGAGGTGACTGGAATTCCCGAACCTCTGCTAAGGCTGATGGATGAACGAGTTCGTGAGAAAGGCGGCGACATATCTGCATACGTCCGTGATTTGATTGAAAGGGATATCTTCGGCACATCACAGACACAGAAACATACATTTGCAGAGCTTTTTACAAAGCGTCCTTTTGACCCTAAACAATGGGAAGCGGACATGAAATTATTAGCTCAACGAGCGGAACAAATACCAGTTTTACCGCCAGAAGAGTTTACTCGTGAAAGCATCTATAGGAATCATGACTGATGCTTTTCATGGCAGATACAGGCGTTGCTGAATCGGAGTATGAATTGACATTTTTCGAGTTGATTAAACAAGGATTCTTTGCGCCTTTGCGTCTTTACGCGCGTGCTAATTCATACTTGAAATCAGCAACGCCCAGATACAAACATCCTATTACGCTTCATCTCTCCTTCAGATCCAAATCACATTTTGGGCAATAATTTGCTCTAGACCAATCGCTCTCGTCACCAGTCTTTCCTCCAGTCCCATCACTTCAACTCTACATCCAACTGCCGAACTGGACACAGAAACCAACAGAGCGTTGAAAATTTTGAGGCAATGTCTCGCCAGAGGAAGCGATCGCGCAAATCGAAGAATAATTATAGCTGCGATGCTAGACTATATATATGTGCCCACATTTTTCCATTATAAAAATAATACCCGAAAAAAAAGCACAAGTCAAGCTCTCCACATTA
>JADQBA010000246.1 GCA_016903675.1 Stigonema ocellatum SAG 48.90 = DSM 106950 | reverse complement strand
CCCACCTCCCCACCTCCCCACCTCCCCACCTCCCCACCTCCCCACCTCCCCACCTCCCCACCTCCCCACCTCCCCACCTCCCCACCTCCCCACCTCCCCACCTCCCCACCTCCCCACCTCCCCCCTCCTCCCCTCCCTAACTCAATGTTCGATTACATCCAAGATGCCAACGAAATCTACCGTAATTCCTTCGCTATTATCCGGTCAGAAGCTCATCTGGAAGTGCTGCCACCAGATGTCGCAAAAGTAACAGTACGTTTAATCCATGCCTGTGGAATGACGGATATTGTGAATGACATTGGATATTCACCGACGGCGGTGCAGTGTGGACGGGCAGCACTGGCGTCAGGAGCGCCCATTCTCTGCGATTGCCGGATGGTGGCTGAAGGCATTACCAGGCGACGGCTAAAAGCGGACAACCAAGTTATTTGTACCCTGAACCATCCTCAAGTGCCAGAAATGGCCCAAGGTCTGGGTACAACGAGATCCGCTGCTGCTGTGGAATTATGGCGATCGCACCTAGAAGGGGCAGTTGTGGCAATTGGTAATGCACCCACCGCACTGTTCCGACTGCTAGAAATGCTTGATACAGGAGTACCACTACCTGCTGTCATTCTCGGCTTCCCAGTTGGTTTCGTCGGTGCGGCTGAGTCTAAGGCAGCACTGGCAGCAGATAGCAGGAATGTACCATTTTTGACTTTACAAGGTCGGCGAGGCGGTAGTGCCATAGCTGCCGCAGCCGTAAATGCCCTAGCAACGGAGGAGGAATAATGTCAACAACAGCAGGTCGTCTTTACGGTATAGGAGTTGGTCCTGGCGATCCTGAACTTTTAACACTCAAAGCACTACGACTATTACGTAATGCCCCAGTGGTCGCCTATCAATCGGCAGAAAATCGACCAAGTGTTGCCCGGTCAATTGTTGCCGAATATCTTCCAGGCAACCAAATCGAGGTACTTTTTCACCTTCCCCGTGCCACCGATCCATCTGAGGCGCAACCTATTTATGACAAAATGGTAGAACCTATCGCCGAACATTTGGGAGCAGGACGGGATGTAGCAGTTCTGTGCGAAGGCGATCCGTTGTTTTATGGGTCTTTTATGTACCTGTTTACCCGCTTAGCCAACCAATTTGAAACACAAGTAGTGCCAGGGATTTGCTCACCTATGGCGTCTGCCTCAGTTTTAGGATTACCTCTAAGCTATCGCAACGATATTTTCAGTGTCATACCTGCCCCACTTCCCGCTGAAATACTGACAGCACAATTGTTAAACGCTGATGCCGCTGCCATTATCAAGCTGGGACAGCACTTCGTAAAAGTCCGCGATGTTCTGCACGACTTGGGGCTAGCATCGCGATCGCACTACATTGAGCGGGCGACAATGGCAAAGCAACGGATTGTGCCGCTTCATGAGGTTGACCCCACCACAGTGCCATATTTTTCCATGATTCTGATGCCAAGTAAGTATCAATTATGACAAAAAAAGCACCTGTGGTTGTGGTGCTTGGTGACAACAGTGTACCAGTGGCACGGCAAATTATTAACGTTCTTCCAGGGGCAAGGCTCTACGGGTTAGCAAATCGTACCGAATATGTCGATGTCACCTTTACCAATTTCGGCGAGACACTGCGGGATTTGTTCGCGGGTGGAACGCCAATAATTGGCATTTGTGCCGCAGGTATTCTAATTAGGACTCTAGCACCGATGCTTTCTGATAAACGACAGGAGCCACCTGTGCTGGCCGTTGCCGAAGATGGTAGCGCGGTAGTGCCGTTGCTGGGTGGACTCAATGGGGTGAATGACCTAGCACGTTGCATTGCTGAGGCACTCGGTGTAAAACCAGCAATCACCACAACTGGGGATGTGCGGTTTGGGATAGTGCTGGAGAACCCCCCCACTGGCTACTGTTTGGCAAATCCAGAACAGGCAAAGTCTTTTATGTCAGATTTACTGGCTGGTGCGACGGTGAGAATAAATGGCACTGCGCCTTGGTTAAGTAATAGTGGGCTACCCATTGACCCCAACGGAGATTTAACTATTCATATTACCGAACGAGCAATCACACCACTACCCAATTGCCTTGTTTACCACCCAGCCACAGTGGCGATCGCCATTTTGGGAACTGCTGAGTGTGAAGATGAGGCAGTGGTAGTAAAACAAATCCTAGCAGATGCTGAACTCGCAACTGCATCAGTGGCAGGGGTATTTGGAATGATCACAGCATCTGCTCATCCGGAAATTCACGCACTTGCCAAGGCATTTGGAGTACCAGTACGGTTGTTCACGGCAACTGATATCGAAGGGTTGCTGTCAGAAAATTATACCCCTGCCCAAGCAGCAGCACTGAAAGCAGCAGGTGCATCAGGTCAACTTATTTATTCTCCATCGCCTCACTTGGCTTTAGCCATCTCACCCCAACCCATAGACCCCAGTACCATAGGTCAACCACGCGGTCGGTTAGCAATTATTGGTACAGGTCCTGGTGGGTCGCAGTGGATGTCTCCTGAGGTGAAAGAGATACTTTTGTCGGCAACAGATTTGGTGGGATACAAAACTTATCTCGATTTAGTGGGGAACCTCGGCAATGGGAAACGACGGCATGAGTCTGATAACCGCGAAGAAGAAGCACGGGCAATGATGGCGCTGGATTTAGCAGCCGAGGGGCGATCGGTAGCGGTGGTTTCTTCTGGCGACCCTGGTATTTATGCTATGGCAGCAGCTATTTTTGAGGTACTTGATCGTTATGATCAACCAGAATGGAGTAGCATTGACATTCAGGTAGCTCCTGGTATTTCGGCAATGCAAGCAGCAGCAGCGGCAATTGGTGCTCCCTTGGGTCATGACTTCTGCGCGATTTCTCTGTCTGACATCTTGAAGCCTTGGTCAATTATTGAACAAAGAATTACCGCTGCTGCCCAAGGTGATTTTGTGATTGCTTTTTACAATCCTGTGTCTAAAGAACGTATCTGGCAACTAGCACAAGCGAGGGATATTTTGCTGCGTTGGCGATCGCCCCATACTCCAGTGGTGTTAGCGCGTAATCTTGGTAGACCTGGGCAAACTGTTAAGGTGATAACTCTTGACCAGTTAGTACCAGAAGCCGCTGACATGAGAACGGTCATTCTCGTTGGTTCAACTCAGACAAAGACAATACAGCGGGGTGATGGTGGTGTTTGGGTTTATACACCACGTCGATATACTGAGAACTTACCCATTGAGAGAAATTGTCAGATATGAAAATCTTTCTTTCCCAATCGCCAATGCCTTTGAGTTGACGCGATCGCGTAATCCTGCAATTGTACTGCCGTATAATAGACATAGTCGTGGAAATTAATTATGCGTTGTCAAAAACCATTGACCAGACGCGATTAATCGCGTCTGGTCATAGTTTTTCACGACTATATCTAATATGAAAGTTAAAGGTTTATGAGTTATCAAAAATCCAAAACACCTTGTCAAAAACAGCTTATTATCTTGCCAGATGCAAAGGATATCGTTCCTGTTTCTCGTGAACGTATCTGGCAACTTGTACAAGCGAGGGATATTTTGCTGCGTTAGCGATCAACCCCAGTGGTGTTAGCGCGTAATCTTGGCAGACATGGGCATGTCAAGGTGACCGCTGTTGACCAGTTAGTACCAGAAGCCGCCGATATGCGAACGGTTATTCTCGTTGGTTCAACTCAGACAAAGACAATACAGCGAGACGATGGTGGTGTTTGGGTCTATACACCAGACTGATATATATTAATGAATTAGTTGCGGCTATTATGAATAATTAGTAAGACATTAAATCGTCTTACAAGATTTAAAACAAAGAGGAAAACAAAATGTCACACAGAAAAGCAAACAACAGTGCAAGCTTACTCAACCTCATACCGAGCGACTTATTTTCAGATATCGAACAATGTCACAGCGAGCAAGTGCTTGGCGGCATAGGAATAATAATAATCACAACGGCTTCGCCGAAATCCGGCAATGATGACCCAACGGGCAATGAATTATCGGCGGTGATAGCACCGGATTCGATAAAACTGTCGGTTCTAACGGACAATACGACAGATACATCTTTCTCCGTATACCAGTCGGAAACCAACAGCGACGGTGTCAGGATTATTGTAAGTATTTAGGTCGGCACAAATAAATAAAGGTTTGTAGTTGCGCAGAGAGCGCTCATATCTAGGGCGCTCTCTGCGCAACTACGAGCCTCTACATAAATAGACATAGTCGTGAAAAAGAATGACCATTAGCCTCGCGTTGCGGCACGAAGTGCCAGATCGCGTCTGGTCAAGGGTTTCTGCCTTAAAGCCAATCATCCCAAGAAAGTTTGAGCAGCTAGATGCTTGGTTTAAGACGGCTAAAGCCCACCTTACGAAATCATAAGGCAATTGTAGCTCTGATTTTCGCAACAAGACGATGGTGCAAGATATGAGCCATGAAGTGTGAGGCTGCTTCAATTTTCGCGATCGCAACGTTAACTTCAGCTTCATACTCTTGCGCTCCTCTTTGCGCGGCAGTTCAGATGCCTGCGGCAAGCCGCTAACGCGTCTACGCCGACTTCCGGCGCTCTGCCTTGCCTTTGCGCCTTTGCGCCTTTGCGTGAGACAAAAAACGTGGTTCATTTACCCGAAAATAGCTGTAAGTCCTATTCGCGCCTCTAATTGAGCAGCGCGGTTTTTACCATTTGCGTACAAAATTCCTAAATTGGCACTGCAACGCCTTATATCGCTTTGTAAAACACGATGCACGCAAAATCCCAACTTATATTATGTCTGGTTGAATATCCATAGTAAAGACTGACGCACTCCTGAGCACCAGAGGTTTTTATTATGGGCAATTAGACGGACATGATATTACAGCTGGTTTTATCTTTATGAACCACCATCAGTAGTAAGGGCGCAATGCCTTGCGCCCCTACCATGTGGTCTATTTACCTAAAAATTGCTGTAAATTGTCTGCTGAACAATACCTGTCCAGGAGTGAGTGTGCGACTAGCTGACAAAGAACCGCGCTTTGATATACCGATGAAAAAGCATCAGGGACAGCAGCACAAGCAGACCCAACATCCATTTGGCTGGCTTGGTTCTTGTGGCCGCGATTTTGGTCGCCGGACACTTTGTTTTTTTAACTCCCCAGGCCGGATTCGAACCAGCGACCAATCGATTAACAGTCGATCGCTCTACCACTGAGCTACTGAGGATTACGATTACTTATATTAAACCCAAGGAATGGTATTTGGCAAGTACCTGTGCCAAAATTTTTCCAGAAATTTTTCATCAGAGGCTTAGCTATAAAAATCTCCCCAGTCTTAATCCTTTTTTTACCTGCACAAGCAAGCTTTCGATGCTACAATGTTTCTGGTAAATTATTTCAACCCCATTCGCAATTCAGCCAAACGCTGCCGCGCTTTAGGGTCGATAGAATTCGCTAAAAATCTACTCTTAGCTTGTTTCTTTGGTTGGTAATTGTACCGGGTCCGAGAAACAGTTGCTTCCACCTGGTAGCAAAACTGGTGTGCTGACAGCCACTCAGCCCCGTACCCCTGGACCATCAGCTGCTGTAAGCGATCTGATGTAGCGACAATGACTCGCGAAATCTCAGATTTGGCTATTTGCAGCCGCAGAGAGGCACAAGATTTTTCTATGTAGGTATCTGCTGTTTGCCCGAAATCCGTGTAATAAACCGATAAAAGTTCTGTAACAACTTCTTTGTTGCTGCTGGTGTTTTGATATTGAGCATCAAAAACGATTTGAGTGATATAGCCTTGAAATGCTGTATAACTAGTCAAAGTTTCAACCAGTTCCCAGCGTGCTGCCTCAAGTCCGGCAGTATCACGAGTTTTTTTGAGGCAAGACCAAGCACCTATTATATTATAGCCGTCTACTAGCAAAACGGCTTGGGGCAAGGGATATGGCATGGTTTTTAATCACAATTTTCTAGAGTCAACTTGATTCATTCATAGCTTTTATCGTAGTTGAAAACATCTTGTAACACTATCTTACAAAAAACAAAAAGTGCAAGTGTGTCATTAGTCATGAGTCCTTTGCCATTTGTCAGAACTAATGACAAAGGAGTAATACTAATAGACATAGTCGTGAAAAACAATGTAGAGACGCGATTAATCGCGTCTGGTCAAGGGTTTTTGACAACGCATAATTAATTTCCACGACTATGTCTAATGACTAATGGGTATTAAGAAGCTTCATTGTCCAACTGCATCAAACGTTGTTGAAGCCGTCGGGTATCAACTCCATGATCCACCAGAGAGCCTCTTTCCATTAAGAAAGCGCCGTCACAGTAATTCAACTCATCTAGACGATGGGTTACCCAAAGAGCCGTAATACCTTGACTTTTGACAAGGCGACGAACACTAACCACTAATTCCAGTTGGCTATCTGGATCAAGTAAGGCAGTGGGTTCATCTAATAGTAAGACTTCACAGCGACGGGCTAGGGCACCAGCGATCGCTACTCGCTGTTTCTGTCCACCACTCAAAGCATAGATAGGGCGTCGTTGCAGTGCCAACAAATTCACCGCCCCTAGCGCCTCCTCAACTCGTGTTCTCACAGCAGCAGGTGGTAGTCTTTCCTGCACCAGACCAAAAGCCACATCAGCACCCACTGTTGGCATGACCAGTTGATGATCCGGATTTTGGAAGACAAAGCCAACGGGATGTAAAACCCGAATTTCACCAGACTCAGGCGTTAATAACCCCACCAACAGTCTGAGTAAAGTTGATTTGCCACTGCCGTTTGTACCCAACAGCATCCAAAATTCCCCCTTGGGAACTTCTAGAGAGCAAGATTTTATGACTTTCTCTCCCGACCGCCAACTGAAGTTTAAATCTCTGACCTCAATGCCCAGTTCCGTCATTTGTACACCACTAGCTGCTTACTCAGCGGTTACAGCAAAAAAACCTGGTGGTCTGGCACCACCAGGGGTAGCACCGTCTCTTTGAGAGATTTGTACTCCAGAAATTTCAGTAGCAAGAACTGCGACTTTTTTCTCTGTCTTGCCCTCACTCTTTAGTTCCACAATATCAGGGTTCCCAGAGCGCATCGCTGCCAAAATTAATTGATACACAGCTTCAGCATCTTCAGCTGACTTAAGTTCTACTGATACGGGGAAAGCGGTGTTTCTTACGGTTAGGTCTATGGTGAACATTTGGCGTTAATCAAATTTAAGTGTAGGACTCATTTTAGCGGAGGAAGAGGGGAGTGGGGAGTGGGGAGTGGGGAGTGGGGGTCTTTCAAGGGTAGGTTTTTTGTCATCTCGAAAATAGTTACTCCCTTCTCGCTACAAGATTACCGATCTTATTCTTGGCGTCCTTGGCGTCTTGGCGGTTCGTTATATAGGTAATCTTCTGGCGTCCAAGGAGTAAGAAAATTCTCAAGTGTTTAAAGTGGTTTGGTCGTTTCAGGATTTAAGCATGGGCTGAAATAGGCAAAAAATGAAAATACCTACCTTTGTAAGGGAGTGAGGGTGGGGGGAGTGGGGGTGCGGGAATAGGATAAAGATGAGAAAGTAAAGCAAAAATAATTATTATTCCTCATCTCTCCCATTCCCCATTCCCCCATTCCCCCATTCCCCCATTCCCCCATTCCCCCATTCCCCCACTCCCCACTCCCCATTCCCCACTCCCCATTCCCCATTCCCCACTCCCCATTCCCCATTCCGCATTAATTAGTTAAATATTAATTAAAGTTAAAATTTCAGTAGCAAAATTAGTAATTTGCACCTATTATGATTAGAGAGAGTAAAAAATTATTAACTAGATTGACAATCTAGTTATCATTCTGTAGTTAGAGGGTCCGAAAACGGCAGTCTATCTATAGAAGAACGAAACCCGTACTTATAAACATTTGGAGATTTGCTCTAATGACCATTGCAATAGGACGCGCCCCCAGTAGCAGAGGGTGGTTTGACGCTCTCGACGACTGGTTGAAGCGCGATCGCTTTGTATTCGTAGGTTGGTCAGGGATATTACTATTTCCCTGTGCCTTTCTAGCGTTGGGCGGTTGGTTGACCGGAACCACCTTCGTCACCTCTTGGTATACCCACGGCTTAGCCTCCTCCTACTTGGAAGGCTGTAACTTTTTGACAGTGGCTGTATCCACTCCCGCCAACAGCCTGGGACACTCCCTGTTGCTGTTGTGGGGACCAGAGGCACAAGGAGACTTCACTCGTTGGTGCCAAATCGGTGGCTTGTGGACATTCGTTGCCCTGCATGGAGCATTTGGTTTGATAGGCTTCATGTTGCGGCAATTTGAAA
>JADQBA010000166.1 GCA_016903675.1 Stigonema ocellatum SAG 48.90 = DSM 106950 | reverse complement strand
TAATTTAATGGATGGCGCTTCTCCTGCTTCCTTAAAAGAAGCGAACCGAAAATTTAATCTAGTACAAGCATATTTTCAGCGCCATACAGATCTCTATAAAGACATTAACCCTCGGACTTTACGTCGATGGGTGCAACAGTTCCGTGAAGCAGAAGCAAACTTAGGTTGTGGTTATGTTGGTTTGCTACCACGTAGACATCAGCAAGGAAACCGTCAACAAAAAGCACCAACTGACTCAAGTGAATTACTAGATAAATTTATTCGAGAGCATTTTGAAACACCAAGACAAGCGACCGCCGCCTCCGTCTATCGGGCATATGTCAAAGAATGTAGCGCTTTAAACATACAACCCCTTAGTAACAGCAGCTTCTACCAACGGCTAAAAAAGCGCCCAACCCATGAGCAGACTTTAAAGCGTCAGGGCGCAAAAGCCGCATACGCAACAGAGCCTTTTGTTTGGGAACTAGCAAAAAATACACGCCCTCACGGAAATCGTCCTCAGGAGATAGTACATATCGACCACACCGAACTGGATATTGAATTACGCTCAGTTGCCACGGGCAGATTATTAGGACGACCTTGGCTAACGTTACTTACTGATGCCTATTCCCGAAGAATATTAGCAGTTTATCTGACGTTCGATGCACCTTCTTACAGGTCATGCATGATGGGGCTACGTATTTTAGTCCAGCGCTTTGGTCGTTTCCCCTCAACACTTGTGGTAGATGGGGGCAAAGAATTTCATAGTCTATACTTTGATACCTTGCTTGCACGCTACCACTGCACCAAGAAAACACGTCCTGGTGGTAAACCCCGCTTTGGGTCGGTAATTGAACGATTATTTGGGACGACAAATACGGAGTTTATATTTAACCTTCTAGGCAATACCCAAGCAAGTAAACAGCCCCGTCAACTCACTAAAACTGTTGATCCCAAAAATTTAGCTGTTTGGAATCTGGGAGATTTATACACTTATTTTACCCAATGGGCTTACTCCATTTACGACGACAATCACCACGACTCATTAGGCGCGTCTCCATGCGTTGTTTATCACGAAGGGCACACGTGTCGGACAACGCAAACCTAAGCGAGATCCTGTTGGAGATGAGTCACAGTCGGGAGCCACATAAGAATGATAATCATGCGAGAGAGGGGAGATGCAGCCTACGGCTGCATCTCCCCTCTCTCTCCAATAGCGCGATTATCATTCTCAGAAAATAACTCGTCACTCAAGTTTTGAAGCATATTTTGTCCTAACTAAGACAAGAGGGGGTGGGATTCAGACGCGGCAGTTCTTCTCTGGCGTCAAGCTTTGCCTCATCACCTAGAAGCATCAATCCAGAGAAGGACTGACCGACGGCTGAAAGCGAAGCGTTCCCACCCCCTCGACGCCGCCCAACCTGGATATAACTGCTACCTAAGAAAGTTGACTTTGTCCTTTTTTCCGGAATTTTTTAGAACTCACAGCTCAACTATGAAGCATATCTTGTCCTAACTGCTTTTGAAGTATTTCGTGACCGTTTGGTCAAATTATGATTCAAATCACATTATCTCACGTTCGATGCACCTTCTTACAGGTCATGCATGATGGGGCTACGTATTTTAGTCCAGCGCTTTGGTCGTTTCCCCTCAACACTTGTGGTAGGGGTGAAATGAGCAGTGAAGCAAAAAGTTACGTTAAGGAATTGATCACCTACTTTCACCATCCTGATTACCAGTTCGTATAGCTGTACCAATTGAAGGGTCTGAAATCTAGGAGTCTGAAACCCTTGCTGTGCCGTACTCATTGGCTGTACCAAATAGAGTTTAGATTAGTTGGTACTTTGAACAGGGCACTGGGCACAAAGATTGCGGTGCCAAAAGAGTGATTTATAGAACACTTGCCCAGCAAGGCTTTCAGGCTTAGCGTAACTTTCTGTACGGTTGCTTATTTACCCCCGCAAACGCCGATTTACTTCCAAAATGAAGACCGAATTACTGGCTTGATGTTTGTTTTGAACATAGCTTTGCGCGTATTTACCCTAATGGAGTTTGTGGTAAGGCTGGCTCTCCAGCAAACGCAACAATCTCTGGCTGGTCTTTATGACGGCAATCCAAAGCGAAAAACCAATCGCCCATCTGCAGAGCGAATGCTTCAGGCTTTTTGTCACCTTAATCTCTATTTTCTTCCTGATTCTAAGCTGTTCCACATCTAGTTTGCATAAAATGGAAATCAGATAAACTGATGAACTACTGCAAGGATTCACCATAAAACTAGTCAGGCTCTGAATTCGGCAAGCTTATCCTTTAATTTTCGGCAATCTTTTCCCTTAAGTCACGCCACTACTCAAAAAGTTCCGCTGGCGGAATCGCAAACCGAGACTGATCAGAACCTGCAGCTGGACGAGCAAATACAGCCTGATTACGGATTGCCAGGATTTTATCTTCATCACGGATCAAAGATGGAGTGAATAAAGACCGTACTTTGATTAGGTCTTGTAAATCCACCTTCCCTGGCTTACCTTGATAAAAAGCTTCTTCGGCAGCTTTTCTAACAGCATTGGCAATTTCCGCAGGTGTACAAAGTCGGTAATCCCTGAGTAAAATTCGCCATTGCTCATCCGACCAAGGCGATTTGTCGGAATTCCGAAACTCTGGGAAATACTTGGATAGGTGCAAGTTAAAAATCTCATACATCGCCCCCTCATGAGGCAAATCGATAAAGAAAATATCGTCAAATCTTCTGATCAGCTCCGGTGGCAGCATCCCTAACCTATTCACTGTTGCCATCATGTAAACTTGTGATTGATGCTCCTGCATCCAGGTTAAAAGCTTCCCAGAGAGCCGTCGTGCCACACCTCCATCAGCGTCGGAGTCCCACCCAGCAAAGCCCTTATCAAAGTCATCAAAATACAGTATAACAGGAGCAATGCTCTGAGCCAATTCTAGTAGAAACCGGAGATTTCGCTCTGATTCATAAGCAGTGGCACCGCGCAGCCCACCCCAGTCAGCTGCTAAAAGCGGCACTCCCATCTTCTTAGCTGCAAGCTTAGCACTCAAACTCTTACCCGTCCCTGGTGGCCCCCAGAGAATCATCCCCTTGGGAAACTTTAGCCCGTACTTTTCAGCTTCCGGGTCTAGCAATGCACTCACCCTATCAAGCGTCTCGTCCAACAAGTCCAAACCCCCAGCATTCGGGACATCCGGCTCATTCAGGTATTCCAACCCCCGCCCCCGCAGCTTGGAAACTTTGTGATTCAGAACTTCGACTGCCAATTCCTCTATTGTTCCTGCGAAGGCAAGACTACGCTCTAACACCAACTGAATCTCTCCTAAGGGCAACCCCTGACAAGCCCGGACTAAGTGAGCCTGAGCCAGTGGATCATCTTTCCCTCCAAAAGAGGAATTTCTGCCGACAAAAGCTGCAACCGCATCGCGTACCTGCTTGCGCCCAGGTAGCGGGTTAGAAAGAACAGGAATTAAAGCTTGCAAATTTAAGGGTAGCTCAACATAACTTTCCAGTAAAACCCAGAACTGCTGATTTGTTGCCCAAGACGCTTGGTAGAATGCGTTCATCAATTGGTAAGAACGTCGTTCACTCACCTGACCAATGCTGTCAAACTCTAGCACCCCCTCTAACAGATAAATCCCTGCCTGCTTCTTCTCCAACAAAAACTGCGGCACATCCTTATCTGGAACAATATCAGTATCCTGCAAAATGCACTTACTTTGTCCCTCTAGCTCCACCACCTGCTGAAGACAGGAATAACCAGGATTCCAGTAATAAACGGGCATTGAACGCTCTGCACCCCATCTGTAAAACTGGTTCAATATGCTTGCCCTATCAGTCGCATGATACTCCAACCCAACTATTGGAGTCCCTTGGTCAGCTAAAACTGGCCAATCATTCATGAAGCGCATACAATACTACCATCAAAGCATTAATTAACTATCTCCATTGCAATTTAAAACTACCAATTTGTCATCAATTACCCATCAATATTTAATTCTCAGTGAGGTTCTGGAGTTTATATAACGCCATTTTTATAGGGGGTAAGTGACACAACTGGGGAACGCTGCGCCCTTATTGGGCGATGCCTGGTACGGGCCACCAAAACAAGCGTGTTAGCAATTGAGATTGTCGCAGCCCACACCAGGCACTCCAGTTCGTCGCCCAATCTTCCCCAGTTGCTGAATTATTGGTGAGGGCACATTTATACTTGAGTTTCGGAGTCAAACCGACACTCTGTGTAATCGACCACGGAGCGATCGCAGATTAAAACACAATGCATTTCAATATTATTATAGATATAAGATTGCCGGGACTCGAACCATAATGTTGCCGCAACCGAGGCTGTAATGCTCCCAATATTATGGGTTAACCGACACTAGCTAAGAACCTTTGACGACCTCGCCAACAGTATCCATTGATATTCACGCCCCTCTTCTAGCGGGAAGGGAGTAGCATGGAACGGAGATCGTAGATAATAGCTTTCTCACCGCTCCAGTGTGTTCAGCCTAATTTCTCCCTCAGTGAAAGGATTTTGACCAGCACTGAGGGTATTAATCCAATTTTGCCGTTGTAATTTATATGATTTATAATTGTCTGCTTGTTCTTTTATTACACCAACAAGATGTTGATACTGGGCTTCATAATGTTGTTGATACTGGGCTTCATACCAAGCGGCGGCTGCCTGAAAGTCTGAAATTGCTCCCTTGGTATCTCCAGTCAACACTTTGGCAACTCCACGGGCATTCCTCAACCAACCATCTTTAGCAGGATCGGGATTAAGCGTTACTGCCTTTTCACAGGCATCCATCACCTCGGCTGCATATCCATGTATACTGCCATACCAGCAGAGGTCGCACCAGGAATTAACAGAAATTTTCAGGGTTGGATCGAACTGTTCTGCCTTCGTATAGGCGTCGATCGCTTCCTTTATTTTGCCCTCCGTCACAAGTGCCTCTCCCTTCTTAAGCAAGTCCGGCGCTACCAGCCTGCGAGCTTCTACCGTTTGGTCTATGTTTGAGGGGATGTTTTGTTCGAGTAGCTTGCGGAGGATAGCAACTGCCTCCTCAATGTTTTCCGATTTGACGACCTCAGTAATAAAGCTGGGATGGATTGGTAGACTCGGGTAGGTTCGGCGGTACTGATTCAGGTCATTACCGAAGTACAGACGCCATTCATTCCAGGAGAGGTTACGGTTCAGACGACGGCAGGATTCAGCAATCAAATCGTCCGGGCATATGAACGATAGCTGAACCGTTTTATCTTTAGTAGCAGTCACAATATATTTATTATCAGGGCTGAAGGCAATTGACCCGTAATTTACAGGAGAGTCATGAGGGATGCGGGCGATTTCTTGACCACTCCTGGGTTCCCAGATTTTGACAGTTCTGTCTGCACTAGCAGTCACAACATACTTGTTATCCGAACTAAAGGCAATAGCCATTACTGGTCCGAAGTCGTGGGGGTAGCGGGCGACTTCTCTACCGCTTTTAGTTTCCCACATGCGAGGTATGCGGGTACTGGGGGCAGTAACAAAATATTCACCGTCCGGACTGAACTGAATAATACTGGTCAAATTACCTTCAGTGTCAGATTCATCATGAGCTAAGGGTTGCGGAGTTTGTTTGTCACTCTTGGTTTGCCACAAATTAACATTTCCAGTCTTGCCAGCCCCACCTGTAGGATACACAATCACAAGATATTGACCATCTGGGCTTAACGCTATCGTTGTTATCCACCACTTGTACTGGCGAGGAAGACGAAAGATTCGCTTGCGGCTGTTGACCTCCCATACCTCAGCAGTTTGGTAATTCCAACTACCAACAGCAACATATCTGCCATCAAGACTTAAACTGAGACTACTGACACTATCGCCCGCAATTTCTCCCTGGAGGTGGGCAAGTTCTTTGCCACTGTTGGCTTCCCAGACCCGAACGACTTTGTCCTGATCGACAGTCGCAAGGTAGTTACCATTGGGGCTGAATTTAACTGTCTTTACCTTGGAGCTTTGTGTAAGGAGGACAATTTTTTTACCTCTGTTCACATCCCACAACCAAACTGTTTCATCTTCACTGACAGTCCCAATATACCTGCCGTCTGGGCTTAGGTCAATGCTATTTATTTTTGCATTGTAAGGAAGAAAAGTAATTTTTTGATTGCTCCCAACTTTCCATACCCCAAAATTTTCCTTGCTAGCAATCGTCAGATATCTACCATCACGGTCAAAAGCAATATTACTAACATCAGAATTTTGGGAAAGACGAGTAATCTGCTTGCTGTTGGTGGCATCCCACACTCCAGCTATATCTTTACTGGCAGTTGCTGGGTGGTACTTGCTATCATGGCTAAAGCTGGCAGTTGCAAGGTAATTGCCATCTGGGCTAAAGCTAATTTTTTGGACTCCAGACTCATGGTAGAAGTCAGCGATTTTCTCACGGCTTTGGATATTCCATATGCTGGCGGTATTGTCTTTACTAGCAGTGGCAAGATATTTGGCATCTGGACTAAAGGCGACTTTGTTAACTAAGCTATCCATGGGAAAGTGAACACTTTCTGTACCAGTTTTAACATCCCACAGACGAACATTTATTTGATAATCAAAACTTGGGCAAGTAACAAGGTATTTACTATCCGGGCTGAAAGCAATAACAACGCTCCTGTGCTGAAGGGTTGCGATTTCTTTGTGACTGCTGATGTCCCATAACTTGATGGTATTATTGTCGCTAGCAGTTGCGAGATATTTACCATTCGGGCTGAGAGCAATACCATCTAGACGATTGTTAGGGGATTCATGGAAAAAATGGTCAATTTCTCGACGGTTCTGTACATCCCACAGCTTGGCCCCGTTGCCAGCATCTGTTATCAAGTATCTGCTATCCGGGCTGAAGACAAGTGCTGCTGATTTTCTAGGAAACTGAGCAATTTCTTTACCCTCATTGACATCCCACAGCTTCGCTGTTCCGTCATAACTAGCAGTATAACTAGCAGTCGCAAGGTATTTGCCATCTGGGCTGAAGGTAATAGATATAACTGTATTCGTGTGAAAGATACGGACAACTTCTCTAGCAGTACTCGTTTCCCATAGTCGAGCAGTTTTGTCATTACTGGCAGTGGCAACATACTTCCCATCCGGGCTGAAGGCAACATCTGTTACTTGGTCATCATGGGGGAGACGAATAATTTCCTTACCACTGCTCACCTCCCATACCTTGGCGGTTTTGTCATCACTAGCAGTCGCAAAGTACTCGCCATCTGGACTGAAGACAATGTTGTTGACCACAGCATTATGATGTGCCGTGGAGAAGGGAAGCAAGGCTAATCCATTACGCAAAGCCGAATCAGCTTCTAACACAGAAGAATCTACTTGAAGTAACTCCTGCATAGATTCTACAGCTAGCAAGACACTCAACTGTACAGCGCCCCCACTCCTTACCAATTCACTTTGAGCTGCTAACTGACGACCTTGGGCGAGGCGTCGCCGTTCCTCAGAAATACGGAGCCGCTCCTTAGTTTCCTCTAGTTCATCATATCTTTTCTGAATGCTTTGCTTGACAAATTCTGTCTCTAGCTTATTCAACCAGTTACTATCAGATGGAGATTTGAGAACTTTTTCCAACACGGCAAGACGAGGGTCGCTACTCCACAGATAATCTGAGTTATGCTCTTGATTTTGCCAGTCATTAGCCGCAGGTGTCAGACGCTGACGCAGCACTAAACTTTCCTGCTGTGCGTTTTTCCATTGCTGTAACTTATCCCATCCCCGTATTAAAGCATCGTGGGCTGGCTCTACGTAAGCTTCATCCCCAATTTCTTTTCCCTCTATCAAAAGTCGTGCAGCGGAAAAACCTTCAATAACCGTCTTCACTCGATTATTTTCTTCTGCACTTTCGTACACTAGTTCCGACTTCGGTACCCGTCGCCGCCCCAATTCACCACCCTCGACGGTAACCATTCGCAGCATCACGTGACGAACGGTATGTTCGTAAGCTGGGTCAAGCTTCACTAAATTCCTGTATTCCTGAGTTGCTCTTTGCGTAAGTGAACCAGCAACACCACCGAGTTCAAAGTAATCAGACTCAGTTAAAGCACGGTCATCCCCACGTCGCTCTAAATACTTTAAGTACAGTTCGCTGAGGGTAAAGGAAAGCAAAGGAAGTGCTCCTGGCATTTGCACTACCTCGTTAAACAGTCGATCTACTAAATCAGGCGGTTCAAAATATAACACTTTCTCTGCTGCCGGTTTTTCAATGACCTCACGTAGCTCATTTTGTGTCATTGGTCGTAGCAAAAATCTAGCATCCATCCATTGAGATGGAAAAGCAGAATTGAAAAACTGCGGTTCAAAGTCTGAACGTAAAGTTAAAATAATATATATTTGATTTGATGTAAGCGCTGTTTCCAGTGCTTGCAAGAATTGTTGGCGCTCCTGCTCAGAGCGACACATAGTAACTAACTCCTCAAACTGATCAACAACCAGTAGCAGTTTCATCTGTGGGTGAGCATTGCTCCAAGTAGCTACATCAAGGGCGAATCTGTTAGTTTCGTGTTGTAAATCCTGACTTTTGGCATCAATCGAAGCTGTGTCTTCTGGGGTTGCACCAAGACTCATTTGCAGACTTGCCCTTGCTAAAGCTGTCATGGGAAACTCACCAGGACGAATCGGTTCAAGTACCTGCCACTGATTCTCCACAGCATTTTCTAAATCAGGAATTAGCCCCGCTTTCACCAGACTTGACTTGCCAGTACCGGAATCCCCTAGAACGACTGTAAGTTGCTGCTTGTTGACAAACGCACTCAAATCTTTTACTACCTCTTGCCTTCCAAAAAACAGATGGCTGTGGTCTTTATCAAATGGTTCTAGCCCTCGATATGGATTATTCTCCCGATTGAGTGGCGGTGCGGGCGGTAGGTTTAACTCATGACCGGGAACTAGAAAAATATACTCCCCTTTGTCGTGTTTACTGAGTTGAAACAACCCAGGAGTTTGGCGTTTGTAGAGTTTTTCTGTGGTCGTTTCCAACTCATCGCGCAGATAACTATACAGTTCAGTTGCTGTAATCACTCCATCGCCTGCAGGTTTACCATTCTTAGCTGGTGGATTGGTGTCTGCTGCGCCTCGTAGTGCCGTCAAAAGCGCTGCAGCGAAAGGTGAGTGCTGGTCTACTGTTCCCCGACGAGCCAAGAAATCTAAAGCTTTTTGGTCATGGGCAGCAGAAGTAATCACTTGCCACGCCCGGTCAGTGATAAAGCGCTCATAGCGTTCTTTGTAGACAGTTTGGGAAGGTACAATGTCTCTTTTAATACTTGACCAACGGAATGCCCCAGCAAAACAGCAGTCAAGGATAGTCAGTAGATGTCGGCACGGTAGCGAAACGAGAGCGTTGTGTAAATCCTGCATCAGCAGGTAGGTATTAATAATACCTGCATGAGCATTATGAGGTATTAGGTATCCAGCAGGTCCATCCTCACTTTCCAATGCATCTAAAGCGATACCGTGTCCAGCAAAGTAAAACAGTACTCTGTGGTTCTCGCTCACCGACACTGTTTCCTGATCAAGGGGTATTGTCTGCATCTGGAAGGCAGCAAGCAGTTGGACAAGTTCTTCCAGACTAGCATCTTTTAGTAACCGGACATCATAGTTGTGATCTTGCTTTAGAATCCGGGCGATTTCTATTGCATCGGACACAGCAGTCTCTAGCCTTGGTATGCCATTTGAGTAATTATTAATACCAATAATCACTGCTAGATTGCGTTGAAATTCATACTTGGACTTGGACATACATCAATAGATGCTAGTATATTTACAGCGAGCAGTTTGGAATTACCATTAACTACATATATTGGAGTACTGTTTTCGGAAAAAATCTGAAGACTTACTTGTTTGCGACTTTTGTTGTTATCAGCTATTGCTGATGGAGTTGTTCCTTAAAAGAGGTTATGTGATCATACGCTTCCAAAAAGAAACTGTGCTACACTAGAATATAAACCTTTTAACACTCCAACGTGATTATCCCTAAAGTTGTTGTGTCCAAACGTATTTTTGACAAACTTCGCAAGCTTGCTTTTCCATATCAGTTTGAGGATTTTTGAAGACAGGATGGTAGCGGAGGCGGTTGCAAGAGTTTTTGAGCCACCTTCGCCAGCCTCCTCCTCGCCACAAACGTAATGTGGTGTCCCAACTACCAGTGACTATATATTGCCCATCCAGACTAAAAGCAACAGAAGTAACGGAACCCTTATGTCCCTGGAATGGCTGACCAATAGGATTGCCTTGCAAGTTCCATAACCGAACAGTGTTGTCATCGCTGCCACTAACAATGTACTGTGCGTTTGGACTAAAAGCAACGGCAGTGACGGAATCCTCATGCCCGCGAAAGGGCTGAGTTAGTAGATTGCCGTGTAAATCCCATAACCGCACGGTGTAGTCATGACTACCACTAACAATTCTTTGCCCATCTGAACTAAACGCTACAGAAGTGACATTTTTTTCATGCCCACAGAAAGGCTGTCCTTGTAAATTGCCCTGTAAATCCCACAACCGTACTGTTTTATCATGGCTGCCGCTGACAATGTAGTGTCCATCTGGACTAAAAGCGACGGAAGCGACAGAAGCCTCATGTCCGCAGAATGGTTCACCAACAGGATTGCCATGAATGTCCCACAACCGTACTGTTTTGTCCTGACTACCACTAACAACGTAATGCCCATCTCGACTAAAGGCAACAGAATAAACCCAATCCTCATGACCACTGAAGGACTGACCTTGCATATTGCCCTGTAAATCCCACAAGCGCACTGTGTAGTCATAACTACCACTCACAATATACTGTCCGTTAGGGCTGAAGGCAACTGCATATACAGAACCTTTATGTCCACGGAAGGGCTGACCCTGCAGATGACCGTGAATGTCCCACAACCGCAATGTATCGTCGCTACCACCACTGATAATGTACTGCCCATTGGGACTAAAAGCGACTGAAAGCACGACTGACTCATGCCCACGGAAGGGCTTACCTTGTTGATTGCTCTCAATGTCCCACAATCCTACTGACTTGTCCCGACTCCCACTGGCAATGTATCGCCCATTGGGGCTAAAAGCGACGGAATTGACAAAACTTTCATGCCCACGCAAGGGCTTACCTTGTTGATTACCTTGAGTATCCCACAACCTTAATGTGTTATCTACACTACCACTGATAATGGACTGCCCATCGGGACTGAAAGCGACTGTACAGACTGAATTCTCATGCCCCCTGAAGGGCTGTCCTTGTGAATTGCCTTGAGTATCCCACAACCTTAATGTGTTATCTAAACTACCACTGATAATGGACTGCCCATCGGGACTAAAAGCAACTGCATACACCGAATCCTCATGTCCCTGAAAGGGCTGACCGTGTAAATGACCGTGTATGTCCCACAATCGCAATATTTTGTCACGACTGCCACTGACAATATACTGCCCATTGGAACTAAAGGCGACTGCGTAGACCGAATCTTTATGTCCATAGAAGGGTTGACCTTGTGGATTCCCATGAATGTCCCACAATCGCAATGTTTTGTCACGACTGCCACTGACAATGTACTGCCCATCTGAACTAAAAACAACTGAGTAAACCCAGTTCTCATGTCCGCAAAAGGGTTGTCCTTGTGAATTCCCGTGAATGTCCCACAATCGCAAGGTGTTGTCACGACTGCCACTGACAATGTATTGTCCATCTGGACTAAAAGCGACGCAAGTGACACAACTCTCATGTCCACGGAAGGGCTGACCTCGTAAATTACCGTGGATGTCCCACAACCGCAATGTTTTGTCATCACTACCACTAACAATGTATCTTCCATCTGGACTAAAGGCAACTGAGTTGACAAAACCTTCGTGCCCAACAAAGGGAATTGACACTTTTGTTTCTAACGCTGTATGCAGGCTAGTCTCGACTGTACTGAGGATTTCATCAGGCAACTCGTCTAAATTTTGACCCATTGCTTGAATTGCCAGTATTAAGCCTTCTAAAGGTTTTACAGGTAGCAATTCTTCTACTTTAGTTGCTTTCGCCCGGAGTTCTGCTTTTAAACGAAGTTCTTTAGTTTGCTTTCTTTGGTTTTCTCTGTGCTCAATGCTGCTGTTAATAAACTCTGTCTCTCGCTGATTCAACCAGTGTAATGGTCTAGTTAGTATCTTTTCGAGTTGAGTAAGGCGATCGCTATCTGGCCATAAAAAACCTGTAGATCGGTTATTTCTTTCCCAATCATTAGCCGCAGGTGCCAAGCGCTGTTGCAATGCCAAATTTTCTAAATCCTCTTTTATCCACTCTTGTAACTTGCTCCAACCCCTCACTAAGTAGTCATGGGCTGGCTCTACGTATACCGAACCTCTTGTTTCTTGTCCCGTCACTATCAAGCGGGCTGTAATTAGACGGTTGATAACTTGTTCTCGGCGTTGGTTTTCTACATCATCTGGGTAGAGCAATTCCAATGAAGGCAGTCGTCGCCGCGTAGGTTCCCCACCTTCAATGGTTACCATCCGCAGTAGCACCCGCTGCATTGTTGCTTGTTGTTCTTTGTCCAGTTGGTTGTATTCTTCTGTAGCGCGATTTGTGAGCGAACCCGCAATTCCGCCTAATGCATCATAATCAGTTTTACTTAAAGTTCGGCTTTCCCGCTCAATACACTTAACATATAATTCACTGAGTGTAAAAGACAATAATGGTAATGCTCCTGGCATTTGTCCTACTTCGTCAATGAGTTGGTCAACCAGATTAAGTGGTGAGAAGTCCAACATTCTCTCAACAGCAGGTCCAGTAATGACCTGTCGCAACTCTTCAGTCGTCATTGCTCTAACAGGAAAACGAGCTTTTTCTTTACTCCAGTAGTTTTTAAGAGTCGAGTTAACAAAACGCGGTTCAAAATCAGAACGTAAGGTTAATACTATATCTAGTGTTTGGGGATAAGCCGCTAAAGCTTCTGCAAGAAAATTTAAGAATTGCTCTTGCACCTCTTGCTTAGATACCGTAATGAGCTCCTCAAATTGATCGATAACCAATAGGAACTTGATATTGGCTTCGAGTGGAGACCATGTGCTTATCAGTTCAATAAATTGCCTGGGTGTTTTTTGTATAGCTTTGCTTAGAGAATTTATTCTATCTGGCTGGATAGCGGTACCCATATTAATATTTTGCAGAATTGCTTCTGCCAAGGCGACAAATGGAGATTCGCCAGGACGAAATGAAGGTATAATATAGGACTCTTGTGGGTAGCTAGCCCGTAGGTAAGGAATTAACCCAGCTTTAACCAAGCTTGATTTACCAGAACCAGAAACTCCAAGGACAATGGTCAATTGCTGATTAGGGTTAAGAATGCGATCGCACAACTCCTTAACCAATATCTGTCTACCAAAAAATAGCTGAGCATCTTTTTCTTCATAAGGCTTCAGCCCTCGGTAAGGATTGTTTTCTGGTATGAGTGCAGGTGCATCTTCTAACTGATCTCGGTCAAAGCTGGAAAGTAAAAATATATACTCACCTTTGTCATGCTTTTCCATTGAAAACGGAAATATACCAGGGGTTTGGCGATAGTGATTCTCTTCTGTTATCTTCTCAACTTGTTCACGAAGATAAACATAAAGTTCTGTAGCTGTAATGATACCGTCCCCGGAGCGTGGGCTAATGTCTGCTGCACCTTCTAACCCATCAAATAAGGCCTGAGCAAAGGGTGAGTGTTCTTGTTTATCCACATCTCGCAAACCAAAGCTTCCTAGCACATCAATTGCCTTTTGGTCGTGAGCGGCTGAGGTGACAACTTGCCATGCAGGAGAGTTGATAAAGCGATCGTAACGTTGTTTGTAGACCTTTCGGGAAGCGACAATATCTCTAGATAGAGTTGAGCGAAATGCCCCAGCAAAGCAACAATCAAGAATCAACAGCAGGTGACGGCAAGGAAGTTCTGCAAGAGCATCATGCAATTTCTGCATTGGCAGCAGTACCTTGCTAATTTTATCAAAATCTGTCTCTAAGAAAATACCTCCACTAGCGTCTTGTGGTACAAGATAGCCAGTCAAATTTTTTGTGTCTTCTAACCCATCTTTCGGGATAATGCCATGACCTGCAAAGTAGAATAAAAGTCGGTCATCTTTTCCTACTGGTATCTGACCTTCAGGTAATGGGATAGTCTTCTGTTTGAAGGCTTCTAGCAAACGACTCAGTTCATCAAAAGCCGCAGATGCATTTAGTAATTTTAGAACATCGTATTTGCCGTCTTTTCTAGTCTCATTTTGGAGAATTCTGGCAAGTCTTTCAGCATCAGGAACAGCAGTTTGTAAAGGCGGAATCCCATTTTTATACTCATTAATTCCGATAATAATAGCAAAAATTTGGTGAAAATCATGTATAGATTTATGCATAAATATTTTTCTATGCTTTGACTTATACTGCTATTTTGATAGTTATTAGCTTCACTACCATCATGTCAGGTATAATAGTCATGGATTACTTTAACTTATGCAGAGTCATCCAAAAAATCTGAGCAAAAGAGACGTTGTGTATAATGTCTCCTGTGCCCAAAAGATATGACTTTTACCTCTGATGCGTCAAGACTGCAAGCAAGGCTTTTAATCCAACATCAGTACTGAAATAGCTCATGTGGTCACAAGCCACTTCTTGGATATGGGGAGGAAGCGATCGCCCAGATGGAATATTTGTGATACTGTCCACAGTGACAGCAATATCATTTGGTTCACCTAAGAAAGGCAAAGCAGCAACTTGATTAAATAACTTTTGCATCAATCGTTTTAGTAGTTTCGGTTTTTCCGCTTCTGGCTCTTGGGATACAGGAATAATGATAGATGTGTTACCAGCGATAATCGAGTAAGGAATGCCAGGGTCATCACTTGCTACCAGAGAACCGAGAAAATCAGAAGTTGGGTTCATCTGCTTGAGTGCCACTGCTACAGGGTTCAAATTCATTAGACTTGCCAGCACTGTTGCGGGCCAGGGAACCACAGAAAGATTATTCAGCGCAATACCCAAAGCAAACGTTACCCACTGTTCAACAACAGGCCAAGGAGAACCTGCATTTGGTGTACCCAACATAATTAGGCTTTGAACAACTTTATGACCTTCCTCGCGTTCAATAAACCAACGGGAAATTAGACCTCCCATTGAGTGAGCAATAATATGCAGTTGTGTACCGTGGTTTGATCCTAAACCTACCTCTGTAAGTCGCTGTTTGAGATGTTGAGCGTTCTGTTCAATAGAAGTATTCAGGTTTTCGTAGTCGAAGCAAAGAACCAGGTCGTAAAGCGAGCTGACAGAATGCTGTTGCCCATCCTCTCCTGTAATAAGTTGTTTTATGGTTGCAACTAAACTTTCAGTATCGCCAATGATACCGTGGATATAAAGGGCAATTTTTTTCTTGGTTTCTTTGGCTTGCGCCACCCGCTGCTTAACAACAGTTGCATCTTTTATGTAGGTGACTTTCTTGTCGTCTCCAACTTCAGCAAGCGCAAGGATGGGATAATCAAATTTTTGCCCTGATGTTTTGCTGATGACTTTTTGAAAGAAGATGCGAATAGATCCTTGGAGACTGCGCTTACCTTCTTTTATTGGATATGGTAATCGTTCTAGTATAATTTCTGTCTTACCTTCTTGGCTTTGTTTTTCAAAACCTAATGGCAGGAACAATTCACCGTCAAAACTAACAGGAAGAATATGTTCATTTTCTGCCAAGGGAACGTCAACTATCAGCTTCAGAGGTTGATCTGGGGTGACAACCGTGTGGTCTTGCACTTGGCTCAGTTCTAGTACACTCAATCCTGGGTCAGTACCTCGGCTGCTAGTAAATTGCAAAGGTCGAGTCACTTCCGGATCTTGCCGCAATATATCTGGTACGATCATGTTCCCTAAATCTCGGCTTGCCTGCGGTATTGTAGTGAGGCAAGCATATGCTACCAAACTAGGATGCGGCTGTAACTTCACTCCAGCCCCTAAATCTTTTTCTCTTTGTTCTTCAGGAGAAACTGGCGTAGCATCCAAGGGGCGAACTGTAGTAATTGCCAATTCTTTTGTAATCCAATCGTCTATTCTCCCGACAGTAGAACGCACTATATCACGGCTTTGAAGCCGATTCATTAATCGGTCAAGAGTGCTTTGCAACGGATCTCGTAATCCTATGTTTTGTCGCGGCAAATCAAGCGCTTTCTGCTCCAGCAATGAGGGATCAAAGTCTGTAGTACTCACAATTAACTTGATGATGTCCAAGTACTCTGTGATACCCCGTTCCCAAAAATCATCCGGCACTTGAAATTCTAGGCATTCATTATTCAAAGCCCAAACTTCGTTTCCTGCTTTGTCTTTTGGCTGAAGCAACACAGTACCAGTGTCAAAGAAAGGAAGGCTAACTCCGTAATTTTCCGAAATATCCAAGAGGGCGCAGTAGAGTGGCTTGTTACTGTTATTAATAAGTTTAAGCCCAAATCGACGTGGCTTCCATTCATTATTCTCATGCTTGTATTCCAAGCGCATTTGTGTTATCTGGCGTGATTCAGATAAATCACGATCTTCAAACAAAATTTCTATCTGCACGTCATTTGGTTGAATACGACTCGTAGCTGGACTAGAGAGCAGTTTAGTCGTCGTCCAGCGGGAAATATGTTCTAAGCGCTGAATTGCCCTTGTTGCATTCTGTGGAGAATATCCTTCAATTTCAGCTACTAAAGGTTGGGGATCTGTTGAGCGGGTAATTAAATATTGCCCATCGCGGCATAACAGACGAAATTGTGCTTCATGAGATTCTTGCTCTTGGCGAACATACAGTGAAGGTTGCTGACCTGATGGTCCAGCTATCTTTAAAGCTTCAAGTGCTAGATTCACACCCTGTTCCTCACCCTCAAAGTATACCCCAAGAGCTGGTAGCGGTAGACTGATGATAACGGCTTTAAAGATACGGTCTTGAGTCAGGTTTTCTACGTCCTTAATTCTTATCTTACTCTGTGATGACAATACCTCAGTGACTTCGGCTTCACCTACAGATTTTGAACGGATTTGCAAATCCTCGTTATCGATATCATCACGAAACACAGCCAGTAATGTAGTTTCGCCATTCTTTGGACTTTGAACTCCGTGAATGATACCACCATCAATCATCCAAGAGGTATATTTATGGTCATACTTAACAATGAAGTAGGGGAAACGTTGTCCAATTGCTCCATCTAGGAAAAATTGGTTCTCATCGCCAGGTTGAGCTACTTCCAACTGAGGAGACTGCTTGTCTACTTCATTACGAATGATGGCATTAGTTCGCCTATACAAATCCTGATATGTCAACTTTCCATTGGCTTTATAAAGCGTATCTCTCAAAAAATAAGAGAAAACACCCTGGTTTTTGTTATCTTTGTTGTTTTCTTGTGCTAGCTCGATGTCTCGACAAGCTGCAAGGAGAACATGACGTCCTTTAGGTATTTTCCAGCCGGTGGGGTGTTCTTCTGGGTTCTGGGAAGCAGACAGATGTTTTAGTTCGGAAATATCAAAAACAAAGGTATTGAGCGGTCGCACACCCTTATTTAAGGTCACACGACGCACTTTCGTTGTTTGCATTGGGTCTCTAGTGCCAGAACCTGAGTGACAACAATCTAAAATAATGCAAATGTGGAGGTTTTTGTCTGCTGCTACTTCAGCAATAAGTTTTGCTAATTCTTTATCTGCTAAACCCCATTTCCCTTCAAGACAACTGTCGTAACATAATAAAGCTTCGATACGACGATCTGGGTCATATTTCCAAAATTCTTGTGGTGCATCCTCTTGATAACCATGACCACTGTAGTAAAAAAGGACTACATCATTACTATTAGCTTGACAAAGATGATTCCGGAACTTTTCAAGGCATAAAAGTAGCGAGGCTGACACCAGCCGCCACGCGACGGCTGTAATCTTTACCCCTACTAGGTTTCAGTAAAATATTTTCACTTTACGCAGCATCTAGTTCTAACCGCTCGTCCATGTTCAAGTGGAAGGTTCCGT
>JADQBA010000426.1 GCA_016903675.1 Stigonema ocellatum SAG 48.90 = DSM 106950 | reverse complement strand
CTGAACTTCTGCCGTTGCTTGAACCTCTCTATAAATCTGGGTTACTTACACCTCCCACTCCATCCGATGCAGAACCAATTTCTGACGCTGATTTTGCAGCAATGGTACAGTCTATTCATGTTGCTGGTCAACCAATTTCAGCAAACTTTCATTGAGGATCGAGGTGAGTGGTAACAGCATACTTTTTAGATACTAGTGCGTTGCTTAAAAGGTATGTTTCAGAAACAGGAACCGTATAATAGCTTTAGCTAAGGAACTTAGTGGGGGAGAATGTCAATCAAACTGAGAGATAACAACCTCTTTGTCAGGAAACCGAGCAATGATTGTTAGACTTCCCCCAAGAGCTTTAATGTATTGAGAGAGTGTAGATATTTGAATATCATTTTGATGCTCAATTTTTGAAAGCGCCGATTGTACCACTCCCATATCCAGAGCAACATCACTTTGAGTACGTGCAAGAGACTCTCGAAGCTCGGAAAGTGTCAATTGGAGCAATGCAAGGTTTGCTTGCATCTCACTTTCTGCGCGTTGTTCAGGCGTCATTCTTTTGCGAAGTTCATTAAATGGCTTGGTTTTCATAGGAATCCTTCTGTTTTTAATTCCTCTAAGTGTTCGTCATACAACTTATCTGCCTTTGGAACATTCTTCTCATACCAGTTACAACATTCTTGTAAAAGCATTCTCCTGCGCCTTCGGGACAGGAGACAGAGTGGTATTAGTTGCCCCCAGGAAGGTACATCTAGAAGGACATGCGCCCAAAATGGTGTCCCCCTTCTAGATTAGGATTCAATTCCAATCCTTCTACAAAATTCTGTGAAGGAGTAGCAGTTATCTATTATAGAAAGCTACGTCCGCCTCCGCATGGACTATACAGAATTAAACTATAATAGCCTTAGAACTAAAACTTAATTAATTTCAATGGCTAAGGTAATTCCAGCAATTTACGAAAATGGAGTGTTGCGCCCCTTGGCGAGCGTGAATTTTTCTGAACACCAAACTGTTTGGCTGCAAGTGTTACCTGAACCAACTATGGCTGAACTTCTGCCGTTGCTTGAACCTCTCTATAAATCTGGGTTACTTACACCTCCCACTCCATCCGATGCAGAACCAATTTCTGACGCTGATTTTGCAGCAATGGTACAGTCTATTCATGTTGCTGGTCAACCAATTTCA
>JADQBA010000110.1 GCA_016903675.1 Stigonema ocellatum SAG 48.90 = DSM 106950 | reverse complement strand
CCAGTTGGTAGTTTTCCACTTCCTCATCGGTTGCTTCTGCTACCTAGGTCGTCAGTGGGAATTGTCTTACCGCTTGGGAATGCGTCCTTGGATTTGCGTAGCATACAGCGCACCTTTGGCTTCTGCAACCGCAGTGTTCCTTATCTATCCCATCGGACAAGGTTCTTTCTCTGATGGTATGCCTCTGGGTATCTCTGGTACATTCAACTTCATGTTGGTGTTCCAAGCAGAACACAACATCTTGATGCACCCCTTCCACATGTTGGGTGTAGCTGGTGTATTCGGTGGTTCACTGTTCTGTGCAATGCACGGTAGCTTGGTAACTTCTTCCTTGGTGCGTGAAACAACCGAGAGCGAATCTCAGAACTACGGTTACAAATTCGGTCAAGAAGAAGAAACCTACAACATTGTAGCTGCACACGGTTACTTCGGTCGTCTGATTTTCCAATACGCTTCTTTCAACAACAGCCGCAGCTTGCACTTCTTCCTGGCTGCATGGCCTGTGATTGGTATCTGGTTCACAGCATTGGGAATCAGCACCATGGCATTCAACCTCAACGGTTTCAACTTCAACTCTTCGGTGATTGATTCTCAAGGTCGCGTTATCGGTACTTGGGCAGACATCCTCAACCGCGCTAACCTGGGTATGGAAGTAATGCACGAGCGTAACGCTCACAACTTCCCCTTAGACTTGGCTGCTGGTTCGGCTGCACCTGTTGCTTTGACTGCTCCTGCAATCAACGGTTAATCATTAATGTAAAGTCGCGATTCATCGCGTCTTAATAAGTCAAAAGCGTCCTTCGGAAACGGGGGGCGCTTTTGTGTGTGGCATTGCTATACATCAAAGATTTAAGGAACCGCAGATGTACGCAGATGCACGCAGATAAATATAGCGGTTCTCACTCAGAGTACATACATAACGCCCTCAAGATAGCCCTCACCCCTACCCCTCTCCCAAGTTTGGGAGAGGGGTAGGGGTGAGGGCTGTTGACTGTATGGGATTCAACTGAGAACCGCTATATATACGGTTACCGGATGAAAATCGCTATAGTTCTGCACTTAAGTGGTGTAAGATATGCTACTTTTCTAGTAAAGTAGAGAACTTCTAGATAAAGATTTAGTTAACTTTATCCAACATAATTGACAATCTCTAACATCGCAGATAAGATAAAAGAGTGAGGCAAATGTATACAGCCTCACCCAGAAATAATGCTAAAGGATGAATACATCACACCAAGAGAAGCCACTGGGATTTTGGGAGTCCACGCCCAATCTCTCAGAAGGTGGGAAAAAGAAGGGAAGATCAAAGCATACCGTACTCCGGGAGGTCAAAGAAGGTTTCTCAGATCAGAGATTGAAAAATTCAGCGGAAGAGAACGTGCAGTCAAAACCGTTTGTTACGCAAGAGTTAGTACCAGTTCCCAACGCGATGACCTTTCAAGACAGTCTGAATACCTTAGCCAACGATACCCAGAGGCTGAACTCATTTCAGAAGTTGGAAGCGGACTCAATTTTAAGAGGAAAAAACTGCTCTCCATTCTACAACGAGTTATGCAACATGATATTCAACGGGTTGTCGTTGCCCACCCAGACAGATTGTGCCGATTCGGATTTGAATTGGTTAGGTGGATATGCTCAGAAAATCAATGTGACCTCGTGGTTCTCGATAACCGCAACGGCGGCCCCGAACAGGAACTCGTGGCAGATCTGCTGTCCATCATCCATTGTTTCTCTAGTCGGTTATACGGACTCAGAAAATATCGAACAGAGATCGGATCTGATCTACGGCAAGAACCAGTACAAGAAGAGTCAGAACCAACCTCCGAACAGTCTTGCAAAGATTCCGATATATCCTTGTGAAGATCTTCATAAGATATGGAAACAATGGTTAGCAGCCTATAGGTGGGTATACAACCAATGTGTTGAATTCTTGAACTCTGGTTTGAAATTACCAAAGGGATTGAGCTTAGATCAGCATATTCAAAATCTACAACGCTTTCCATATCTGGAGTGGACTCAATGTTTAGGCAAGACTCGTCAAGAGGCTGTCTGCGAAGCTGAACAAGCTTTTAGACAAGCATTAAGGGCAATGAACAGAAAGCCTAAAAAGGAAAGAACTTCTGTTAGGTTAAAGTTCCGTTCCTGTCGAGATAATTCTGAAGCTATTAAATTCAAAAACGATGCCTACAAAAGTGGAACATGGTTTCCGACTAAAGTAAAAGGC
Organism: Stigonema ocellatum SAG 48.90 = DSM 106950; assembly: GCA_016903675.1. Classification (GTDB taxonomy): domain Bacteria; phylum Cyanobacteriota; class Cyanobacteriia; order Cyanobacteriales; family Nostocaceae; genus Stigonema; species Stigonema ocellatum. The sequence continues at coordinate 27,761 of JADQBA010000110.1, read as the reverse complement.
TTGCTGTACTGTACAGCTTGGGGTTATGAAATCCCGATAGAATGTAAGTATGGTACTCAGCTTCTGTATCAACATGGGCAATGGTTTGCCTGCTTCCCAGAGGTCAAGAAAGTACCCGCAACTGGAAGTAACAAGGTGATCGCCTTTGACCCTGGAAACCGCACCTTTCTCACTGGCTACGACGGTGAAAACATTCTGGAGATTGGTAAGGGAGACATCGGACGCATCACTAGATTGTGTCTGCACCTTGACCGATTAATTAGCCAAAAAGTTAAAGCCAGAGGAAAGGCTTATAAAAAGTACCGCTACAAGCTTAGTCGCTCTATTGCTAAGCTCAGGGTTAGGATTCAAAACATTGTTAACGATGTTCACTTGAAGGCTGCAAGCTTAATTGTTAACAGCTACAAGCTGGTTTTTCTGCCAACCTATGAAACATCACAGATGGTTCTAAAAACTGCTAGAAAAATCAATCGAAAGTCTGTTAGGAACATGTTGACATGGGCATTTGGTAGGTTTGATAGTCATTTGGAGCAAGCTGCTAAACGCCGTAACGTTTTGATTATCCGAACCAATGAGTCTTACACTTCAAAAACCTGTCCGCATTGTGGTGAAATTCATCACAACCTTGGTGGAAATAAGGTTTTTAAATGCCCGTCCTGTGGGTTTAAGTACCCTCGTGATTGGGTAGGCGCTGTCAACAATTTGCTGGCAGCTTTGCAGGCTACTGCCTTCAGCGTTCAAGGAAACCAACTGTCAATTGGAAGTACAGAACTAGCTGATGTTAGAGTTACGCAATTCCATGAGGAATGTGAGACTTAAAAGTAGCACAAGGATTTACTTTTTTATGATGCTTCAATCCTACTAACAACAAACAAACCTAACAAAAACAGGGGGAAGATTAACTTTTCTTCCCCCTGTTTGTTATTTTGAGTGTTATCTGGTTTGTTACCTTCTTTGAGTTTTCGCCGGAGCATCTGCTGTTGTTTCTTGAGTTGTCGCTTTCTGGCTGCTCCGCCTCTACCTTTATCGTTTCTGCCTTCTCGGCGGGGAGATTCCCATCTTTTTAGTCGCATAATGCCTACTCGTTTTCAATAAGAAACTTAACAACTGCAAAAATGCTGAAAAGTTTTTTAAAACCACCACCTTTACATATTATAACTCAGAATTTTCGGTGTGGTTGGGAAACCCCATAAATAGATGAGGTTCTGAAGAAACACTTTCTGTGTAGGGGTGTGACTCGCTGCGCTCAAATTCAAAATTCTCTCATTCAAAAGTTAAAACATTTTTGACTTTTGACTTTTGACTTTTGACTTCCCCTTTGGGGTGTGGGGGTGGTGCGCCGCCAGTGGGGTGTTTTCACGGAATTAGTGGGCGGGAGGAGAATCGAACTCCTATGACCGCAAGGTCGCCACATTTTGAGTGTGGTGCGTCTACCAGTTTCGCCACCCGCCCTTGGGTGTACTTTCACTAGTATACTCTATTTTTTGATTTTTCAACAAGTTTTGATATTCTTTGCTGCTTGCCCAGCGATCAATTTCTCGTGCTCGCAGTACTGGTACGGGATGAGTCAATTGGGCTGTGCGTGCTGCTTTAACCATTTCACCCAGTTCTGTCTTACTAATTTCATCGTAAGCACGAGATTGGGCAATAAAGGCATCTAAGTTAAGTTGCGGGGCTAAGGTGGGTGAACCACCCGCCAGCTTCATCAACACGGACATGACAACTTTAGGGTTTTGGGTTGCCAATAATGCGGCGCGATCGCACGTAAACTCAGCACAGCGTACCCACTCTAAAAGTTGTGCTTGTATTGCTTGGGCAACAACCGCTCCCACGGTGGGAAGACTAGCCGCAGCTAATATCAATAAATTAACTGGAGTCAGGTAAACGCTGTGGTCACACTTGAGGTGTCCCAACTCATGGGCAATCACTGCCTGAATTTCTTCTAGTGTGAGCATATCGACTAGGGAAGTGTGCAGCACAATAAAAGGCTGCTTACCTCGCATGGCAAAGGTATAAGCGTTAGGAGCCGGATGCTGTTTAATATACAGCTGAGGTGGCTCCAAATCCAAGATTTTACACGCCTCTAACAACAACTCATGCAGTTGCGGCAGTTGTTTTTCACTTACCAGAACGCTGGATGCAATGTTTTCTACATAGAAAACCTGCTCTGCCACTGGCCCCAACAGATTCCGTACAATCATGTCTATACCAGGTATCTGCTTGAGGGCAAGGGTTGCCTCTAGGTCTAGCGGATGACGAAAATAGTCTGCTTTGAGACCAATCAGATGAGTCTTGAATAAGGACATGGCGAAGCAAGCTGGAAAAACTTTATTTTGCGGGGCTAGCCATCGCCAGACCCACAAAATAAGTATAACGACAAAGTGATGAACTGGGTGTAGGGAAGAAAGGGGTGTAGGGGGGTGGGGGTGTGGGGGTGTAGGGAAGAAAGGGGTGTAGGGGGGTGGGGGTGTGGGGGTGTAGGGAAGAAAGGGGTGTAGGGGGGTGGGGGTGTGAGGGTGTAGGGAAGAAAGGGGTGTAGGGGAGGATGAGGAGGACATCAATTAAAAATTTTAATTCTTGTCCTTCCCCTACACCCCTACACCCCTACACCCCTACACCCCTACACCCCTACACCCCTACACCCTTATATCTACAGGCACACGCTGGATTTTAGCTCCCAACTGCTGCAACTTGATATCGAGTCTATCGTAGCCGCGATCTAGGTGACGCAATCCCTGAATTGTCGTTTGTCCTTCTGCTGCCAATCCTGCCAAAACTAGAGCTGCTGCTGCCCTTAAATCAGTAGCTAGTACAGGAGCACCTGATAAAATCGGCACTCCTCTGACGAAGGCAGTATTGCCTTTAACACGAATATCTGCTCCCAAACGATTCAACTCTGAGGCATGACGCAAGCGATTCTCAAATACAGATTCGTTGATCAGGCTGTCACCTTCAGCCAGACTGAGCAAAGCCATAAATGGTGCTTGCATATCCGTGGGAAAACCTGGATAGGGCAAGGTTTCTATATCCGTTGCCCTGAAGGCTTCCGCACTGAGTATGTGCAAGCAGTCAGGGGAATCCTCGATGATAGGAACTCCAATGTCCCGCAGCTTAGCAATTATCGGCAACAGATGCTCTGGTATCACTGGCGAGAGGGTAATTTCTGAGTGGGTAATTGCTCCTGCTACTAAAAATGTCCCCGCCTCAATGCGATCTGGAATAATGCTGTAGTCGGTAGAATGTAACTGAGGGACTCCGTCAATTGTAATCGTACTAGTCCCTGCACCCTTAATTTTCGCTCCCATGGCTATACAGAAGTTGGCCAGATCTACTACTTCCGGCTCACGTGCGGCGTTTTCGATGATGGTTTCACCCTCTGCTAAGGTAGCCGCCATCATCAAGTTTTCTGTTGCTCCCACACTGGCAATGTCCAGATAAATCCTCGCACCTTTTAACCTGCCGCTACGTCCGGGGACATATGCATTACAAATGCCATGCTCAATCTGCACCTCGGCTCCCATGGCTTGCAGTCCCCGGACATGCAAGTCTACTGGTCTTGCCCCAATGGCACAACCCCCTGGTAACGGCATTTGTGCCACTCCTAATCGTGCCACAATTGCGCCAATGGCAAAAAAACTTGCCCGTAGCTGAGTCACCAGTTCGTAGGGAGCAATGGAAGTCTTAATTTCACTAGCATTGATGTCTAAAATATCACCCTGTTGTTGCAGGTGAACACCTAAAGCCGATAAAATCTGACCCATCAGCTTCACGTCCGCCAATGACGGTACATTGCGGATGCGACAGTCGCCTGAACATAGCAAGGCTCCAGCCATAATCACCAGTGCTGAGTTTTTCGCCCCGCTAATTTTCACATGACCTCGCAAAGGATGCCCACCTCTTATTTGCAGGACTGAGGAGTCTGCTGCCGATGAAGATTTGGCATCTGGTAAGCTGCTAGAAGGATTAATAAGCCTACCTCCAAAATAAACAAGTAATTTTATTAAGATTAAAGTTGGTTTTGATTCTACCTGAAAAATCTCATTTGTTTACATTATTATTGCACTACATCTCCAGTTGATAAATTTACTTTGGTTTTATTTGGTGAACAGCCCTTGACAAAAGTCATTAGTTAAGTAACAATGGGAAATGCCAGATAAAAAGCCATACCAGCGGAACTGGCGGAATTGGCAGACGCGCTAGATTCAGGTTCTAGTGCCGCAAGGCTTCCGGGTTCAAGTCCCGGGTTCCGCATATTCAGTTAGGAGTTAGGAGTGAGGAGTGAGGAATAAAAATTTATAATTCTTAAGTCATAACTCCTCACTCGTGACTCCCAATGTTGACAAGTTTACAGAATTCTCTAGTAAAGCAAATTCGCAAACTACACTCTGCTAAAGAGCGACATAGGGAGAAATTGTTTTTAGTAGAAGGGACGCATTTGTTGGAAGAGGCTTGTGCGGTGAATTACCCGTTAGTCACTGTCTGTTGTACCCCAGAATGGCAAACAGATCATCCCGAACTATGGCAGGAAGCTGTGGTTCGATGTGAACGGGCCCAAATCGTGAGTGAGGACGTGTTAAAGGCGATCGCCACCACAGTGCAACCAGATGGTGTACTCGCGACGGCAAAACGAGATGATGTCTCGACGGATGTGCCGTTTACTGGTTTAGTGCTAGCTTTGGAAACGGTGCAAGATCCAGGTAATCTAGGTACCATAATTCGTACGGCAGCCGCTGCTGGGGCATCTGGATTATGGGTCAGTGCAGATAGTGTAGATTTAGACAACCCGAAAGTTTTACGTGCTTCCGCAGGTCAGTGGTTTCGCTTAGCAATGGCAGTGAGTCCGGATTTAAAAATAACAGTGCAACAAGCAAGACTTGCCGGAATGCAGGTAGTCGCAACCTCGCCTAGTGCAACTTTAACTTATTGGCAGGGAGACTGGAGCAAATCAAGTTTAATCTTGCTTGGCAATGAAGGTGCTGGTTTATCACCAGAGTTAACCAGAATGGCAGATTTGCATCTGAAAATTCCCACAAACCCAGCGGTGGAGTCTTTGAATGTGGCGATCGCCGCCGCTTTAATGTTGTACGAAGCCCAAAGGCAAAGAATTATGAATTATGAATTATGAATTATGAATGTTGGCATTGCTGATTTCAATTATGACAGGAATACGCACAGGCGAGGCAGTGCGGTGAGAAAGCGTACTCTGGTGGCGGGTTTCCCAACCTAGGCGACTGGCGATGTTTTATTCATTCATAATTCATAATTCATAATTCTTCTTCAGGTATTGTTCAATATCAGCGGCTGCTTCCTCCAAAGCTTCGAGATCAATTGGTGCATGAGTCGATACTTGGTGATCGCTGACACTACTGCTGTCTAATGCTTCAGGCATGGTTTTACCCTGATTCTCTCCTACCTCGAGTATATCTTCGAGTTGGTTGAGACATTGAAAAAATTCATTAGATGCGGCGCGGCGCTGTTGCTCCTGACTTAGTTCCATTGGTCAAACACCTTCTTGCCACTCATAAAATCTTGCGGTAACAGCAGTTTTTACCTACAACGGTAAAAATATTGTATCATATTACTCCACCTATCCTCAAGGCTGCAACTAGTAGCTGTCAAGATTGAATTGATGGGTGTCAAAAACAGGTAATATAAAAAACATGCTTGCCCAAGGGATAGCGCAAAAATCTCCAAGTGAACTACCCACACTCAAGCAAGCTTAGAGTGTGGGCTTCTCCCATCCTATCAATGAAGTTTTGCGACGCTTCACCGTGCTTGCGCAGGATTTGGAGAACTACCTTCATGGTACTAGCTGTCGCACTAGTAGTAATTACTAGTTTCCCTTTCCGGCTTTTTATTGTGGGGAACAGTCCCAGCCCCACACGCATAATGTTGATGGATGCATTCACATCACGATCAACATTAAGCAATTCTTTCAGGTCAAAGTATTCCCTGATTCCGCAATCGGTGAAAATAAATTCATCACGGTATGCCAGTAATTGCGAAGTGTATGCAGGGTTTACCTTCACTACAACTGCTCCAGCTTTTGCGGCTATGTAGTCCAGCGTAGTGAAGAACTGACCGAAACCAGCATCCAGCCAGGATTTGTTTAAACCTGACTTGGCGCTTTGTCCATTTGGAAGAAAATTCCCATCATCATCTTTTTTGGCTTTGTTGCGCTTAGTTAAGCCTCGTAGATTCAGGTCTTCATGAAAAAAAACTTTCTTACCAGTGCGTACTATTTTGTGAGCAGTTTTATAAGCATGGTCTTTTCGAGAACGGGCAATACGTTGATGTTCCCGCGCTTCTCTATTAGTTAGCTTACGGCGCTTAGCACTTCCTTTTTTCTTCGCAGCTTTTCGTCTAGATACTTTGGCTAGTCTATCTTGAGATTTGCGGAATGATTTTAATGAAGGTAACTTTTCACCATCGGATGTTGCCAAGTAATCATTTTCATGCAGCACTGCATCCATACCAAGCGAGTTCTCCCAAGTGGGGACAACTTCATCTAGGTTGAATACTGGCACTGTGGGATCGTCAAGAGCAATGGTGCAGTAGAATCCATCAGCCTTCTTGGTAACTAGAATATTCTTAAGTGTGAAGCCATCGGGCAAAGGTCGGTGCAACCTCACCTTAAGCCAGCCTTTGAGTTTAGAAATAGACAAGAATAACCAGTCTTTCTCGACTCGTTCAACGGTTACAGCCTGACCCTCAATCCTTATTGTTCGGAAGCTAGCAGCATTCTTGAAACGTGGCTTACCACTTTTTTTACCGTCGCTATCTCCTTTAAGAAATCTGGAAAATGCTAGATCGACACGCTTTGAGACATCTTGCAAGGTTTGAGAGGGTACAGCTTTGAAATCTAGCAGTTCCCCGCTATGCCATACCTTTTTTAAATCTTGCTTGATTGTTGGTAACTGCGCCTTCTGGTTGTAGTAATCAGGCTTTGTATCAAACAAAGGTGGAAAAAGTTCTTTCCACCAAGGAAAGGATTTAAGCTGTAAATTATTGTCTTGCCACCATGTAAATCGTTCTCCTAGCTGCCAATTGTACCAATACTGGCAAATTCTCAGCCATTCGTTAAGTTCTAACTTTTGATTGGTATCTGGATACATCCGGTATTGGTAGTTTAGTAGCGTAGGAATCACCGCCTTTGTATGAGTGTTGTTATTATAGACTACAGTGATTATAGCAAAGTTTCTGGGATAGCGATGAAAAATGATTTTATTTCAAAGGGTAGGTCAGTCAGTGATCTTAAGGTACATTTGGTTCTGACGACAAAATATAGACGAAAAGTCTTTACAGATGCGATGTTGACTCGGTTGCACACCATTCTTGAAGAATTATTAATTAAATGGGACTGCAAACTTATTGAGTTCAATGGCGAGACTGACCATGTACATGCTCTATTCCAATATCATCCTGATTTGCAGTTAAGTACACTTGTGAGCAATATTAAGTCAGTCACGTCCCGCAAGCTTAGGCAAGAGTTTACAGAATACTTGAAGCGCTTTTATACAAAAGATGTTTTTTGGAATGGGTCGTACTTCGTTGCAAGCTGTGGTGGTGTGACAATTACAACCTTAAGGCACTACATTGAAGGTCAAGACCGACCAGAAAATAGCGATTCCTCATCGACCCCCTGCCTTGTCAAACCTGCGGTTTGATTTAGTTGGGTGTCAATTCGTCATCGCTTAAAAATTCATCCCACACTGCCCCTTCGGGGTCAGGTGTGGGGCTTCTTTTTGTTTAAGCTAAATTATGAATTATGAATTATGAATTATGAAATTGATGTTTTTTCATAATTCATAATTCATAATTCATAATTCAACTCTTTTTTTAAATAAGTATTTTGACTACAGGTTACCTTAGGACTGGTACTTGATGACGAAATGGAGCCAAGTGCAATAAACCAATGATGAACCACTCACTTTTCGGATTGAAACTGTTCTCAGCACTGGGTTGTGGGCTAGTGGCGGGAGTCTTCTTCGCTTTCTCGACCTTTGTAATGAGCGCCCTTGCCCAACGACCGCCAGCAGAAGGCATTGCCGTCATGCAATCCATCAATATCACGGCGACGGGTCCATTGTTTATGACGGTGCTATTCGGAACGGCTGCGGCTTGCATCTTTCTAGCTGTCTCCTCGCTATTAAAGTGGCATCAACCCGGTGCTGCCTACTTGCTCATTGGTAGCCTGCTCTATTTGGTAGGCACCGTAGGAGTGACGATCGCATTCAATGTGCCGTTGAACGATGCACTGGCGATCGTCAAACCAGACAGCGCTGACGGCGCAAACCTTTGGGCTAGATACCTGACCAACTGGACAACCTGGAATCACGTTCGGACGGTAGCGGCACTGGCAGCAGCGGCATTACTCATGATCGCTTTAGGTTAATGCATGGTATTGCGCTACTTCAGGTAACCATTTGGGAAACCTATATATGAGGTTGCAAAATTATAAAACTATGGAATTCTTGCCGAATAGCCAAGCGACGATCGTTCAAGAAGCGCTTTTACGTCGCATCGCCAATCGTATCCGCCATTCTTTGGAATTAAAAGAAATCTTAAATGCGACAGTAGCCGAAGTTAGGTCTTACTTGGGAACAGATCGTGTCAAGATTTACCAATTCAGTACTGATGGAAGTGGAGTAGTCATTGCGGAATCTGTTGAAGAAAATCGGCTACCATCTTTGTTGGGATTACACTTTCCCTGCGATGATATCCCACTTTACGCCCGTGAGTTATTTGTCAGAGCGCGTCAACGCTCAATTGTAGATATTAGTACTTCTTCCATCGGAATCAGCCCTCTCCATTGTCCAGACACAGGGAAACGTGCGGAGGAAAAAGATATTCGCTATCGTCCTGTAGATCCTTGCCATGTAGAATATCTGACAGCAATGAGGGTAAAATCTTCCGTTGTCGTGCCGATTGTGTTGGAAGCACAACAAACAGGTACAAATGAACCCCCCTCACTGCGTTCTACAGCGCAACTATGGGGGCTAGTTGTATCCCATCATTCTGAACCACGCAATGTAACTGAAAAAGAACTGCAATTTATTCAAGCAGTTGTAGATCAAGTAGCAGTTGCTATTACTCACTCGATCTTACTTAATCAAGTCCGGGCGCAAGCACGGCAAGAAGCAAACATTAACCGTATCACCTCACTAGTATATACTCCACATAAGGTGATATGGAAGACTGCCTTAGAAGAAGCAGTAACAACTTTTAATGGTTCTGGTGGCAGACTATATCTATTAGCGGATGAGAACCAACCTATAGAATTACATATTTCTGGCTCTCAGCCAGAACCATTAAACAAAGAATTAGATAGAGTGATTGAAGAAAATTTGCTGTGGCAAAAATTTTTACACTCTGCTGTTGAACCCAACCCTGACGAAACAGGTTACAAACCTTGGTCTGTAGAATGGATGCGAGCAGTTTACGACCTCATTATACCAACATCTTTTGTTAGTTCAAGTGTAAATTCATGGCCAATAGACGACCTGTACCAAGAACCTTTATTCCGCACAGTAGCACCATTCTTCCAGTCAACTAAAATTAGAAGTTTGCTAATTATACCCCTGAACTATGGCAGTCAGCTTGTCGGTTGTTTAACTATTTTCCGAGAAGAAGTAGATACAGAAATTTTGTGGGCTGGTTGGCATAACACCGATACCCGACAACTCATGCCTCGACAATCTTTTGAGGTATGGCGACAGCAGAAGAAAGGTCAAACTCAGGCTTGGACTGATGAAGAACTTAAGTATGCTCACGCACTAAGTGAGCGTTTCTCCGCAGCAGTTAAGCAATACCGTTTATATCAGCAAATACAAGCTCTCAATACCCACTTAGAAAAACAAGTCCAAGAGACTAAACATCAGGCAGAACAATTAGCGATCGCTCTCCAAGATTTACAAGCAACTCAAATTAAACTAATTCAAACTGAAAAAATGTCTAGCTTAGGGCAGCTGGTTGCAGGGGTGGCACATGAAATTAATAATCCAATTAATTTCATTGATGGTAACCTAACGCATCTTGAAGAATACATTCATAATTTACTAAAGTTTTTCTTAACTTATCAAAAAGAATTTTCTGAGAAAACTTCAGAAATGGTTGATTTTGCAGCAGAATTAGATTTAGATTTTATTGCCGAAGATTTACCAAAAACTTTATCTTCAATGAAGATAGGCACTGAACGCATCAGTCAAATAGTTCTGTCTTTACGCAACTTTTCTCGGTTAGATCAAGCAGCAATCAAGTCTGTCGATATTCATGAAGGTCTTGATAGCACTTTATTGATTTTACAACATCGACTTAAAAATAAACTAAATAGCCCAGATATTCAAGTTGTCAAAGAATACGGTAATTTACCCATTGTTGAGTGTTATCCTGGACTATTAAATCAGGTTTTCATGAATATATTGACCAATGCAATTGATGCCATAGAACAGCGTGATATTGAGTTATTTACCTGTGATTCTACAACAGAATCATCTCCGCAAATTACAGAAAATTTTAGTACTATTTTAATTGAAACTAAAGTTCTTAATAATGGTAGAGTCGCTATTCACATCAAAGATAATGGTGTAGGAATAGCAGAAGAAGTGCAAAAGGATATTTTCACCCCGTTCTTTACTACTAAACCTATTGGTAAAGGTACAGGATTAGGGTTATCTATTAGCTACCAAATTATCACTGAAACCCATAAAGGTGAACTAAAATTTGTGTCAACGATTGAGCAAGGAACAGAATTCATTATTGAAATTCCTATAGAGCAAAATCTCAATTAGATCAATGTTAGCAACAGCATCCTCAAAAGTTTTCAGCATCTTGTCTAATAAATTTTTCTAATAGTAAACTGGGAATTGGTCGCGGACGCATTGTCTTAGCGTCCACCCATACCCACAGTGCTTCAGCGGTAACTAACAAATCGTCTTGATTTTGTTTACGAATTTCGTAACACCGTAAGGCACGGGAACCGCGCATTTCTTTTAACCAAGTGGTGACTTCCAGTGTATCACCTGCCACAGCCGGGCGCAGATAATCAATCTCCACCCGCCGCATGACGAACACGCCTCCTAGTTCCCGGTATATATCAAAAGTCAAGCCTAGGTGTTCTGAATGTTCAATGGCTGCTTGTTCCAGATAATTTTGGTAAACAGCGTTGTTGACATGTCCCAGAGCATCCATTTCGTAGTGCCGAACCCGTAGTAGTGTCTTAAATAATTGCATGGAAGTTAGGGGTTAGAAGTTAGGAGTTAGGAGGCGCGGAGTTTGGAATTAGGAGGCGCGGAGTTAGGAGTTAGGAATTAGGAATTAGGAGTTAATTTATAATTCATAATTCATAATTCATAATTCTTCAGTCTTTATTCCTCACTCCTCACTCCTAACTCCTAACTTTATCCCTGAGGCGTGTTGTACTTGGGTTGGAGGAGATTACCAGTGAATGCCATTAAAGCATTTACCTTACGGATGCGCCACTCATCCACTAGTTTTTGTACTTGAGTTGTAGACATCCGCCGCATCATTGCTTCGTAGAGATATCCAGCATGACCAGTTTCATCCTTGACGATGTTCAACATTCCTAACTTCAGTTTGCGAGTAGTTGGATTGTCTTCAGGCAAGACATTTGCCATCCGGGCAAAGTCTTTGCTTGCATCTAGCTCCAAAATGTAAGTGCTAGCCATAAATGTATCCCAGCCAATGGTAGCAGGTTTTAGCTGCTCTTGGGAATAGCCTTTGTAGTAAATTCCAAAGAAGGGAATGCGGCGTTCTTTTGATTTATTTTCCTCTGTGTTTTTCGGCAAATTTTTGAAGTCTACAACTGTTTTATTGATCTGTTTTAAGGAATGGGCAAAAATTTGAGCATGCCTTTTTTCATCAGCGGCATGTTTTACCAGTTTTTGTGCCAACCAAGTATCACCTTCTGCGGCGGCGCGATCGCTAAGTGCTTGCAAAAATGGAACGGAAACAGACTCTGCTAGCTCGAAACCCGCGAGGAAGTTGGGGCGAGTTTTAGAATCGCGGATTTGAGCAGCAGAGTAATACGCAACAACACCAGAACCTGCTAGGTGCATGACGTAAGTCAAGAAGTTCATCAGAGATTCCCGCTTACTATGGGGACTTTACATTTGTTATACTAATGATGATTTCCCTTTTAGAATGCTGGCTCTGATACAGTTTCTCGTTCAGCAAAGACGCGGTTATTAAATGCGCCTTTGGGTCTTGGGACGAAATTACCTACGCCGATACTTGAATTTTCTCACTACCCGCCAATCCAAAAGCGTTGTGAATGACTTGCAAAGCCTTAACACCGTGCTCTTGCGCCACCACACAACTAATTTTAATTTCTGAGGTGGCAATCATTTGAATATTGATTTGGTGTTTAGCTAAAGCCTCAAACATTTTAGCTGCAACGCCTGGTTGTTTTACCATGGCTGCACCAACAACACTTACCTTAGCGATCGCCGCCTCCAGCACAACTTCACCCCAGCCAAATTCTGCTGCTGCTTGTGCTAGCATATCCTTTGCTTCTTCTGCATCAATGCATGCAACAGTGAAGGCAATATCCCGTCTAGGAACACTATCAATCACTCCACAGCGCTGGGATTGGATAATCATGTCCACACTAATGTTGTGCTGCGCCAATAGTCCAAACAGTTTCGCTGCCGTTCCCGGACGATCTGGTAGTTGGCGAATTGCTAGCCGCGCTTGATGCATGTCTAGGGCGACGCCACGGACGGGGGAAACAGGGAGTAGGGAGTGGGGAGTGGGGAGTGGGGGGGATAAGGAGGATGAAGAAGATGTTACCTCCCCTACTCCCCCTACTCCCCCTACTCCCCACTCCCTATTCCCCACTCCCGCTACTTCTATCTCAAAGGCTTGACGGAGTGCGAAAACGGCGCGATCGCAATCTAGCGAATCAATGACGCAACTAACTTTCACTTCACTGGTTGAGATCATCTGAATATTCACACCTGCTTCTGCTAGGGTGGCGAACATTTTGGCAGCCACGCCAGGTCGCCCGATCATTCCCGCACCGACAATGCTGACTTTGGCGATATTTTGTTGTACCATGACCTCAGCAACTCCGGTTGCGGTTGTTGGTTGAGAACCTAGAACGGGGGCGATGGCAGATGCTACGGCTTCCGCCCGATTTAAACTATCGGAACTCACTGTAAAGGCGATGTCGTTGGTATTCCCTTCATGAATCGACTGAATAATCAAATCTATATCCACATCAAGACGTGCGATTTCCCCAAATAATCGCGCCGCCACCCCCGGTCTATCTGGTACTCGCAACAGTGCTACCCTTGCTTGGTCAGTGTCGAATTCAACATCATCGACTGAACCGGCAATTTCTAGATTAATGAGCGATCGCGGTTGTGGGAGGGGTGAAATTACCAAAGTCCCAGGGTCATCCGTCCAGCTAGAGCGTACCAATAAAGGAACACCATAGTTCCGAGCAATTTCCACGGCGCGGGGATGGAGTACTTTTGCCCCTAAGCTGGCGAGTTCCAGCATTTCATCGCTGGTTATTTCATCCATCAGTTGCGCCTCTGGAACCAGACGGGGGTCTGTAGTGAGAATCCCAGGCACATCCGTGTAAATTTCACAATAATTTGCTCGTAAAGCAGCAGCTATTGCCACAGATGAAGTGTCAGAACCGCCTCGTCCTAAGGTAGTGATTTCCCATTCCGGACTGTTGGTGATGCCTTGAAAACCAGCTACCACAACAACTTTGCCCTCATTTAAATGTCGATGGATGCGCTCAGTTGCAATATCCAATATTCGTGCCCTGGTGTGTTCTGCTTCAGTTACAATTCCTACTTGAGCACCTGTCAGGGAAATTGCTGGTTGTTCCAACTCTTGCAATGCCATACTCAGTAAAGCGATAGATATTTGCTCACCAGTGGAAAGCAGCATATCCATTTCCCGACGGTTAGGATTTTTAGAGATTTCGTGCGCTAGTTTGATGAGTCCATCAGTGGTTTTACCCATTGCGGAAAGCACCACTACGAGCAAGTTCCCTGCTTTCACTGTTTTGTAGACGCGCTGTGCAACTGCTTGAATCCGCTCTACTGAACCTACTGAGGTACCACCGTATTTCTGAACTATGAGCGCCATAAATCTTTATCTAATTATTAAGATTAGCTGATATACTTAGTAGTCAGCACTGACTACTAACCCCACAAAGTTTGTGTCCTATACTATTTTTCTCATAATTCATAATTCATAATTCATAATTTCTCCTGCCATGTCTTATTTCGTAAAATCCCAGTAAGCTTCCTGCTACTAGCAACGACAACAAGTCATAAATTGCCCGATAGGCGAGGGTTGAACCCAAAACTGCTGCTGGTGAAATTTTTGTGGAAAGAAAATGCAAAACGACAATTTCAAAGACTCCTAACCCTGCTGGGACATTGCTGACAACACCTGCAAACATTGCCAGTGAGTAAATTCCCAAACAGTCTAGATAGGATATGGGTGTATTAACGGGAAGCAGAATATAAAGAACAGCCGCAGCTACCATCCAGTCAAAACTAGAAACTACTATTTGAGCGAGACATATCTTGAAAGAAGGAAATCGAAACTCGTGAGAGCGAATCCTTAAAGGTTCTTGAAGAAAAACACTTCCCAACAAATACGCAGCAATCAATAGTATAAAAATCACGCCGAGGGGACGGGCGGTTGCAAAAGGCAAATGTAGTTGGGGGGGAATTGTTAGAGGGTTGGCAATAAATATTACTCCAGCGACAGCAAATACACCTAACCAAAAAGTTAAATTCGCAAAAGCAATGACTTGAGCAATTGAGAGAGCTGATACTCCCCAACTTGAGTAGAAACGATAGCGGATAGCACTGCCAGTGAGCAGGGCAAAGCCTATGGTGTTGCCTAATACAGAACTGATAAAGCCTGTAAAAGCAACTTTTTTCCAGGCAATAGAGTGACCGATGTAATTAAATCCCAATATATCATACCATATCATCACTAGATAGCCTAAGGCAGTCAACCAAATAGACCCACTTAAGCGAATTTTGGGAATTTTTGCTAGAGCGTTGAACACGTCATGGTAGTTATACCCACGCAGTTCATGGGCGATCGCCCAGATGGAAACAGCCAGAAGCAGCAATCCAAACAAAGAGCTAAAGTCGAGGCGGAGCTTTTTGAGCATACAGCAGATGGCGGGGGAGTGGGGGTTTTGAAAGAGAATTCGTAATGACGCTAGAAGACTCGCTAACGCTACGCTAACGTAATTCGTAATTCAGGGTTTTAGACATTTCAAATGGGTGGCTTATTTACGCGCCCCCTGTACCAGTACCGCTTGCGTTCGTCAAAAGTCAAAATGCTTACATTATAATAAGCTTTTCGTTGATTTGGAATGGTAGCTTTATTTGGTGCGCCTGCTGGGTTTGGGGAGAATTTTAAGTGTTGAGTGGTTTTTCTTTTTGAATTCCCAGACTTTCTAGATCAGGGAACGCTTCATTGTGTAGCGATGCACAGAGCGTGTTCGTAGCGTGTTCTCCATTGACTCACTGACTATTGTGTCTCCTTATTTTTACCTCTCAACATCAAATGTTTTATCGTCACAACTCTTTGTTTTCCACATCTATATCCGAGAAACATGAGTGTTGTTAGCCGATAGACAAATAAGGGATGTGAGAGGACAGCTAAAGTTCAGCGAAGAGAAAACTGACTACATGTATTACGCTAACAGGAATCGCTACATCATATCATATGAAATTATGAGTATTTGCTACCAAGAGCGATACTCAAAATAATAGACGTCATCTATCCTACCGAGCTTCACCCTCCCCATCTTCCGATAGATAATTCACTGCGCGGGGTTTTTTCTTTTGTTGTGGAGCCGTGGCTTTGGTTTTCCTCGGTCGGCAAATTTCACAATACAATGGTCGAAGTGTAGCATATGATTCACGTACAGTAGGTTGATGACATTGCTTGCAGATGAATTTGTAAGTGCGAGTGTGAATCAAGCGTTTGTGCGCTCTCACCGTATATTCTTTAACTTCAACGTTTTTCGATGGCATCGGACAATCAATCTCTGTTAGGTTGATATTTGATGATATTACTTTTAACAAAGTCATGCTTATGGATATAAAACGATTTATCTCCTGTCTGTTTGAAGCTCGAGACTATTATCAGAACACCCTTGACCATGCTCTATCGCAGCTTGAACACATCAATGCTCTGCTTGAGGGCTTGGGATCCGAGCATCCGCTCAATACTACTTCAAACTTACCACCGGACATCGATGCACATCCATTGAGCGAGAGTGCAGAAGAACTTTCAAAGTCACAAACAAATGGTGCTTTGAGTAACTTGGACGCTACGACAGATTTGAAGGAGTTGAACCAAAGCTTAAAAGAAGCTGCACTTGAACTCAAACAGGTACAGGAAACCTCTGCACCAGCCTCACAAGAGGAAAGAGCAGCCACTACTTTATCACAAACTTCCCCTGTTGGGGATGTAGAATCAATTGCTGCCTCCACACCCTCTAAAGTATTAGATGCAACAGAAAAAGAGAGCATCAACGGTTATCCCTCACAAAACAGTCTTGTTGAGTCCAATCCTACACAATTCGAGAACCACAAACCTACTCAAAAACCATCGAAAGCCTCAGAACCGAACAAACTAAAGGGTTCGCCCAACTCTAGAAATAAGCGACTTCCACAACGCCCTCGTCCAATGAACATCCCCTTCGTCCCCAATCTAGTAGGGATGAAACTCGGAGATGCCATTCTCTGTGTCCTCCAAGAAAATCCAGAAACTGTTTCTCACACCGATTACATCGTCCGTGCGGTTTTTGGAGAAATAGAAGGTAACATCCTCAGAACCGCTAAAGACAGGGTAACAAAGGAATTGTCTAGGGGATATAAATTGGGGCGCTGGTATCGTCTATCTGATACACCTGGATATTATACAGTTAGTAAACAATTAACTGAATCACGTTGATAGGACAAAA
This sequence comes from Stigonema ocellatum SAG 48.90 = DSM 106950, assembly GCA_016903675.1. GTDB lineage: Bacteria > Cyanobacteriota > Cyanobacteriia > Cyanobacteriales > Nostocaceae > Stigonema > Stigonema ocellatum. Next base: position 10,777 of record JADQBA010000110.1, on the reverse strand, counting down.
TACTGTAAGGATTCAAGGCGAATAGCGTGAACATTGAGTACTTACCAGTGGTAAACAAATTATGAATTATGAATTATGAATTATGATTTTTTTCATAATTCATAATTCAGCATTCATAATTCAGGATGACTTTTTTTAAAATATCTTAGCAATTGCCCATATTTCCATCCTGACTCGGGATTAATATAGAAGAATTATTAGTTAGCAAACCACCCGCCTTGAAAAAGCAGTTCTTGTGCAGGGGGTGTTTTCTTATGCAGGGGGAGAAATATTTTCATGGGTGGTAGTGTCCGTAGACGACCTCCCTAAAAATAAATCGTCGGCGGTAGCTGAAGTCGGATAAGTAATTGGGCATAATTAATTTCAACTATATTTTTGCACTTGCCCCATGCCCGACCTTCATGAGTGTATTTATTTTCGTCCAGCTACTTAATGTTTATCATCTTTATGAAGCACTTTCAACAGAAAATTCTGCTACTAGTTTCGGTAGTAAGCCTATTTGGCTGCAATTACTGGCAAGGTGTACACGCACAATCCGACAAGGCTAGTTCCCTCCTACCGCCACAGCCGAGTAAGACCGCCTTATCTATCCCCTTAACCTACAAACTTGAAACCTACAATAGCCTAGTTATGAAGGGAAGCCGCACTTACGGTGTTTCTTTACCCCCTGGTTATGTGGAAAATCCTACTCAGCTCTATCCTGTCATTTTTCTCCTTCACGGTGGACATGGTAATCCTCAAGACTGGTTTGAGAAAAAGGGAGGAGCACTAAATACCCTGCAAAAACTCTATGCAGCAGGTAAGTTGCCACCTAGTATAGTTATTACACCAGATGGTAACGATAAACGTGGTTCTAGCCCCTATTGGGATCCCCAATATATAGATGGTCCTCATGGTAAAGTTTCTACAGCCGTTGGGGATGAACTAGTGAAAGTCATCAAGAACCGCTATCGTACACTACCTAGCCCATATTTTTGGGCCATAGGTGGACTATCTTCCGGTGGTTGGGGTGCAATGAATGTGGGATTACATAACTTGAATAACTTTTCAATTTTATTTAGTCATAGTGGTTACTTTAAGGATAAGAGTGGTCCGAAAAATAGCCCAATAACCTATATTCACACCATCCCTAGTCAATCTCAAAAACGATTGCGTATTTACCTGGATTCAGGTAAGTTGGATAGCGAGGAAATTGCAGAAGCCCGAAAGTTTTCTAAAGTGCTAGGGCAACTGCGAATTTATAATCTGTTTCAACAGTTTTCTGGAAGTCACACTTGGGATTACTGGCGCGAACATCTATCAGATTCTTTAACATTTGTAGGGGAGCAATTTCAAATAGCGCAGAACTCACTTGCACCTGACGACTTAGGCTTCAATCAGCCTGAAAATTCTCATAATTATTAATGTTATTAGCTAGTGGTTAGTGGGAAAGACAGCATCTCAACATTTGTTTACCCTTACGGGTGAGGCTCGTTCTGATGCTCGTTCCCGCTAACACTAACCCAACGCTTACGCTACCGCTGCGAAGATTGGTTATAAAATACAGATGTCCATGCTTGGAGGGTAGCTGACTGTAAAGTATAGACTGACACGCCCATACTTCATGTGTGTTGATGTGTAGTTTCAAATAATAAAGTCCTGATTGTGGCAACAGACACCAAGAACAGAGTTAACAACGTGGGGCAAAAATTCCTCTGTCCCACTCTCCACTTACTACTCCCTATGTTCAAGTAAAATCTAGTTAAACTGTTATTTACAATACAATAATTTTTGGAAAAACTACGCTGTAGTTTTTCGGCAGATTAACTATAGTTAATATTTAGGAGCTTGAATTTAATTTCAACAACCCCGTACCCTTTTTGGCATCGCTCTGTTGTAGTAAGCGTCGCATATCTATTACTTGCACCCCTGCTCTTGCTTGCAATTTAGATGCAACGGCAGCTTACGCCGAAGCGAGTGCGATCCCCGGACGTACTGCTGCGGGTGCTTTGTTGAGTTTTTCTTCCCCAGCCTCAACAGCCACAACGTGCTTATCCGAACCCTATTGTCCCCACTCGTCACTCCCCATGTTCACAAAGGCATGAAAATTTCTCTTAGACACTCTCCACTCCCCCCTGGGGTTAAAACCCCAGGCTATCCCCACTCCCCCTCCCCCTCCCATTGGCGGAACCACAGGGAGATGGATAACGTGGAATCTCTTAAAGAATTGGTATTAAATCTTTACGAGAGTAAGATATAGGAATGATATTTGATTTTTGAAATATAGGTAGGGTGGGCACTGCCCACAAAATCCTGGTTCTGGTGGGCAGTGCCCACCCTACACTACTTAAAATTTTTACTGAATGATTTAGGATTCCTATAGATTAATATTAAAAAAAGTTATGAATTATGAGTGCAACATTCAAAATTTAAAACTCAACGCTCAAAACTCTCAACTCCTAAATGATGTACAAAGTCTGTTTAACAAGATATCGTCCCTGCTAAAACTTTAAAGGATTAAACCCGCTCCAACTAATGGGGCGGGTTTAACAAGATATCGTCTGTGATCTTATATAGATTAAACCAGCCCCTCTACTAATGACTAATGGTTAATGACTTAAGAACCCGGATTGGACTTTGGAGTGCAGCAATTCTGACAGGTTTAGTCGGAGTGGTGAATTTGCTGTCAGCAGTCACACCAAACCTGCATGAGCGAAGTCACTGGTTGAAGCCATTTTTGCCCTTTGACATTCGTGCAAGCGGTCATATATTTGCAGCGCTGACAGGGTTTGTTTTGCTGACACTCGCCACTAACTTATTGCGCCGGAAACGAGTCGCCTGGTTACTTACCGTTGGCTTGTTGATGATTTCAATTGTCAGCAACTTACTGAAAGGACTGGATTATGAAGAAAGTCTTCTCAGTGGAGTCCTACTGATGCAATTACTCCTGATGCGCCATTTCTTTACAGCAAGATCAGACAGTCCTTCCATTGCACAGGGAATTCGAGTATTGATTGGCGCTTTGCTCTTTACCTTGGCATACGGTAGTATCGGATTTTACTTACAAGATGGTAAATTTTCGGATAATTTTAATTGGGGTGACGCCATAAGTCAAACGATGGCAATGTTCTTCACAGAAGATAATGCGGGACTGCAACCAAAGACCCGGTTTGGAGAATTTTTCGCCAATTCTATCTATGTTATTGCAGCGAGTACTTTAACTTATGCGCTGCTCATGCTGTTAAAACCAGTATTTATACATAGTCCGGCTAATATACACGAGCAACAACAAGCAAAGCAAATTGTAGAACAGTATGGACGATCTTCTTTAGCAGCATTTACATTACTGAGTGACAAAAGTTATTTTTTTAGCCCTTCTGGACGTAGTGTTATTGCTTATGTCCCCAAAGGACGGGGTGCGATCGCCTTAGGAGACCCCATTGGACCAATTGAAGAGCGCAAAGAGGCGATTGTTAGCTTTGTGCACTTCTGCCAACGCAATGACTGGTATCCTGCTTTTTACCAAACTTTGCCTGATGATCTAACCCTCTACAGTATGCTGGGGTTTAAGGTACTAAAGATTGGGGTAGAAGGAATCGTAGACCTTCACACCTTTACCTTACAAGGCAAAGCAGGTAAGAACCTCAGAACACCAGTGAATCGCATGACTAAGATGGGGTACGAGGTCAAGTTTTACCACCCGCCAATCTCTGATGAGTTGTTGCGCCAGTTGAAACCTGTCAGCGACGAATGGCTGCAAATGGTGCAAGGTTCAGAAAAACACTTTTCTTTAGGTTGGTTTGACGAAGTTTATCTGCGGGAGTGTGAAATGGCTGTGGTACATTCCCCCCAAGGTGAAATCGTCGCCTTTGCCAACCTTGTGCCAGAGTACCAACTCAACGAAATTACTAACGACATGATGCGCTACCGCCGTGCCATTGAGAATGGCATGATGGATTTTTTATTTATTTCCATGTTCCAGCACTACAAGGAAAGAGGCTACGATACCTTTAATATCGGTCTTTCTGTGCTGGCTGGAGTTGGTGAGACTCAGGAGTCACGCCGCCTGGAAAAAGTATTGCGCTATCTTCAGGAACATTTGAGTCGTTTTTACAATTTTCAGGGCTTGCATGCCTACAAAGAGAAGTTTCGCCCTCGTTGGGAACCACGCTATCTGGTTTACCCTAGTTTAAGAGCTTTACCCCATGTGGTTGTAGCATTAATTCGGGCAGATTCAGGCGATCGCCTCCTCGATTATTTCCGACCTGGAACCTGAGTGGGGAGTGGGGAGTGGGGAGTGGGGAGTGATTCCTGCAAACCCACACTTTTATTAAGCAGAATTTTTCATTAGAGAGTATGGTTGAATCAACACCTCCGCAGGAATCCCCAATGAGGAATGCAAACGCCGAATCATCTCTAGTGTTAGCGCTTGCTGGCGATTCAAAACCTCCCCAACCTCCCCACGACTTCCAATAATAGACTCTAAATCCTGCCAAGACAGACCACGAGATTCGAGATAATATAAAATTGCCTCAATGGGGTCTGGTGCAGCGATAGGATAATGTCGCTGTTCGTATGCTTCCACTAGGGTCGTCAAAACCTCTAAACGATTACAATCTGCTGTATTAGGTTCTGCATCAAATAATCTTTCAATTTCATCAAGCGCAGCACGATAATCAGTTTCGGTTCGGATGGGACGGGGTTCGAGCATATATCTTACCTCAAATTGTGTTTCCCAAAATAGGCGTAAAGTGCTGCGGGCAATGATTCGCATACCAGTATTATAATTTTTTTCCAAAATATGACACTTTTAGGACTAGCCCTTTCAAGGTGCAAGTCTTTGGACTTAGTTCTTCTTCGTGTTCTTCTCCCAAGGGGAGACGCTGCGCGAACGCGTCTTCGTGGTTTAAAAATCTTTTTGAACCGCGAAGACACGAAGAACGCAAAGGTCAAATGCCGAAAAGTGGACGTGATTTTCCCAATTTTTCACCCACCTTAAAAGGGCTGCACTTTTAGGACTTACGCACTTGACACATTGACTATCATATGAATACTTGGCTTGTTAAGTTCAAAATCTTGCCCAGCCTCGTTCCTGGGCTGCTGCCTGGGAATGCGATCGCTGTGGGCTGCTGCCGGACGATGTGATGGGAGGCAGCAGCCCAGGAACGAGAGATATACACAGTTTGTTCTTTTTGTCAATGCATAAGTCCTAACTTTATTTTTTGAAAGTCCCTCACTCCCCAATACTGCACAGGTTTTGCCTAAAAAATAAAAATGTGTAGGTTGGGTCAAAAGCGCTGCACTCTTGGTTTCCCTCGCAAGGCGCGACTGGCGTTTGAGGAACGAAACCCAACCTAACAGCAGCGTTTGTTGGGGGTACGGCATTGCCTCAACCCAACCTACGAATATTCTTAACCTACGCAGTATTGTCTCACTCCCCATGCCCCTAATCCCCACTCCTTGAACCGACTTGACAAAAATATGGTACAATAGTACTATTCGACAATGGATATTGGGTAGGTAACGCCGATTGACAAGGTGATGCTCAACATTTGTAGTGAGTGAAAGTACATAGTACACGGTCCGTAAATGCAACGTGCATTTTTTGTCACTTGTAGCAGAGAATTGGCATAATTTTTGCGTGTTTATCCTTAATTTATAAAGGTTTTTAGAACCTTTTATAGTCAAGGATGACGCTTTAAAAACCTTAGCTTAGGATGGTTATGACCTTTATCAGGGTAGGTGTAAACATGGCATAGAAAGCTACAAAAAATAATGTTCATAAGCTGCAAAACACCAACATTAAATCTACTAATAACATGAGAACGAAATTCACGCTTTACAACTTTGCTGGTAAGGAAAAAGCCTACTATTTAGTAGACAGACTAAACCTAGAAAGAAGCAGGAATGATATCCCGGAAAAATCAGTAGCCCATAGCATCATTATCATTGACCGTTCTGGCTCAATGTATTACGATATTCAGCCTCTAAAAGAGACTCTGATTAAGATTTTAACTCTTGATGAATACATCAATTTCCAGCTAGTCACAACTCTCATATCCTATTCCTCCAAGGGAGACGTAACCTGTCACTTCCAGCGAATCCCCATTCAATTCGTCATGAAACAAAATTCTCCCTACTTGGAAGAAATCAAAAGAATTCGCGCTACCTGTTCAACCTGCATATCTCAAGCAATGCACATGGCGAAATCTTTGATTAAACAGGGAGAACTTACTGCCATAACTTTGCACAGCGATGGCTATGCCAATGATAGCAGCCCCAGCGCCGAAGCCAAAGCCCTAGAGGCGGTATGCGAAGAACTCAAAAGTATGGATGTTTTTGTCAACACCATCGCCTATTCCAATGCTTGTGACTTTAAACTGCTTTCTAAAATTGCTAACACGGCTTCAGGTTTATGCATTAAAGCAGGGGAAGTGAAACAGGTTTATGACGCCATTTATAGCACTGCAAAACTTTTAGGTGGTTCAGTAGCGCCAGCCATAGAAGAACCCCTAGCCGCTGATTACACTTATCAGGTTTTATTTTCCAGAAGTGCCAAGAAGATTAATGGTACAGCAGGGACGTTGAAAATTTGTGGACTGAAGCCAGAGGATGAGGTAATCATCTATAAATATAAGCAAATCACCTCATTGGCTTATGAGCAATTAGATGTGCCTGTGACGCAGAATCATGAGTCTGTGTATGCCTTTGCAAAAGCAAATTTGTCGGAGGGTCATTTGAATACTGCCAAGTATGCGATCGCCAGCACTTTTGACGCTACTTTAACCGAAAAACACGCCAAAGCACTCACAAATATAGAAGTCGCTGACTTGGCACAAGACATTGACATTGCACTCTTTTATCCTAACATCTTACAAGAGCATGAAATCTTAGATAGGGTTAAAGTAAACGAGAGAATTTCTCTGTTGGAAATCTTCAAAATCTTTGAAGAACATCGCCACAGCATAATCATTAACCTCAAGCACTTGCAGGACAATTATCAACGACAAGGAATCAAGAGAGTTAAAGGTTCCAGGGATGAAAATGGCAACCTTGTCAAACCTTTTCTGACGACGGAATATATAGATAAAGGTGAGTATGTTGGCATGGGTTCGTTTGAAATTAATCGCAACACTGCCACTATCAATATGCTCATTACTCGCAAAGTCAGACTTGTCAAGGCTGAAGACAAAACCCCAATTATTGAGGTTGCTGGTTTGCTAGTCAATGACCTCGCTACCTTTAATAATTACACCATGGTCAGTGACGGCGAAGTCAATGTCAAGTCACTGCAAGTGAAAATCAGCAATAAAAAAGCCTTTGACTTGCTCAAGGAAAAAGGCGTACTGGAAAAAGATGGCTCTCCTGTACAGGAATTTGACTTCCGCACGGATTACACCATCAAACTAGAAAAGTTACCCCTTGTGTCTTTTGATGAACAGTATAATAGCATTGATGGTTTATTCTCTCAAATAGCAGAAATTAAGGTTCTTTCTAGCATTATTTCTGCTCACTTGAAAGAAGAGTCAGATGTCTTTTTGCCAGAACAATTAGAAGAGTTGAAAAAGCATTATCTATCCAAGAGTCTTTATCTAAACTTCCCCACGACCAACGAATACACCGACATCCAAGAAGCTTTAGCTAACGGCACTCTCGATTCTCGAGTTAGCTATAAAATCGACATTGGCAGCAAAGATATTCTCAACCTTAGCAAGTTCTATTCAGCAAACAAATTCCTTGATAGGATGTATCAGGCTTACGATACAGAAACTGGGGAGATTTTCACACCTCTCACCTTTGATATAGCTTTAGCTCCTCACATTGCCTTTAGGCATAAGCAACTGTCATCGCGGACAAAAATAACGAAAGTCGATGACTTAATGAAACGGATTTTTGATGACTTTTTCGGACTGGAGAATAATGGGATAGTTGAGGGTATTCTTACAAAAGTTGGGGCTGAAAATCTGCTATGGGTGTTGCAAAATAAGTGGAATGGTAAAGCTGTCAGCAAAGAGGAAATGGTGACAGTTCTGACGGCGGCGAATAGCAAGTTAGAGGAGTATGTAGAAGGAATTTATCGAGATAATATTCGTCCTTTGGTTTTCTACATCGGTTCTACGGGACTTTTGCCAGATGACATGAAAGCAAAAGCTGCCACTTTTGTAGAACTTGCTACAAAATACCCAAATTTGCAGTTTTCTTGCGATGAACAAGAAGGGACGTTTTTTGAAGTAGGTGAGAGCATTCTCAGTGTGTATGCAAAGACTGAGTATTACTCTAGGAAGGTTTTGGTTGGAGTAGAAGAGTAATATTATATACGGTTGCTTTTTGCTCTCTCCACAAATGCAATTCTTGCAACAGGCACACCATTCCCATTTTTTCTAGCAATCCTATTCACCAAACCCGGTTTCTAAAAAAAACCGGGTTTTTGGTGCGTTCGTGAATCATTTAGGACTGCCACAGCATTGTAAATCTTTTATTATGAAAACTTTCTCATGTTTTATTCACCAATATCTTATATAAGTTTACATATAATCAATAATAATTAAGAAATAATAAATCAGTAGATGAGAAACTTGATAGGCATCAAAAAGAAACCGTCGTTTGTCACTGAAATACCAGCATCATTTGTGGTATTTCTTGTCGCCCTTCCGCTTTGTCTGGGGATTGCGATCGCTTCAGGACTCCCTCCAGCTCGTGGCATAGTGACAGGAATAGTAGGTGGAATGGTTGCTGCTGTTTCTGGGTCTCCCTTGCTAGTCAGCGGTCCTGCTGCTGGGTTAGCTGTGATTGTTTCAGAAACAGTCCAAAAAAATGGCATTGAAATGATTGGTCCCATTTTGCTGCTGGCTGGTCTTATCCAATTGCTCGCAGGCAAATTCAAACTAGGTCAGTTATTTCGTGCCATGTCCCCGGCTGTCATTTACGGGATGCTGGCAGGTATTGGGGTATTAATCTTTGCTTCTCAGTTTCACGTCATGTTCGATGACAAACCGCGTCCACACCCCATCGAGAATTTAATTGCCATCCCCACTGTTCTGGAAAAAGCTTTATTCCCTGTTTCGGGTAGCGTTCATTATCTCGCAGGACTGATAGGTGTGACCACTATTATCACTCTCGTCCTCTGGGATAAGTTGAAGCCGCCCAGTTTAAAGCTTGTACCCAGTGCGCTCGTAAGTGTTGTCATTGCCACTACTATTGCCACCGTATACCGTTTACCGATTCACTACGTTGATGTACCTCAAAATTTAACAGAAGCAATTCAACTACCAACATTTGCCACCTTACCACGCCTCTTTCAGCCATCAATATTGCTCGAAGCCATGGCGATCGCATTCATTGCCAGTACAGAAAGTTTGCTTTCAGCTGTAGCAGTGGATCGACTACATAACGGACGTAGAACCAACTTTAACCAGGAATTAGCGGCGCAAGGCTTGGGCAATATGATATGCGGGTTCCTTGGCGCTTTACCCATGACAGGAGTGATTGTCCGCAGTTCTGTCAACGTGGAAGCAGGCGCTAAAACAAGATTATCTGCGATGCTTCACGGTCTATGGTTGCTAATTTTAGTGATTTGTGCACCAACATTGCTGAGAATGATTCCCACATCTAGCCTCGCAGCAGTTCTCGTTATCACTGGCTACAAACTCATAGAAGTAGAACACATCCGTCAACTTAAGAAGTACGGACGCCTTCCTCTAGTGATATTCTTTGCCACATTCATCGGGATTGTCGCCGTGGACCTACTGACAGGTGTGCTGATTGGTATGGCGCTCACAGCCATGAAAATGATTTATAAACTGTCCGCCCTGAATATCCATGTTGTGAAAGATGAAAACAATCGACGAATGGACATTTATCTTCACGGAACAGCAACATTTGTACGGCTACCAAAATTAGCGAACACTCTCGAACGAGTGCCGCCTAACACTGAATTGCATATCCACTTGGAAAAGCTGGCTTACATAGACCACTCTTGCCTTGACTTGTTATCGACCTGGGCAAAACAGCAAGAACAAATGGGTACCACTCTCATTGTGGAGTGGGATGAATTAATAGAGCGCAATCGTAAACCATTCACATCTTGAGGATAGTTCAGTAGCACTTGATGCTGACGAATTTGCACAGACCAATATTATAGGAGAATTGATAATGATTACTACGGTTTCAAAACTTCAACCATCAACCCATCCCCTGAGTGAGTACATCCACCGCTTGGAAGCAGGAGACACCCTTCTACCTGATTCAAAGGAGAATCTGGTGGAAGTCGTGGGAATATTGCACAGCTATGCCGTGGTCTTAGATGCTTACTCACAGAATCTGCTCTACATCGCTGAAAATGCTTTTTTAGAGCCATTTCCAGTTTTCAAATATTTCAATGGCGAAGTCACACCTGTGAGGTTACTCAAGTATGGATGGCACGATCGCCTGAATTTTGAATATGCAGAATACTGCATGAAAACAATGCTGTGGCATGGGGCAGAAGGTCTTGATATCTACTTAAACTCCCCAGAATTTGTGCAAATCACCCAAAAAGTCATTAGGGAGAAATTTCAAGGCAATCTGTTATTCAAGGGATTAGATTATCTGTTTGGCGCTTTTTTCCCCGAACAGATTCGCCAACTTGCTTACTACAGTGCTTTGGGTCAGTTCTGGCGAGTTATGAGTGATATTTTCCATGATTTATCTCTTAGCTACAGTCGGCAGGAAATCACTTCTATTCCCCAAGTTGTAGACCACATCCAATGTGGTTTAATCGAGAAAGCAAAATTGCCGATTACTTATGCTGTTCAAATTC
>JADQBA010000417.1 GCA_016903675.1 Stigonema ocellatum SAG 48.90 = DSM 106950 | reverse complement strand
TCATAAATAACGTAGTACCCGATTCTCGAGACAGAGTTTGCAACTTCTGTTTTAAATCCCCAACTACTGTAAAACTTTGAGTCCTACCCCGGTAAGTTTGCACCACAGGACGAGGGCGGTCAGTGGGTAATTGTAATAATTCTGGAACACCATACAATTGAGTGCGCCAGTAATTGAGTTGAGTGTCTAGAACTACCCCACTCAACCATTGTCTTTGCCACACTGCAAAGTCTGCATACTGGATCGGTAATTCTGGTAAGGGAGATGGCTTTCCGTTGCAAGCTGCTTGATATAAAGTAGATAGTTCAGAGATGAATACCCCAATTGACCAACCATCAGAAACAATGTGGTGCATTGTCAGTAATAACACATACTCTGTAGCACAGATGTGCAACACACTACACCTGATTAATGGTACTATTTCTAAGTCAAACGGGGTAATTGCTTCAAGTTCTATTTGTTGGTGTAGGACAGTTTCACGTTCTGTTACGGATAATTGCTGTAAATCCACCACATTGATGTTCATTGTGGCGTCTGGGTGAATGACCTGTACTGGTATGCCATTCACAGTCGGGAAGCTAGTGCGTAGTATGGAATGGCGGCGGACTATTTCTGATAATGCTTGTTGCAAGGCGTTGATATCTAAGTTACCAGCGATGCGAACTGCTGCTGGTATATTATAAGTGGCAGTCTCCGAGTCCAGTTGATTGAGGAACCACAGTCGCTGTTGTGCCCAAGATAGGGGTAAAAATTCTGTGTCTCCCTCGATTGGTTGAATGGGAGGAAGAGTTAATCCAGGCTCAAAAGTACGTAACTGGGTGATAGTTTGGTCTAATTGAGTCACTGTCGGGGATTCAAAGACTGCCCGAATGGGTATTTCTACGGCAAAGGCAACTCTTAGTCGGGAAATTAATTGAGTTGCTAGTAGGGAATGTCCACCATTGGTAAAGAAGTTGTCGTGGATGCCTACATTTTGCATACCTAGAACCGCTGCGAAGGTGTTGGCGATGATTTCTTCACTTGGCGTACGTGGTGTCACGTATTCATGTTCTCGCGAAACACCATCAGGTGTTGGTAGTGCTTTAAAGTCGATTTTGCCGTTGGGTGTTAACGGTAGGGTGTCTAAAGTCACAAAGGCAGCAGGCACCATGTATTCTGGTAGCTTACTCTTGAGGAATTCACGCAGTTGGTTGGTAGTGAGTGATTCATCGGACGGAACTACATAGCCTACTAGGCGTGTGTTCCCACTGACTTCCTCTGTGGCAATAACTACAGCTTGTCGTATTTGGGGATGGGTGTTGAGGACTGCTTCAATTTCTCCGAGTTCGATGCGGAAGCCGCGAATCTTCACTTGGTGGTCGATACGACCGAGGAATTCAA
>JADQBA010000118.1 GCA_016903675.1 Stigonema ocellatum SAG 48.90 = DSM 106950 | reverse complement strand
AAAAGCAGCTTTACCCCAGTCCAAAGAATCAGTTAAAGAAGATGAAAGATATGCCCAGTATGCTAATAAATAGGCGGTCATAGACAAGATTAACCAACGATAAACCCCTAAAAGAGTGCCTTGCCCAAATTTGTCTAAACCAAAGCGATGTTTAGCAGTTTTAAACCAACCAACGAGAGTGCCAACGGTGTTTGCCCCACCACGAAATAGTGCTAGCTTTAAGGGGTTGTGTAGAGATAATATATCTTTTGACAAACTGACCATTATCGCGTTTGAAATAATACCAAGAAATGGTAACAGGGAAATCTAACCCAACGAGTTGAACTTGTTGTCCTCGGCGGTGCAAAAGTTTAACAGGACAACCATTAACCAACTTGCGATTACAACCAATACCAATAACAGCATGATATTTGAGTTTACGAATACCGTTGATAAAATCCTTAGTACCAAAAGCTGTATCAGCTAGAATTTTCACCTGAAATTTTTGGGTCAATTTTTTTGGTAAATTCCGCACCATTCGTAATGCCATTTGGGCTGGACTGGCTGTACCCTTGCCTCTCCAGACACGAAAATTCCAGGGAATGCGCCATTTTCCAATTACCAAATATAAGACTACTATATGTAAACCTCGTTTGCCATTATAGGCACTTATTAAATTATCAAGACCTTTAAATTTACCACATTTCTCTAATGTTGTGAGGTCAATTATCACTTGCAAAAATGCTTTTCGTCCCAATGGACAATAACTGTTAATTTGCTCAAGAGCTTGCTCACGGACATGATAAATAAGCTTACGAGTAGACCAAGGATGGATATTTAAAAATCGACTTAATGCACTTTCAGATTTGGCTTTACTGTAATGTGGTAAAGGCTTTCCATCTGCGGCTAGAAAGAGTCCTAGCATTGCTTCCAAGTTATCTCGTTGATAATGACTAGGCATCAATGCCAAAAGGGTGTACATTAGAGTATGGGCGTGGGCAAGAATGATTTCCATATTTCTTGCTGATGTATGTTTTATACGCCCTTTTCTCTCATTGTTTCCGAAAAAATACAAATATCTCTCTGCAGATGACAATATTTCCCTTTTCATATATGTCCTGCGTAGATATTCTATTAAAGAATGTGGTTTTATATACAAGTATCTAAATTAGAAGTTCAATTTTTAGATGTTACTTTTATTCTCTTGTTTTCGGTTAATACGGATTCTTTTTGTCAGGTGCAAGATATGAGTAAATGATTCGCGAACACGGAGAAACCCGGTAAATAAGTGCGAAACCGGGTTTCTGATCAGTTTGGAATTCAAATAGGATTGCTATGCTAAGAAAATTCTTCATATGAAGGGCGATAGGGTAAGGGGGAGAATTTCCATGAATTAGTGCATCACTATCCGCTACCTGGGTTGAAAGGCGTTACAACTCCTGCATCGTTAATCAAAGTAACGGAGCCAGGAGCTAAAGATTGTAGCAAACCGTTAATTTGAGTAATTAATGGTAGCAGGTAATCCGGGCGCGTACTCAAGGCATCCAGCACTACAACTTGTAACGTAAGACCACGCAAATTTTGTTGGTATGGCAAGTTCTTATCCGCTGTAATAAACACATCAAAGGGATGTGCCTCTGCTAGAGCTAAAAGTTCTCGGTCTTTTACACCGCGCCAACCCATCTCCTCCACATTTTTCACCAAGTGTCCTGCATCCACAAGTGGCTTTTTTAGTTTCTTGCTCAACAAATTTTCATCAAACATTTGGGAGCACGGGCGGTTCGCTCCTGATCCAGCATTGCTTTTGCAATCACTTCCAAAACTAGCAATACCTGAGCCTGCAAGTGTGGGAAATCTTCTAGAAATTCGGCTAAGCCTGCTTCACCTTCGAGGTAGTCAAAAAAGGTTTGCAATGGAACTCGTGTTCCAACAAAGACTGGAGTTCCACTCATAATCTCTGGATCGGAGTGAATAATTCGTCGGTCACGTAAAACCCTTTGAATGTCCATCTTACAGGTATTAACACCTTGGTGGTAGTTTGGAGTTTCGTCTCATTGTAGCTTGAGCTATTGTGTTTCAGTAAAGCGGTAGTGCAGCGAGTGGAACATTTAGAGGAGTTTCTGCCAAATGCGTTCTTAACGCAACTCCGAAGCGCCGGGGTGATTCACTCGCAATAAAAAATAAAATTTACAACCCAATCTTAATATCCTTTCCTGCTAACTGACCACACTGGTAAAAATCACGCAGGTTAGGGAAAGCTTTATCTAAGAGCCAGTTTCGACCGACTTCTGATTCAGGAATTTTAGTTGCAGCCATATAATAACCACTCCTATAAGCAGCTACACCCAAACAAGCTTGCAAACTAGATATCACCCGCGAAGAAGCTGGGATACGCATTAAATCTGACATATGACTGGGATGATAATTTTCTCCTACTAGTAAAAAGTAAACCAAGGTCTGTACCAACTGGGGTAGAACAACCTTTCGGTCTTGCCAACGCGCAAGATGGGACTTAATACGAAAGTATTCAGGTAAATCAGTCTCCTGAGATTCATCTTCAACAAATAAATCACTCTTACTTTCTATAAAACTAGAATCTAGACCTATAAACTGCTTGAGAAAAACAAGGGTATAACCCCAACGTTCATAACCCTCAGTTTGAACCGAATATGCAGCTTGAGAATATTTCGGTCCGTACTTTTCTTGCAGTTGTGCAACTGCCTCTTGGTTAATATCGCCTCGCCAGTCAGAATTAGCAAAAAAGTCTTTTAGAATCTCTTTCAAATAGTCTCTTGGAAATTGACTAATATGCGGTGCATCATCTTCAAAATCATGTTCAAAATCATCTTTATAAGTGTTAATAATAAATTTTTCTAGCTCGACTTCTAACTCTTGCTTTCTATCAACTGGTAGTAGAGATTTAGCTTCTTCTAACGATAAAGGAAAATCTAAATAAGGATGACCTTTGGCTAAATAAGAATCACTCAATTCTGCCAAACTCTCAAGCGCGATCGCCCGTGCAAAACACTCATCTTGTTGATGTACGTACACCCGGTCTAGTTCTTTATCTACCAGCATCATAGTAATTGCCAGCAGCGCATACCATGACGCATCATGCAAACAAGTCGGTAAATCAGCAATCAGGTCTACCAACTTCTGTTCTAAAATCTCTCCCCACACGCCTATCCTAACGGTGTTGGAAACATCACAAAAATGCTCAACATCCTCTCCTACATATGTTTCTCCTAGCCAGGTTAGATTTTCTACCTGTAAGGGAGATGAATAGTCAGGAGCAAGTTGGCTTTGGCTATCCTCATCAGATTGTATCCACATCAAAGCCAGAAGAATCAGCTTACAAATATTTACTCGCTTCAGGAGAAGATATTCAGACATAAATATTTAAGTATATTTGTCGCATAAATAGCACTTATAGCCATACCACCATAGCACAGGGTAACTTTCGATCCCTTGGTAAAAACCACGATTTTAGGAAAAACAAGGATGAAGAAAAACCACCTATGAGTGTGGAGTAAAAAACAACTCGTCGAAGTGATAAATCCTGAAAGAACTTTTGCTAACGCAGTCAGAAAAAAAGTCAATCAATTCTTGCGTTATGAACTATATTAACAAGACCATGCTAGTTGGCAGATGCGGACAAGACCCAGAGCTAAAGTACTTTGAGTCAGGTGCGGTTAAAGCTAGTATTAGCATCGCTGTCAGACCACCCTATAGAAGCGAACAAGCCCTTTGGTTTGACCTTGTAGCATGGGGTAATCAAGCAGAAGTTATCGGTAACTACGTTCGTAAAGGAACTCAGGTTGCGATAACAGGTGAGTTTGGGTTTGATCGCTGGGCAGATAAAAATTCTGGCACTATGCGACAAAAACCCGTAATTACCATCAACGCCATTGAGTTGTTGGGTTCACCCCGTAGAGAAGAATCTACATCTACCTCTACACCAAACGGTATGGCGATCGCCCAAGGGGCACAAGCATTGCTGATCGCTAACGCCAATTTCTAGAAAAGCACTTTTCGTCTACACAGTATTCGTCGTAGGCGAAAAACCACCTACTAAATTTACAAACCACACGAACATGATTAATGCTACTAGTACTGTACGAATCAAATCTGTAAATCAAACCCATGACAAAGAAGGAAGTTTGATTGCGTTCGGAATTGCCGAATTCTACTACAGGGGGAGAGAGGGAGTTGTCGCTGATGAAATACCCTACCGTTCCAAGGGCACACCCGCCGTCATCATCAACGAAAAAGGGGTAGGTGTACACGGTACGGCGGAAGGGTTTATTGACCAGCAGGTTGATATAAGAGAAAACTACAAGGAAAAGATTGCCACGCTTGTAATCAGAAACTTTGTATCAGAAGAACCAATCAGCGAACTAGTCCAGACTACTAGCAACCCTCATTCATCCGAAACCCCCGAATTTGCTAAGGAATTGCTTGAAGATAAGATTACTTCAACGGGTGAAGACTTAGATCAATCACCCCCATTCTAGGTGAAGTACCCCGACTAAATTCGTCGGGGCTTCAGGTTAATTCCTGAATTTTCTTCAGGTACTCATAGAGGGTTTGCCGAAAACTTACGTTACTAACCAAAACGTTTTGGTTAGCCAAGAGGCTCTTCAAGTTCAACAGATATTTGATTCCTTCGGGCGCATCACTTGGCAATCCTTCGTCGCCACTCGACTTCCTCTGCTCAAAAAACGAAAATCTTTTTTTCACCCAAGGCAGGTATAATGCGTTTTGCTCTCTCATCTCACCGATGTAAACGGAACTGTTCACCGGACTGTTCACCGATGTAAACGGAACTGTTCATCAATCTATCCCGGACTGTTGACCCTGTAAACCGAACTGTTGACCGGACTGTGTACCCTGTTCACCGGACTGTAAACGTAGAGCCTAAGAGTTCCTCTGCACTTACCAAAAACAAAATTAGGATCGTGGACGCTAGGAGGGTATAAACCCACCACACCACTACCTACCTTTGTGGCTGAATGTGTTGTGTAGCCTCGTTCCCAGTCTTACTCCCTTCCCGCTAGAAGATTACCTATAATGTAGGAGAAAGATTACATAAGTGTGACGAGGGTAGCATTGCGGGTGAATATGCAACAAACCGAACATTTCAACTATGCGATCGCCAGTTAGACTTGGACGTGTAGTAAAAACTTTGTATCCGTACATTCGGGTAAGTGACGCAACTGGGGAACGCTACGCGCTTATTAGGCGATGCCTGGTACGGGCTACCAAAACCTAGTATTAGAAATCTAGATTGTCGTAGCCCGCACGCCTGCACTCCGAAAAGCCGCCTAATCTTCCCCAGTTGCACCAATCACTGGTGGGGGTTGGGTCAAATAAGTGCTTCCTTCTGGGCAACCTTTACCCATCCAGAAGACCGAAGCGAAAATACGCGCCCGACCACGGGGGCGATCGTGAACGAAAACAAAACTTTACGACAAGAATTTTTTAAAGAATTTGTTATTGGTGTAAGTTTATTTAAGAAGGGAACGGGGAACAAGGATGTTTTTACTTCGTAAAAACATTCATTTAAAAACGTTTTAGTTACGTTTACGCTTGTGCGTAAAAACTAGACTTAAACTAAAAGTAATGTAATAAATTCACAACTATTTTTCGGAAACTTTACTTATAAAATAAGACTTTTTAGTAAAATACTTAGAGCATAATTTCATTTTAAAATTTATTTTCCCTACACCATGAAATCTCTTGTGTAGCCAATAATTGGCATAGCAATAGCCAAACATTTCCTTTATGTAGTATTGTAATATATGGGAGAAATTGCTCTCTTTCTGCTGGAAGATTACCTATAATGTAAGAAGAAAGTGTTACAAGAGGTAGCGAGGGAAGATGATGGGTGAATATGTAATAAACCGAACATTCCAGCTAGAGACTCGTCAACTAGACTTAGACTTGTGGCAAAAGTTATACTACAAGTACCAAAAAGATTATGTAAGAAAAAGATTATTAGCGATTAAATATCTGTGTGAGGGTAAAAATAGAACAGAGGTTTCAGAAATTATAGGTTGTAGTTACAAAACATTATCAACTTGGATAGAGAAATTTTTCTCCGGTGGATTGGATGAATTAGTGAAAGGGATTACTCATCAAGTACCGTCTAGATTAAGTTGGGAACAACGGTTAGAGCTAAAACGAATGTTATTAGAAGAAAGACCGACAGACTATGGCATAGATAGAAATATATGGACAGGTAAAATTATTAGTAGTGTGATAGAGTCCCGTTGGGGGATTCAGTTAAAAACAACACGAATATATGAAATATTAGATGAATTGAAGTTATCATATCAAAAAGCACATCGAGACTATGATAATGCAGATGAAGAGCAACAAAAGATATTCGTGTCAACTTTAAAAAAAAAACTAGAATTGAAACAAGAAAAAGAAAAAATAGTATTTTTTGACGAATTTGCAGTGTATGACCGTCCAAGTATATTTTATGGGTGGGCAGAAAAAAATACACGTCCTCAGGTTCCAAGCAACGAAAAAGGACGTAGGAATAAATTAAATGGAATGATTGCAGTAGATGCTGTAACAGGCGAAGAATATTTAAAATTAACAGAAAAATCAAAAACCGAAGATGTATCTAATTACTTTGCTTTACTTGCAAGCGACTGTGTTAAACAGGGAGTAAAAAAGCTAAGTGTAATTTTGGATAATAATTCTACCCATAAACAAAAAATGAAAACTCAACTACAATTTCATCTGATAAATTTAAAAATTCATGACAGAATTACCGTAGAGTTTATACATACTCCTGCCTATTCTCCAGATTTCAATTTAGCAGAATATATCATTCATCTGGTGAGACTCCAACTTTTACATCATCTGCCGCTAGGCGCAAACATTCAACAAGTACGAGAGAAATTAGAAAACTATTTTCAGCATTTTCATCTTCAGACACCACAACAAATTCAAAACATCATTCAACACATTTTCTCTCAAGTTGTTTCAACTTAATTTATAGTTTATAAATTTTGGGTGTTCAATACTCATTCTACTAAATTCATTCTGGAAGTAATCTATAAGATTGTGAGCGCGATCGCCTGTCTTCAAGCGCAGAGCGACATCGCCTTTGTCGTGTTGGGGAACAGTACATTTTTTGCATTTTTGGTTGGCTAATTGTATATCAGAATTAATAATTCTGAGCATTTGTCGAACAAAATTATATCATTTTAGACTAGAATCGTAGTTCTTTATTAAGAAATTTTATTAAACAAGTATACATTCACCTCGTTTTAATTAATTGTAAAAACGAGACAACTTAATTGTAATATTTTTGTATTTTTTATAAAACATTTTTGGTAATCTTCTAGCGGGAAGGGAGTAAGACTGGGAATGTATTCCGAGAGGCTCTGCCTCTCGTCAAGCCACTGGAGGCGGAGCCTCCCAGAATGGGTTCCCAGCCTCCAGGCTGGGAACCAGTCAGGGCAAGGGCTGTATCTTAACTTAGTGCCATTCGGGTATAAACCCACCACACCACTACCTACCTTTGTTGCTGAATGTGTTTCTTTCATGCTTAACAGGTGCTCTTTGCGCCTGTTAGGGGCTTACGTCGAACTCAGGTCAATGAGTGTCTAGGTTTTAACCCACAACCTCTTTCTTTCTAGAGTATTGTAAAAGTTTGCCAATTCAATGGTATCATCAAACCATCTGTTTTGGTTAGGTTCCCTATGCCAAAATCTAAGTCTACGAAATCTGCTGTACCTTGGAAACTTCCGCTCATTTTAGCATTCGCTAACCAGAAAGGAGGGGCAGGTAAATCAACAGGAGCTGTTCATGCGGCTGATTGGTTTACTCACCAAGGGCGTTCTACTATCTTAGTTGACGCGGATGGTCAACAAAGTTCATCTAGTTGGGTGAAAGATTTGGGGCTAGTTTACAAGGTGATCAGCGATCCAGAGCTTTTGTTTGATGAACTTCCTTTATTGGCATCGGAGTACGATGTCGTGGTGGTGGATGGACCTGGAAATGCATCGGAAGTCACCAAAGCAATTTTAATCCGCTCCAATCTAGTACTCATCCCTTGTCGAGACTCCATGATCGACTTAGCGAGTACAGGTAAAATTGTACAGTTCGTGCGTCAGGCAAAGGAGATCCGGGGAGGTGCCCCTATTGCAGCTATTTATCTCAATGCAGTTAAAGACAACACTATTTTACTGCGAGAAGCAAGAGAAGCTTTGCAAAGTTGTTTCATCCCGTTGCTGAATACCACCCTCCCTGAACGTCAATGCATCAAAGATGCACCAGGACAAGGTAGTACCGTCTTTCGCATGAATGGAGTTGCTTCCAAAGCTGCTGCAAGTGCTTATACCAAAATTTTTACAGAAGCTTTGAAATTATTTGAATCTGAATCATGAGTAATCGAAGACAACTCAAAGATGCCATTTCCAGTAACGAAGAACTGAGCTTCGTCTTTGGGCAAAGGACTACTGAGAAAATTATCCAAGCAGCAGCAGTCTTGAAAGAACAACTGATTAAATGCACCTCGATTGTTTGCACATTTACATTTGTTCCAGACGGCAAGCCAGTCAGACATTATTATGATCCAGAAGAGCTACAAAAATGGGCGCTCAATGATATCAAGCCCAACGGCATTCGTTCTCCTTTGTGGGTTCGCCCCCACCCCAGTCAGTCAGGGAAATATGAACTGGTAGCAGGACTTCGTCGCTTAAAAGCCGCAGCAATTGTGGGACTGGATACTGTTCCCGTCAAGATTTTTGATTGGGATGACCATACCGCTTTCCATGCTGCCATTTCGGAAAATACAAATCGCCGAGATTTCAGTGCTTTAGAGGAGTTAGATAATACCCTGCGGTGGCTGTCTATTCAACTGGGATATGACACGGAAGAAGTTGTCAGTTTTCTCTATCGGATGAATAACGCTACGAAAGGAACCACTAACCAAAACGTTTTGGTTAGTCAAGAAGCTGAACAAGTTCAACAGATATTTGATTCCTTCGGGCGCATCACTTGGCAATCGTTCGTCGCCACTCGACTTCCTCTGCTCAAAAAACCGGTAGATATCTTGAATGCTATTCGTCAGGGTCAAATTCATTACACTAAAGGCATTTTAATTGCCAGTGTTAAAGACGAAGATGCCCGACAAAACCTCTTAGAAGAATCAATAAGCCATTCTCTTAGCCTAAGCGTTATCAAGGAACGAGTTAAAGCATTGAATGAGACTACAAAAGCACCCTCCAAACCTGTAAGCCTCAAGCAACGCTTGACTTTGACAGTCCAGATGGCAAAGAAAAACCAGCAGCTTTGGAATGACCCAAACAAAACTCAGCAACTAGAGCAGTTGCTGAGTCAACTTGAAGACATTGTTAAGAATTGAGGCGTTGCGGCAGTGAAGAAGGCAGAAGGCAGAAGGCAGAGGGCAGAAGGATGCAATGCAGTGTGGGTCTGAAGCCCACACTGATTGCGAGCCACCAAATCGGAGATTTTGGTGGGGGGCTTAAACCCTTGGCTCCCTTTGGTCGCACATTTGGTTCGGACATTCATGAGAAGGGATAAATCCCTTCTGCCTTCTGCCCTCTGCCCTCTGCCTTTCCTGCTAACCAATACTCATAAATCCCAATCAAGTGTAATACCTTCATCGCTATCAACTTCAATCGGTACGTTTGTAGATGGAGGCTTCTGTTCATGAGCTAATGTCCGGTTCTGTTGGGGTTGGGGTTTTATCTTGACCGCAGACTGCATGGGAAATGCACCATGTTTGAAAGCAAAGTAGCAATCAATAATAAAGTAAAGTGTTTCCAGGTAGTTTTTACCTAATTCTTGTGATTCGGCAAAGATCCGCTCACGGTAGCTATCCTTAATCCGGATTTTTTCTGGGATTTTATCTGGTTGCGAAACCATGCTACACCCCAAGTTGCTCGAAGCTGACATTGGTAGTGCTATTCAGGGTTTTAGCCATTTGCAACAGTCCTGAAGAATTAGCCTCCACAGGATTATCGAGAATTTGAAAGTTGTTTTTTTCTAAGAGTTTCTTAAAGCCAGGAAGCAAGCACCCACCACCGATCGCCCAAATTTCATCGCCTTGGTGTTTAGCATCCAGAGCAAGATTGACAGGCTTTTTGAGATACCCTTCATACCAATCTTTAAGACAGGTGGTGTAAACATCTTTAATATCAATGTCACGGCTGTATTTGGTATGTCCCATTTCCAGACAAAAGCGAATTTTTGATAAATCACCAAGCTTACCACCGTTAAGATGCTTCATCTTCTTGGCAATCTCACCGATGAGCACTTCCACACCAAATGCGTATGGGGTGTGTACTTCTCTTTTACCTAGGTTGTAACGAGAATAGAGCGTTGTACCATTCCCAAAATCTAGCACGGTTAACTTTTTAGGAAGTTGTTGTCCAAACAGAGCACCCATACCTTCAGGTACAACTTTGAGGACTTCTACTTTAACATCAGATGGCTTGCCAGCTAATAAAGGTTTATATTCCCCATTAAGTACTTGACACAAGTCTGGTGCTAAACCAACGTCATGTAAGCTGACAACTACTTTTAAGTGCCAAACTTTACGATGTGGTAAATGGGCTAACGCACCCAATAAAGTAATGAGCGCGTTGTTGATTTTGTTGATATTACTGTCTGTGTTGCGCTCAAAGTAGTATCCGGTACGGAATGCCGACTCACCAACAGTGTAGGCATTACCATTGAAAACTACTCTACCAGGTACATCCTCCATCTCTTCTTTTGAGATGTAGCTGGGGATTCGGATCACATCAAACCCATCAACGAACAGCTTGACGCTACCATAACCATTGTCGAACCCGGCACAGAAAATCTTTTGATTGGGATGAATACTTTTAGAACTCATGGGAACCAGTCGCTTCGCTTCAATTCAAAAGTCAAAAGTCAAAAGTCAAAAGTAAGAACCCCATAAGTCGCTTCGCTCCAATTCTCAAGGTACACATTCAGAAGTCAAAAGTAAGAATTATTAAATAATTTTTATTTTTGACTTTTGACTTTTGACTTTTGACTTCCCAGAAGGGGCGGTCAGGTGGGGTACAATACCTCGATTCATTAAATATACCCTAAGTGGCTCCCATGTGTACCCCATGTGGGGGTTATTTTTTGAGGAAATTTTAGAAAGACTTTGGGGTACACTTAACCCCCACTTGTCACCCAAAAGTGGCTGAAACCCTCTAACTGCCTTGCTTTTCTATACTGTAACACAATTTTAGGGAGATGGGACAGATGAGGGAGATGAAAAAATGAGGAAGGTTCTCCAGATAATGTTGGGTTTCGTTCAAAAAACGCCAGTCGCGCCTTGCGAGACCTCAGTTCGACAGCCCTCACCCTCCCAGCCTCCCTCGGACAGAGGGCGAGGGAGGAGCAACGAAGGAATAAGAGTTTTCAGCCCCTCTCCCACAGGGAGAGGGGTTGGGGTGAGGGCAAATTTTCCTTAATCGAACTCACGTTTGCGAGGGTTTCCCTCTTGCAGCGCTGGCGACCCAACCTACTCTAAATTTGAGTTTTTAGCAAAACCTACGCAGTATTGGATTTGGTGTGAGAGTTGGCGATGCCTAATTAAAGCCGCTGCGCGTCTACGTAAACGTGGGAAACCTCTATTCAACGCCTGATCGGTCAAATATGATTGTGGATAAAGGGTTTGTATTTTTCTACGAGCGAAAGTGATGAAAGAGCGTTAATGTAGGTATGTTCTGTCGTGTTGATCAGGCTGCTGGCTTTGCTGCAAATCTTTGCTTTCAAGCATCCCCTGTAGCTTGTCGAATCTTTCCCAATATCTTCTGAGACGAAGAAAGGAAATGAGGGATTTTTGGAAATGCCAGATAAGTTGTAAGCATTATTGACTAAAATGAGCGCCATGCTAACAGAATTTACCCTTGCCAACTTCAAAAGTTACAGTACAAGTCGATTACCCCTTGGATCGCTGACAGTGCTAATAGGTGCAAACGCCGCAGGTAAAAGTAATGCTCTTGAAGGTCTGCGCTTTCTATCATGGCTGGCACAAGGACAAAAACTCTCCAGCATTCAATATGCTGTCAATAGTGCAGAGCGTGTTGTACGCGGTCGAGTCAATGATTTGTGCCATCGGGGACAATCAAGTTTTACCATCGGTTGCCGTTTGGACTCAACAGAGTGGAACCAACTTGATATAACCCTCAATGTGCGTGACGGAGAACTGCACATCAGTGGTGAGCGAACTCTTAACTCGACTAGTCTTGTCCCATTATATGACCTAGATGAACCATCTCAAGGAGCACTTACAGATGTTGGTGTCACATATAACAACTTTACAGGGGTAGAAAACAAACCACGAGTAACGTGCAGCGATCAAATGGCTATATTCGTGCAATTAGATAGCCGGGGTCGTTTTGATGCAAAATACCCCGAGTCTCAAAAGATTATTCCTTCTACTGTCCGCGAATATCAACAAGTCTTAAAGAACATCCTGTTTTTAGATCCGGTTCCCGCCAGAATGCGGGAATACAGCTTCAAATCCGATAAGCAATTACTTGAGGATGGGACAAATCTTTCTAGTGTTTTATTTCGCTTGTGGGAGAACCAAGCTGAAAATCAACAGGCAATTCTGAACTTTATCCAAAGTCTACCCGAACAGGCTATTGATGGGCTAGATTTCATTTTTGGTCCACGAGATGAAGTTATGGTGCGACTAGCGGAAACCTTTGGCAATAACCGTCGCTATTGTGAGGCAGCATTATTATCTGATGGCACATTGCGGGTATTGGCTATAACTGCTGCTATGCTATCGGCACCGGTTGGCAGTCTGGTGGTTATCGAGGAAATTGATAACGGTGTTCATCCCAGCCGCGCCAAGCATCTACTCGCCAGCATCCGGGATATTGCTTTCCAGCGTAAGTTGCGGGTGCTGCTTTCCACCCATAACCCAGCCCTAATGGATGCCTTGCCCGATGCTGCCCTAGGTGATGTCGTGTTTTGTTTCCGAGATCCAGAGTCAGGAGATAGCCGCCTTGTAAAACTTGGGGATATGTACGAATTTCCAGGTCTGATATCCCAAGGACCACTTGGTCAACTGGTAACTGCTGGGGTAGTGGATCGGTTTGTCAAGTCACCCCACACACCTGAAGATAGAAAACAGCAAGCTGTGGAATGGCTGTCTCGTTTGCTGGAATACGACAATGAGTAGTATCTGCCTGCTCGATACCAGTATATTCCTTGAACTACTCAACGTTCCCAATTATAATCAGCAGAGAGCATCAGTCCTCGAAGATTTTCAGACCTATGCTCAAGCTGGCTGTACTTTTTTGTTGCCTATGGCCACGATACTTGAAACAGGCAACCACATTGCCCAGAACGGCGATGGAACAATGCGAAGGAAAACCGCGATACGTTTTGTGAAAGAAGTGAAAGAAGCATTCACAGGCGTAGCCCCCTGGAGACCTACTACATTTCCGAACACGGCAGAGATATTGGAGTGGATTGACAAGTTCCCGGATCTAGCTGGGAGAAACAAAGCACCATATAAGCAAGAAGGAACCAGTTTCGGCGATCTCAGCATCATTCAGGAATTTCATAAGTTCTGTAATCTCTTCCCAATGAGTGAAGTGTTTATCTGGTCATTAGACAGCGATTTACAGAATTATCACCAAAGACCAAAATGAATATATGAGCCAGTTTACAGTGGTTAAAGCAGAAAGCCCAAAAAGTTGAGGCTATTCCGAATCCAAAATAGCCTCAACTGTCCTTTTCGTTAACTGTTATAAAAACATTGGGGCGGGAAACAGGCGTAAAATCAAATTTAGAAAAAGGGTCGTCTGTGGTTATACTCTCACCAACACTTGCTCCAGAAGATTTAGGTGAAACCACGACTTCAGAGCGTGCATAACCAGTCAGCTTATCAAACTGGATAATCATATGCTGGTGCAGCGCGTAGACATCCGCCATTCGATTACCCATACCAGAAGATATCTCATCAGGTATAAGAATATCAGCGTGCCAAGATACTTTAATTCCCTCTTTATGTTCGTAAGTGTCTATCTCTGGGCGAATATAATCGGCAGTCCCTCCGCAAAATACCAGTTCTTCAATATCTTTATCCATTTTCGAGCGCAACCACCTCTCGATCGCACGCCAATACTCATCTCTGCCAAGCAATAAAGCCTTGGACATCAGATCGCCATCGAGTTGAATTTCCTCGCGTTTGCGCTTGCGCGATAGTTTTTGTAGTACTTGGGAGTCACAGCTTGCACCAGCTTCGACCATCACCTCAACAATATTGGGATTGTCAGGGCTTAGTCCCGATGCCTTGGAAACAAAATTATCCACCAACCAAGACATACCGAAATTGCTGGTTATCCCTTTAGCGGGAGTGCCACCCCTAACAATAAAGGCACTGGCGTTGCGATAACCAAGCATCACGTACATGGAAGTGGGCATATTGCCACCAGCTAGAATGATGGGAACAAGTCCACACTCCTTTAATGAACAGTTCCTCAACACCAAATATACCAACAAGGCAGTTAAGCGACAGTGCGCCCACCTTATTATTGCGATCGCACACCGTCCTGATTATCACGAGCATTTATCGGATAGTCAGTACAGTTATGTGGCGAGGGAATTCCTTAGAGACATGGGGTATTTGCCCAAGGACGAAGCACCCCACGCTACCAGTCAATTCGTAGCAGTGCGCCATCACGACCGCGACCACGAACACTTGCACATAATCGCCTCCCGGATTCGGTTAGATGGTAGCTTAGTTAATGATTCCTACGACTATTTCAACTCCCAGGTTTCAACTAGACGAATAGCAGCACAGTTGGGACTGGAGGTAACACCGACAACAAATGAAGCTGTCGCCTCTAGGTTAAAACAAGAGTATGAGATTACTGTTCCCACCAGTCCCAACCGCTCGAAAAGTATAAGGGCAATCAACAGTAAACACAAGACCCCAACAAGTAAAGAAATTATTCGATCAGCGATAGGGGAAGCAATTATTGATAGTCCCACGATCTCTACTTTTATCCAAAGACTGGAGGAAAACAACATTGCGGTATTACCCAAGATGAGGGGAGATGAACTACTCGGCTTTACCTACATCCACAGTGATGTCAAGATTGCTGGTTATCAAGTATACAAGCTTTATAGTTGGAATAAACTGCAATCTGAATATGGGGTAACATACGACCACGAGAGAGATAAGGAAGTAATTCAACAAGCCAAAACAAAAGCAATCAACCACATAAACAATATAAATTTAAGTGATATAGAGTACTACGATAGGGATAAACCTACTCTAAGCAGTACAAGCGATAGTAACGGCGATACTGACAGCAATACCAATTTCCCTATTAGTACAGATATACTCAGTACCAATTATCCAGAAAAGGGGTTAACAATTACACCAACATTGGAAAAAGAGTACGCTGCGGCAAAAACCGGAGCTTTGAAGAAAGTACAGCCCCAACAGCCCGAAGAAAAACAGCCTTTGATCGAACTGTCACTGACACTAAGTCAAAATGCTCCCTCAACAGTTGAAACTGAGATTCTTGAGGAATTACTACCGCCCTCAAAGGAAGAATTGAAAAAGCCAATTCAAGTGTCTATGGTTGAGGTTGAGGAGGAAGTATCACAGTCTAAGGGAAAATCAAGAGCAGAACAGAAGTTGAGCATAGACTTTGGCGCAAATTCCCCAGCCGAGGAACAACCATCGGTCATCAGTTTAGAAAGCGCACTTGCTACTGTCATCACTGACTATATGCTTGTTACTAATAGTCCACGTATTAATGGACGGGAGTTAAGCGCCTCCCTGGACGGAAATATCCTAACTGTTTGCCGTCATGGGAATGAAATTCCTGTGATGCAAACCCGCTATCATGATGGTAAGTGGCATGAAGAGATACCAACCCAACTAACAACAAACGAAATCGAGCAAATTGAAAGCTTGCGCGTCTTTACTCAACAAGCGCTAATAAATAAATCACTGTCAAAAGGGGAAATTGAGCGCTAAGAAGGCGATCGCTTGGTTGCATGACCGCTTTTAGTGCAAAAGGAATGCTCCGGGCTGCCAAAAAACTTGGTGCAACACCTCCACACAAGCGGGTTAGTTTATGCTGATCGCCAAAACAATGCCGTGTTCGTCATGCGATCGCTTGCAGGAGAAACCGTTGTTCACCACAAATGCACTCCTGTTTACTGTACAGTTGCCCATTGTCTGCCATACAGTTGCCCATTGTCTGCCATACAGTTGCCCATTGTCTGCCATACAGTATGGTGAGCAGTATGGTGAAAACTCAGGTTGTATGGTAAAGATTTTGTTAAATTATGAATTATGACGGACGGTTCGCTCATTTTTTAGGGAGTTAGAAGAAAGGCTACTCCCATCAGGGATAGGGTAAAGCTGTGTATCTTTTGTCAATACCTCTAAGGAATGAGAAAAAGTTTTTGCGAGAATGATAATCGTTTGGGTACTACTCTTCTCAGGTGGACGATTTTCATTTTGGTATAAAGCCTAAAGTTCATATAATATAAGAATTGTAAGCTTTTGACATTCCAAAAATAGGTTCGTTCAAAGCTCAAAAACAGAATTACATCTATTTAACTGCCACAGACCCTCAAACTGCTGTGGCGAGAAGCTTGGTTTCACAAAGCCCTTCTCTATCTGGACGGATGGGATAAATTGCCAGCAACCGAACACGCCCTAGCCAGCGACACCTTGCTTGCCAAAAGAGCAACTCTCACCATCCTATCCGGCACCGAACCCTGGAACCCAACCACAACAGGGTCTCTGGGAGTCGTCACCGTTCCCTTGGACAAAGCCGATTTTCTCCAGCGCCGCAAATGCTGGAAATTTCACCTGGATGCCGCCGAAATACCCTTGACAGATTCCGAATTAAATGCTATTGCAGACGGTTTTCGCCTAACAAGCGATCGCATAGCCGATGCCGTCGCCACCACCTGCAATCATGCCTACCTGGAAGGCAATAAAGACACCAAACCAAAATTCGCCGAATTATTCGCTGCTGCCCGCACCCAATCTGGTCACGACCTTACCGTACTTGCGCTTCATATCAAGCCAAAGTATCCCTTAGAAGATATTGTACTGCCTATCGAGCAAAAAACCCAACTGCGAGAAATCTGCGCTCGCGCTCAACATCAAACCAAAGTCATGGCAGATTGGGGATTTGACCACCACCTGTCCCTCGGCAAAGGGTTAAACGTGCTGTTTACTGGCGGACCTGGAACGGGAAAAACAATGGCTAGGAGGCGATCGCCCACGAATTACAACTCGACCTGTATAAAATAGACTTATCACAAATCGTCAGCAAATACATCGGCGAAACCGAGAAAAATCTTGATCGCATCTTCACCGCCGCCGCCACTTCCAACGCCATCCTGTTATTTGACGAAGCCGATGCCTTATTTGGCAAGCGTTCGTCCGTCAAAGACGCACGCGATCGCGAAGCCAACATTGAAGTTGGCTACCTCTTGCAAAAAATGGAAGAATATGAAGGCATCGCCATTCTCACCACAAATTTAGGCAATAATATGGACGATGCCTTTGTCCGGCGGTTGCGTTTTATCATTGAATTTCCCTTTCCCAAAGAGAAAGAACGTCGTCAGATTTGGGAAAAGATTTTTCCCGATTCAACCCCTCGAAGTCCAGATTTAGATTTAGAATTTATGGCGCGTCGCTTCGAGATAGCAGGCGGCAATATTCGCAATATAGCGTTAGCTGCTGCTTTTCTAGCTGCTGCCGAAGGGGTGAACGTCAGTATGTCCCATCTCATTCGCGCCATTCGACGTGAATACCAGAAAATGGGGAAAGTCCTAATGGAGGAAGAGTTAGGGAATTATTCCGGAAAGTGATGCTTATCACATGTCAAAAATCCCTGGTGAGAAAAGATTGCTATACTCCACTTCGATTGGTAAGGGTGGCAATGGTTTAACCCATTTTCCGCACTTCAAAATGTAGTTTTTTTTATTCAAGAATAATAATGCTCAATTATTAAATATTAATTAATACTGATAATTTTTGGGAATTTGTGATAATTATCTAACCACCATTATCTAGATATTGGAAATCTACGTGTATTACAAAATGAAGTGCGGAAAGTGGGGTGAAAATCTAGTCATTTTTAATTTTTTGCAGAAAATTAGTGTCAGAACCTCTTTTTCAAAAATCAAATATGATTCCTATAGCTCGTGATTTGTACAATAGCACCTACATCAGTGTTATATCAGTAAATTTCCTGAAGTCATAGCTAGTAAGACTTTGTTAAATTGGCTGAAAAGATAGATTGATTACTCTTAATTTTTTCTAGCAACTATAATGCAAATTTTTGTTTTTATGAGATTAATTAAATACAGGCTTGCGTGCGGACGTAAGAGGATGTTTTAAGATGAAGATTGCGATCGCTCAACTAAATCCCACAATTGGTGATTTGCCCAAAAATGCCCAAAAAATTCTGGATGCGGCACATCAAGCAGTAGCAAAGGGTGCGCGTTTGTTATTGACGCCAGAACTTTCTTTATGTGGCTATCCGCCACGGGATTTATTGCTAAATCCCGGTTTCGTGCAAGCGATGGACATAACTTTGCGACAATTGGCAAGAAATTTGCCACCAAAATTAGCTGTTTTGGTCGGAACAGTTGAGGAGAATTTAAAGGCGCATGTGAATGGTGGGAAACCTTTATTTAATAGCATTGCTTTGTTAGAGCAAGGTTCTGTGCAGCGAGTTTTTCACAAGCGGCTTTTGCCTACTTACGATGTGTTTGATGAAAACCGCTATTTTGAACCAGGCTTGCGAGCCAACTATTTCACTTTAGATAATCTCAATATTGGCGTTACTATTTGTGAAGATTTATGGAACGATGAGGAGTTTTGGGGCAAACGTAGTTATACTACCAATCCTATTGCTGACTTAGCAAATCTGGGTGTAGATTTGACTTTGAATTTGTCGGCTTCTCCTTACACTTTCGGTAAGCAACGGCTTCGAGAAACAATGCTGAGGCATTGTGCGGTGCGTTTTCGGCAACCGATTATCTATGCTAACCAGGTAGGGGGAAATGATGACTTAATTTTTGACGGCTGTAGTTTTGCCTTAAATCGTCAGGGTGAAATAGCGTGTCGCCTAAGAGCTTTTGAAACAGATTTGCAAATAGTTGAATTTGACGAAGTGCAGCAGGATTTACCGTCAAGTTCTGTCGTACCAAGATTTGATTCAGAAGATGAGGAAATTTGGCACGCTTTGGTTTTGGGATTGCGAGATTACACCCGTAAGTGTGGCTTTTCTAAAGTCGTGCTGGGTTTGAGTGGTGGAGTCGATTCTTCATTGGTGGCGGCTCTAGCCACTGCGGCACTAGGTAAAGAAAATGTCTTCGGTGTCCTCATGCCTTCTCCTCACAGTTCTGAGCATTCTATCAGTGATGCTTTAGGGTTGGCGGAAAATCTTGGTATCAAAACGACTACCTTACGGATAGGGGAGTTAATGCTTGACTATGACAAAACTTTAGCCGAGTTGTTTTCTGGAACAGAGTCTGGACTGGCAGAAGAAAATATTCAAGCCCGAATCAGGGGGAATTTATTGATGGCGTACTCCAACAAATTTGGCAATCTCCTCCTGTCTACTGGTAATAAGTCAGAAATGGCTGTCGGTTACTGCACCCTCTATGGTGATATGAGTGGTGGATTAGCAGTGATTGCTGATGTTCCCAAAACCCGTGTTTATTCTCTATGCCGTTGGTTGAATAATCATCGGTACTTTATGGGCGGGGAGACCACGCCCCTACGTGAAATCATCCCACAAAACGTCATTACGAAAGCACCCAGTGCTGAGCTAAAACCAGGTCAAGTTGACCAAGACTCGCTACCACCCTACGATATTTTGGACGATATCTTGCAACGCCTGATTAACAACTACCAATCAGCAGCACAAATTGTCGCCGCAGGTCACGATCCTGTAGTTGTAGACCGAGTTATTCAGATGGTGGCGCGTGCAGAATTTAAACGGCGACAAGCACCTCCTGGAGTGAAAATCACTGATCGCGCCTTTGGTAGCGGTTGGCGAATGCCCATTGCCAGTAACTGGGTTGCTGTCAACAATAGCTATCAGACGAAAAATCTCCCAACCCCCAGCTTGGTAAGTTGGGATGGACACAATGCCTATCTGCAAATTAACCCTTGAAGATTATTTGTAAATTTCAACTTAAACTAAATTCAATGATTGAGTCTTTTAATACTTCAAAAATCTCCGTTGCTAATTCAGAACAGCAACTTGACGGCGAACATTTTTTGACAGATATAGAAAAACATAAGTTATTAGTCGAGTGGAATGACACTGCTCGTGATTACCCTCAAGATAAATGTATTCATGAACTTTTTGAAGCGACTGTTGAACGAACTCCCCTATCGGTGGCAGTGGTTTTTGAAGGGGAACAACTGACCTATCGAGAATTGAACGCAAGGGCAAACCAACTGGCGCACTATCTACAAACCCTCGGTGTGGGACCAGAAGTGTTGGTGGGCATCTGCGTGGAGCGCTCCCTAGAAATGGTGGTGGGAGTTCTTGGTATCCTCAAAGCTGGGGGTGCTTACGTTCCGCTCGACCCCACGTATCCTTTAGAGCGCTTGGCTTTCATGCTAGAAGACTCTTCGGTGCCAGTGCTGCTCACCCAGTCGAAGCTGGTGGAGAAGCTGACCCCACACTCTGCGCGTGTGATCTGCTTAGACTCAGACTGGTCAGAAATTGCTTTCCACAGCAAGGATTACCCCAGCAGCACAGTAAGACCAGAAAACTTAGCCTACGTTATCTACACATCAGGGTCTACAGGCTTTCCCAAAGGAGTTCTAATTCAACACAGGTCGCTAGTCAATTACACAACGGCTGCGAACGCTGAATATAAGATATCTGAGTGCGATCGCGTCTTGCAGTTCTCCTCTATTAGTTTTGATGTCAGTGCGGAAGAAATTTACACCTGCTTGACCTGTGGTGGAACACTCGTATTGCGAACTGATTCCATGCTGGACTCCGTTAGTATATTTTTACAAAAGTGCTGGGAGTGGAAATTAACCGTACTGGCTCTGCCTACAGCCTACTGGCACGAACTGACAGCTAGATTGAGTCAAGAAAATTTTGTGTTACCTCCGTCATTACGCTTGATAATCATTGGCGGAGAAAAAGCACTGACCGAACGATGGAAAACTTGGCTTGAGAATGTAGGGCCGCGAGTACGTCTGGTGAATAATTACGGCCCGACAGAAGCGACTGTGGGAGCAACGATATGCGATTTATCGGCAATCAATCCAGCTTTAGGAGAGTTACCGATCGGTCGTCCAATTTCTAATGTGCAAATATACATACTAGATCGCTATCTTCAACCCGTACCGATTGGCGTTCCGGGAGAATTGCACATTGGCGGTGATGGACTAGCAAGAGGATACCTCAACCGTCCCGATTTGACTGAAGAAAAATTTATACCTAATCCCTTTAGCCATCAACCAAATTCTCGCCTCTACAAAACTGGAGACTTAGCCCGTTATCTCCCAGACGGCAATATCGAGTATATAAGTCGCATTGATAATCAGGTGAAGATTCGCGGCTTCCGCATCGAACTTGGCGAAATTGAAGCAGTATTAAGCCAGCACCCAGAAATAAGAGAGACTGTGGTTATCGCCAGAGAAAACGTAGCAGGGGGTAAGCAGTTAGTGGCTTATGTTGTCCCGGATCAGGAAGCCGCACCAGCAATTAGTGAACTACGCCGTTTCGTGAGAGAAAAACTGCCTGATTATATGGTGCCGAGTGCTTTTGTAATACTCTCTACCCTACCACTGACCCCCAATGGCAAAGTAGACCGCCAATCATTGCCAGCACCAGATATCAATAGTTTGATTCAAAAATCAAATTTTGTCGCTCCTCGGACTTCTACAGAGGAATTAGTAGCATCCATCTGGGCAAAAGTCTTGGGAGTGGAGCAAGTAGGTATAAATGACAACTTCTTTGAATTAGGTGGACATTCAATACTTGCCATTCAACTGCTTTCTCTCGTGAGTGATGCTTATGGGGTAGATATACCCTTATCTAAGTTGTTCGAGGCTCCAACTGTAGCTGAAATCATCCCCTTTTTGCAGCAAGCTAATATTCAAACGAATACCACCGCGATCGCTCCTATATCCAGAACAGAGAACAAGGTCTTTCCTCTTTCCTTTGCTCAACAGCGACTTTGGTTCCTAAACCAACTACAGCCGAACAACGCCTCCTATAATATACCTTTTGGTTTGAATTTTAGCGGTCAACTCAATATTCCCGCTTTAGAGTCGAGCTTGCAATTACTCATCAATCGCCATGAAAGCTTACGTACTAACTTTAGTGCCGTAAATGGAGAACCTGTGCAGGCGATCGCTACCACTAGAGATTTTACGTTGCCAGTCATAGATTTGCGTCCTCTGCCAGCCAGCGAACGGGAGCTTGAGTATCAGAAAATAGCAGATCGGGCAGCAATGTATGTATTTAATCTTGCTCAAGAACCTTTACTGCGGACGCAACTAGTCCAGCTTACTGCAACAGAAAGTGTTCTACTACTAACAATTCACCACATTATTTTTGATGGTTGGTCGGTCAATATCTTTCTGAAGGAGTTAAGCATAGTTTACTCAGCTTTGGTTGAGGAGCGTGCGCCAACTTTACCAGAAATCCGCCTTCAGTATGTAGACTTTGCCGTGTGGCAACAGCAGTCCTTACAAAGAGAAGCTCTAAAGTCTCAATTAGCTTACTGGCAGCAAAAACTAGCTCTAATGCCAGCGTTGTTAGAATTGCCAAGCGATCGCCCCCGAAGAGCTGTACAATCCTTTCGGGGAGCAACTCAAGTTTTTACCATTCAGCAAGATATTAGTGAAGCACTTGTGAGTTTGAGTCAGCAGCAGGGAGTTACTCTTTTTATATTGCTACTCACCGCTTTTAAAATATTGCTCTATCGGTACACAAATCAGTCAGATATTGTTGTTGGCACTCCAGTGGCGAACCGTCAGCAGTCTCAAATCCAAGAAATGATTGGTTTTTTTGTTAATACTTTAGTGTTACGCACTGATTTATCAGACAATCCTACATTTCTCCAGTTATTAAAACAAGTAAGAGTTGTAGCCCTAGAAGCCTATGATTGTCAAAACTTGCCCTTTGAGAAATTAGTAGAAGCACTACAACCAGAGCGTAACTTAAGCTACACACCACTATTTCAGGTATCTTTTACACTATATGAGCCAATACCTACTCTCACCCTCAAAGGTTTAACAATTAGCACATCTGAGGTTGGAGTCAATCATACAGCTAAGTTTGATTTAAGTTTATTATTGCAAAAAACTGAGCAGGGTTTAACAGGGGTATTTGAATATAATACTGACCTATTTGATGATGGAACGATCGCTCGGATGACAGGACATTTCCAAACTTTACTGGAAGCGATCGTTGCCAATCCAAGACAGTCAATTTCACAATTGCCCTTGTTTACAGCAACAGAGCGGCAGCAGTTATTAGTAGATTGGAACAATACCTTTGTCGAGTATCCCCAAGATAAGTGTATTCATCAGTTGTTTGAACAGCAAGTAGAGCGATCGCCCAATGCCATAGCACTAGTTTTTGAAGGGGAACAGCTGACCTATCTTGAACTAAATGCCAGAGCTAACCAACTCGCCCATTACCTGCAAACACTGGGCGTGGGGGCAGAGGTATTGGTGGGTATTTGTGTAGAGCGATCATTAGACATGATTGTGGGAATCTTGGGCATTCTCAAAGCGGGTGGTGCTTACGTCCCCATAGACCCTGCTTATCCGACTGAGCGCATCGCCTACATACTTTCAGATTCACGGTTGCCAATTCTATTAACTCAACAAAAACTGGTCGCCTTTTTACCAGAGCATCAAGCGCGGATAGTCTATCTAGACTCTGACAGGGAAGAAATTGCTACAAAGCACGAGCTTCCTCCCATCAGTGACGTGACGCCAGAGAACTTAGCTTATGTAATTTACACATCCGGCTCAACTGGAAAGCCCAAAGGGGTTAAAGTCGCTCACCGAGGCTTGTGCAACTTAGCCACAGCACAAATCAAGCTGTTTGACGTAAAGCCAGATAGCCGCATTCTCCAGTTTGCCTCTTTGAGTTTTGACGCTTCTATCTCGGAAATTGTCATGGCTCTGTGTGCGAGAGCTACACTTTGTTTGGGAACTTCTGAGTCACTGCAACCGGGACAACCTTTGCTATGGCTATTGCAGTCGCAAAGGATTACTCACGTTACCCTTGTGCCTTCAGCACTCGCCGCACTACCAACTCAAGAATTACCAGCTTTGCAAAATATCGTTGTAGCGGGAGAGCTATGTCCTGCCAATTTGGTCGCTTCATGGGCTGTTGGACGAAGGTTTTTCAATGCTTACGGGCCAACTGAAACCACTGTCTGCGCTACGGTTGCACAATGCTTTGAAGGTAACGGAGCGCCACCGATTGGTCGTCCGATTAACAACACCCAAATTTATATTCTCGATCGCTATCTCCAACCTGTTCCTATAGGTGTTCCTGGGGAACTGCATATTTCCAGCGTCGGATTAGCGCGGGGATATCTCAACCGTCCCGATTTAACTGATGAGAAATTTATCCCCAATCCCTTTAGCAATCAACCAAATTCTTGCCTTTACAAAACTGGAGATTTAGCCCGCTACTTGACTGATGGTAAGATCGAATTTCTTGGTCGGCTCGACAACCAAGTAAAAATACGTGGCTTCCGCATCGAATTAGGCGAAATTGAGGCGGTACTGAGCCAGCATCCTACTATAAGAGAGACTGTAGTCATCGCAAGAGTTAACAGTGCAGGTGACTTGCAATTGGTGGCTTATGTTGTCCCGCATCAGGAGCCAGCACCCACAAATAGTGACCTGCGCCATTTCTTAAAAGAGCAACTGCCGGAGTACATGATACCAAGTGCTTTTGTTGTGCTGGAGGCATTACCACTAACACCCAATGGCAAAGTAGATCGCCAATCATTGCCAGCACCAGATATCAATAGTTTAATTCAAAAAACAGATTTCGTCGCTCCTAGGACTCCTATAGAGGAATTAGTCGCATCCATCTGGGTAAAGGTCTTGGGAGTCGAGAAAATAGGTATAAATGACAACTTCTTTGAATTGGGTGGACACTCTTTACTAGCAACTCAACTGCTCTCACAAGTGAGAGATGCCTGTGAGGTAGAGTTGCCCTTATCTAAGTTCTTTGAAGCTCCAACTGTAGCCAATCTTACTAACTACATTGAATTTATTTCTTGGGCAAGCCAAAGTTTGGAAACTAGCAACAATACAGTCAATAAACGAGAAGAGGTGGAATTTTGATGAATACCATTGAGTTTGTTAATTATCTCCGCAGGCTAGATATTAACTTGTTTATGGAAGGCGATCGCCTGCGTTGCAACGCTCCTGAAGGGAGTCTCACCCCCGCTTTAAAGTCAGAAATTAGCGATCGCAAAGCTGAGATTATCTCGTTGTTGCACCAAGCCAATATTCAAACCAATACCACTGCGATTGCTCCTATATCCAGAACCGAGGACAATACCTTTCTTCTCTCGTTTGCCCAACAACGTCTTTGGTTCGTCAACCAACTACAGCCTCACAGCCCCTCCTATAATATGCCGTTTGGCTTGCAGTTTAGTGGTCAGCTCAATATCGCCGCTTTAGAGTCGAGCTTGCAATTACTTATCAATCGCCACGAAATCTTCCGCACTAACTTTATTACCGTAGATGGAAAACCCCTTGGGGCGATCGCTGCCACTAGAGATTTTACATTGCCAGTCATAGATTTGCGTCCTCTGCCAGCCAGCGAACAGGAGCTAGAGTATCAGAAATTAGCTTCTATTGCAGCTGAGTATGTATTTGATCTCGCTCAAGATCCTCTACTACGAACACAGTTAGTTCAGCTTACCCCAACAGAAAATGTTCTACTACTAACAATTCACCACATTATCTTTGATGCTTGGTCTGTCAATATCTTTTTGAAGGAGTTAGCCACGGCTTACTCTGCTTATGTGGAGCATAATACGCCAAATTTACCAGAAATACACCTTCAGTATGTAGACTTTGCTGTATGGCAACGGCAGTGGTTACAGGGAGAAGTTTTAGAGTCTCAACTCGCTTACTGGCAGCAAAAACTAGCTTTGATGCCAGCGCTGTTAGAATTACCAAGCGATCGCCCCCGAAGAGCGGTACAATCCTTTCGCGGAGCCACCCAAGTTTTTAGCATTGAGCAAAACATTAGTGATGCACTCGTAAGTTTGAGTCAGCAGCAGGGAGTCACGCTTTTTATGTTGCTACTCACAGCATTTAAAATATTACTCTATCGCTACACCAACCAGTCAGATATCGTTGTTGGCACTCCAGTTGCTAATCGTCAGCACTCTCAAATCCAAGAAATGATTGGTTTTTTTGTAAATAATTTGGTGCTACGCACTGATTTATCAGACAATCCTACATTTCTCCAGTTATTACAACAAGTTAAAAAAGTAGTACTAGAAGCCTACGATCATCAAAACCTGCCTTTTGAGAAGTTAGTAGAAGCACTGCATCCACAGCGTAACTTAAGCTACACACCCTTGTTTCAAATAGATTTTGCTTTGGAACATGAGCCAGTATCTATTGTTACCCTCAAAGATTTAACAATTAACATATCTGACGCTGGAGTAAATCATACTGCTAAATTTGATTTAAGCTTATCTTTGCAGAAAACCGAGCAGGGTTTAACAGGGGCATTTGAATATAGTACAGACCTATTTGATGCAACGACTATTACCCGTATGGTACAGCATTGGCAAACGCTGTTAGCAGGTATTGTCGCGAATCCAGAACAAAAGCTATCAAATTTACCAATTTTGAGTGCGATTGAGCAACACAAGTTATTAGTGGAGTGGAATCAAACCCAACAAGACTATCCTCACAATCTATGTATTCATCAATTATTTGAAGCGCAAGTAGAACAAACACCAGACGCAGTAGCAGTAATCTTTGAAAACGAGCAGTTAACCTACCGAGAACTAAATGCCAAAGCTAACCAATTAGCGCACTATTTACAAACACTAGGCGTGAAACCAGAAACATTAGTGGGTATCTGTGTAGAACGTTCTCTAGAGATGATAGTAGGACTCTTGGGTATCCTCAAAGCTGGAGGCGCGTACGTTCCGCTCGACCCGACGTATCCATTAGAACGCTTAGCTTTCATGTTGGAAGACTCAGCTGTGCCAGTGGTGCTGACTCAACAACGCTTAGTTGACAGGTTGCTCAAGCATGAAGCACAGGTAGTTTGTCTAGATACACAATGGGAGGCGATCTCCGAATACAGTGAGACAAATATTGCCGATGCCGTAAATGCCCAGAACTTAGCTTATGTCATTTATACATCCGGCTCGACTGGAAAACCAAAGGGAGTAACCATCGAACATCGGTCTTTGGTGAACTATATCACTACCGTCAGTATTGAATATGGTATAAACAAGTGCGATCGCAACGCTTGTGCGCGGAGCGCAGATCGCATTTTACAATTCTCGTCGATCAGTTTTGATGTTAGTGCTGAAGAAATCTATACCAGCTTGACATCAGGTGCAACCCTTGTCTTGCGTACTGATTCCATGCTGGACTCAGTTAATATATTTTTGCAGAAGTGCAGGAATTGGAAATTAACAGTTCTAGTACTACCAACAGCCTACTGGCATGAACTAACCGTTTTGTTGGCTCAAGAAAAGTTTATCCTCCCTACGACATTACGCTTGGTAATTATTGGCACAGAAAAAGCCCTAACCGAACGATTGGAAACTTGGCTTGAGTATGTGGGGCAACGAGTGCGTCTGGTGAATAATTACGGACCAACAGAAGCTACTATAGGTGTAAGGAACTGCAAACAAGAACGCTTCAAACCGCAAACAAGTCAAAATTGAAACCACATTAGCTGCAAATAAGAGGGGTTTCAAAACCACATTGGGTGCAAATGAAACCACATTATTTGCAAACAAACCACATTAACTG
>JADQBA010000355.1 GCA_016903675.1 Stigonema ocellatum SAG 48.90 = DSM 106950 | reverse complement strand
CAGTTAATGTGGTTTGTTTGCAAATAATGTGGTTTCATTTGCACCCAATGTGGTTTTGAGACCCCTCTTATTTGCAGCTAATGTGGTTTCAATTTTGACTTGTTTGCGGTTTGAAGCGTTCTTGTTTGCAGTTCCTTACAGCTACAAGCCCCTAAATTTATTTATGGGGTTCTTAATTTTGAATTTTGAATTTTGAATTCCCCGAAGGGGTTGACATAGAGTAGCGATCGCTATAGCAGTGGTCAACCAATCGCACTCACGTTAGAGCAGCATCCGCCAAATCTTTTAGGGTGCGCTTAAAGGAGGTTTTTAGGTGATGAGCGCACCCTAAGTCGTAATTTCTTCAACTAAACAAGCGCTGGATAAATGTCACCCAGCGCCTGATTGTACTTTGTATTACTGCTGTTGCTGATTAATCCGCTTGATCAATTCGGCTTCAAATTCCTCATCTGTGGTACAAACTACACCAGGACGAGCGTCTAGTCTGTCCATGTACTTATGGAACGCCTCGGTGTCATTGGGGTGCGTTCTAACATAGGTCAGTAGCTCTTTATCTGGCATTTGGTCAAAATTGAGTTGAGTCATTTAATTATTACCTCCCCATTGGGAAATATCTCTACTTCAATTGTCTCGCCAATCAATACGAAAATCCGTTTGGTGCGTTCGTCTAATCGCACTACGTTGACTGGTTGCATCAAATTGCTTGCTCTTACACATCTGCGATAAAACGCTTTTAACTGCTCCGGTGTCGGTTCCATTTCACCTCCTAATTTAATGGGGTGGACGAGTTCATCCACCCAAGTAATAATTACGCCGCCATTAACTCCACTTGCAGTCCCTTCAATCGTTCCCACTCCGAAGGTGTCAGTTCGTCAAATGGTTTATCCAGCAAGTGATCAATGTCAGCTTCCTCGGTTACTGTGTCGGCAACCAGTAGTCCAGCAGTCTTTGAATCAGCAGATGTGCTTCGGCTGCGGTGTTGCATCGAATTGGTGAGTCGTTGTGATTGGATTGAATCATCCACAAACCATCTAGGGCTTGGTAGAAGGTACCAAGTAAATAGGAACCATGCCACACGCGGTAGAGTTCACCAAAGTCTCTGTCTTGCGTGGAGTCGATTTCAATTTCAGGGGCTATTTCTTGGGATTGGGCTTCGATGTATGCGTCTAGTTGTTCGTCAATGGTGACAAGATGAGAATGTTGTAACATGGATTAAAACTCCTGTAAGTACACGGGATTCACTCATGCGATCGCGCTAACTTTCCACGGTGGGCGATGCCTGACGGCAAGCCGCTAAGAGCGTCTACGCATGAGTGTTTTGTCTACATTCAATTTATCCCATCGTTATCCCATATGTAAACCCAATTGGGATAACATAGAAAAATACAAAAATAAAGGCTTCAGCTACAGTTGTTATCCCAATAGGTTAATTGGTAGCCTTGAATTAACACGCTTGTAATTTATCGATATGGTTTTTATATGAAAGAAAGTAGAATTAATGTCCGAATACCCCCAGAAAAAAAAGACGCTTTTCAGAAAAAGGTGGAAAGTCAAGGCAAGAAAGTTACTGACGTGATCTTGGAAATGATTGAGCAGTACCTAAAGGAGGAAACGCCTATTCATGTCACAGACTTAGCAAAGCGCTTAGAAAAGTTGGAGCAAAAGATTTTGGGGGAATCAGCAGCCTAAGAGATCCTCATGATTCTCGTGGGCTTGAAAATGATTCTCTCAGGAAAGAAAATCAGTCTTTGAAGCAATTGCGACAACAGCTATTCGGATTTGCAAGAAAGAAAGACCCGCCAGTCATTAGGCGGGTTTTGTTTTTGTAGATTTCCCAAAATGATCACATTGGGATAACATAAAGAGGCGGTCGCTTTTCTTTCTTCGTTGAGCGATTGCCCAAAGGGCACTGCCCTTTGGGCAATCGCCGATTCGGGTGGAGAGCAAAAATCAAAAACCCTCATAGCGCGTGCGTCGAAAACATCGCTTTTGAGGGCTACATCACGTTACAACGACGGTAACAGATGACTATCCAAATAATACACGCAACCTCAGCACCATGCACAGGGGTTAATTTCCTATGTGGGAGCAAGCGCCTTTACTCCTGCCAAAAACATTGTCAGCGTCCACACAAGATCGAAAAGTATGGGATGCAATGCTTTTGGTGTGGCACAATTCTCACTGAAAAGACGTTGACAATCGACCATTACATACCCCTGTCAAAAAGAAAGGCAGAAGTCAGAAGGCAGAAGGCAAAAGGTATAAGACAATACAGGGCATAAAAGTAGCGAGGCTGACACCAGCCGCCACGCGACGGCTGTAATCTTTACCCCTACTAGGTTTCAGTAAAATATTTTCACTTTACGCAGCATCTAGTTCTAACCGCTCGTCCATGTTCAAGTGGAAGGTTCCGTAG
>JADQBA010000413.1 GCA_016903675.1 Stigonema ocellatum SAG 48.90 = DSM 106950 | reverse complement strand
TGTGAAAAGTGTTTCTGTACAAGAAAGCTAACTTCAGTAGTGCCTCTGCTTCTAAATTAGGTTTACCGAGGGTTTGCGCTTTCTGAAGAGCCTGTTGTGCAAAGTCTGTTGCTTTGTCATATTGTCCAAGGCCGTTGTAAGCATGACTCAAGTCTCCCAGGGCATCAATCTCCAATCGCAAAGCCTCTTCTTGTAGCACTGGAGGTAGTTTAGCAATTTCGATTTTTGGTACTATAGCTAGAGCTTGCTGGTATACCTCAATGGCTTTTTGATATTCTCCTAATACAATGTAAACACTGCCTAGAGTGACGAGTTCGCTTACCTCGGAAAATTGATCTTTTTGTGCTCGGTGAATTTCTATTTCTCGCAGCCTAATTTCAACAACTTGGCGATTCTTCCCTTGATCGTCGTAAATACTAGCCAGAACGTTGAGAGCATTTTTTTCTTTATCTAGTGATTTGATATCTCGCGCAATGTTCGCCGCTTGCTGTGAAACTGTTTCTGCTTTCTGATAATCACCAAAGAATATGTAAGCATATCCGAGGTAAGCTAATGCATTAGCTTCTATGTCTCGTTTTTTCAATTCTCTCGCCAGAGGTAAAATTTGCTGTACTAACTCCATCATGCGCGAATAATCTGCTTTGGCAAGAGAATTCAGTCCTCTTGATTTATATCTAGAAGCTCTGAAAGCATAATAATTTAATAACAAATTTAGGGATTCAAGTTCTTGAGGACGAAGCTGGTTAGCCTTGGCAACAGCTAAGGCTTGCTGTCGAATTTCCAAAGCAGTTTCTAGTTTATTTTGCGCAAAGTAAATACTTGACATTAACCCAAGAATCTGATACTCATTCAGACGAATTTCAGATTCTCTCACGATCGGTAGAGCTTGTTGTAACACTTGCAGAGCTAAGTCATACTTGCCTTGAAAATAGTATATTGTCCCTATGATCAACAATGTTGTACCTTCGCCGACGCGGT
The DNA here is from genome assembly GCA_016903675.1 of Stigonema ocellatum SAG 48.90 = DSM 106950. Classification (GTDB taxonomy): domain Bacteria; phylum Cyanobacteriota; class Cyanobacteriia; order Cyanobacteriales; family Nostocaceae; genus Stigonema; species Stigonema ocellatum. The sequence goes on along the minus strand of JADQBA010000413.1, from coordinate 516 downwards.
TTTTTACCTCTTGGTTCAACGATAAAGCCTTCTGTGCCCACAGCAGCGCACGGGGATAGTCGTCTAAATTTCTGTAAACGCTAGCTATCCTATTGAGGGTACTCCCTGCTTGGAATTTATCGCCTACTTGTTCTTGAATTGCCAGGGCTTGATTTAAGAGTTCTAAACCTTTGTTGTATTGTTTTAAGTCAAAACCGTAAACAGATCCCATCCGACTCAAGGTTTTGGCTTCACCTGTTCTATCTTTTACTTCCCGGCGAATAGCCAAAGCTTGCTGGAATGTTTGTAGTGCTTTGTTATCTTCATCTTTTAAATAATAAACCCAGCCGAGGTTATCTAAAGTTTCCCCAACACCAGCTCGATCTTTTAATTCCCGACGAAGAACTAAGGCTTGCTGCAAGACTTTATCAGCTTTATCATCAAGCCTTAACCCAAGGTAAACCTCACCGATGTTGTTCAAGGTTTGGGCGATTCCAGCTTTGTCGTTCTGTTGTCGCCGCAATTCCAACACCCGCC
>JADQBA010000501.1 GCA_016903675.1 Stigonema ocellatum SAG 48.90 = DSM 106950 | reverse complement strand
AGACTCAAAAAAGCCCACTGGGTTGCTGTAGTAACTACACCAAAAACTGGTTGCATATCTTTATTAAACTTATGGGCAGCCACCATTTCAGCAATACATTGAGGTAAGCCTATAGCGATATCTGACTTTTTGGCTTCAACTACGGCTATTACGGGTTTAACGATTGTAATAGTTATCGGACTTTTTGATATTAAGAAGTCACACACACCATTTAAGCCTTTTGATTTGTCTACATTAAACGTTTCTCCTGAAAACACGTTAATAGGGGTATTGGAAATTTCTTGCAGTTCTGCCAATATAGGGCTGATGATTCGCTCGCTTTTTTCTTT
>JADQBA010000067.1 GCA_016903675.1 Stigonema ocellatum SAG 48.90 = DSM 106950 | reverse complement strand
TTTATGAAGAACCATACAAAGCTGAGGAAGCGTGTCATCGTTTTCCTTTGCTCTTTATTTTTTTCCACTCTACTATCCTACAGTTTTATGCAGGCTCACGTAGAACCTGCATTAGGAGCTAGCGCCACCCTACTAGGAACTAATGGGGACGATGTATTGAGTGTACCAGGTGGGGACTCGAATCTTACTAATTACACCATCTTTGGTCTTGTCGGAAACGACACTCTCACAGGAGGGGGTGGCGAGGATAAGCTCTATGGGGGTCTCGGCGATGATAAGCTCTATGGGGGTCTCGGTAAAGACCAGCTTTTTGGTGACTTAGGCGAGGATCAGCTCTTTGGGGGGGATGACAATGACAAACTCTACGGGCAATTAGGTGATGACTTCGGTGATGGAGGCAACAATGATGACCTGTTAGATGGAAGTTTCGGTGATGATGTGTTATTTGGAAATAACGGTAATGACAACATCACCGGAGGCCAGGGTAATGACACTGTTATTGGGGGTAATGACCAAGATACTATTCTGGGGTTTGGCGGTGGTTCAGGAAACGAAATAGATAACTTAATTGGTGGCGGTAAGATTGTTGGGCTTGACGATCAAGGTAATGCTAATATAGACCCCTCCCCGGATGGTGCTAAAGATGTATTCGTGCTTGGGAATGCTCGTAGTGTTTATTACACTCAAGCTGGCTCTGACGACTATGCTGTTATTTTCGACTTTGAGAATGGTGTGGATCAGATCCAGCTAAGCCCAGCTGCGACTTATACATTTCAGACTGGCGCAGTTGTGTCTAATCTTGATACGTTGATTTTCGCCAACCTGCCTACTGGTCAAGATCTCATTGCTATTGTGCAAGGAGTTGCTCTTACCTCCAACTAAAGATTGTGAATTTAATAAGGGTGCAATTTTCGTTGGTGCGTTAGCTGTGACTTAACGCACCACACCGAGTACTCTTGGTGCATTATGAGGAGGGCTAATCCATCCTACCAAACTAAGAGTTTTGTGGCTATAAGTGCTACAGCTTACTAAACAACTCGATATCACCTAGATATAGCCATGAATATTGAAAATATTTTAGAATCTATAGAAATAGCGATCCAGAAGCATCAGTCAGGTCAATTGGCCGAAGCGGAATCGCTATACAAACAGATATTAGAACTTCAACCTGAATTAGAAAATCAATATTACCCAATAGTAAGTAGCAATTTAGGAAGTCTATTTGAGCAACAAGGCAAGTTAGACGCAGCCCTAGAGTCCTACCAACAAGCGTTAAGGCTTAAACCTGACTATGCTGAGGCTTATTACAATTTAGGAAATGTTCTCCAGAAACAAGGCAAGTTAGAGGCAGCTTTAGAGTCATACCAGCAAGCTTTAAAATTTAAACCCGAAATTGCCGAGGCTCATAACAATTTGGGGACTATCCTTCAGCAACAAGGCAATTTAGAGGCAGCTTTAGAGTGTTACCAGCAAGCTCTAAGGCTCAAACCTGACTATGCTCAAGCTCATGAAAATTTGGGAAATGTCTTCTTGCAACAGGGCAAGTTAGACGCAGCCGTAGAATCCTGCCAGCAAGCATTAAATATTAAACCTGATTCTGCTCAGACTTATAACAATTTAGGAAATGTCTTCCTGCAAAAGGGCAAGTTAGGTGCAGCCATAGAATCATACCAGCAAGCATTAAATATTAAACCTAACTATACTCAGGCTCATCACAACTTGGGAAATGCACTCAAGCTCCTAGGCAAGTTAGACGCAGCTTTAAAGTCTTACCAGCAAGCCATCAGCCTCAACCCTAATTGTGCCGAATTTCATCAGAACTTGGGAAATACACTCTACGAACAAGGCAATCTAGAGGCAGCCATAGAATCATACCATCAAGCTTTAAAGCTTCAACCAGATTTTGCTCCAGCAAAATTTGGAATTGTTATCGGTCAACTACCAATTGTCTACGCAAGTTTAGCAGAAATAAATCTTAAGCGAAATAACTATCAACAACACCTTCAAGAGTTAGCTCAAAGCTATAAACAAGCCTTGCCTAAAGAGCAAGCATTGGCGGCGGATGCTGTAGGTTCATTACAGCCTTTTTATCTGGCTTATCAAGGTCGCAATGACCGAGATTTGCAGCAAATATATGGGGAAATGATTGTTCAGCTAATGTGGAATCGCTATCCCCAAGGTCGCCAGCCCATTGCGCTGCCAGATTTGGCAGCAAACGAAAAAGTTCGCGTCGGTTTTGTTTCCAGATTTTTTTACAATCATTCTAATTGGAAAATCCCCATGAAGGGTTGGGTAGAAAACCTGGATAGGACTGAGTTTGAATTATTTGGGTATCACACTGACGCAAAACAAGATCAGGAGACGAAAAGAGCAGCGAAAGTGTTTGATAAATTTACTCAAGGACCACTGCTGCTGGAACAATGGTGTGAGTTAATTCAACTCGACAAGTTACACATTCTGATTTTTCCCGAATTTGGGATGGACCCGATGACAGTCAAGTTGGGTTGCTTCAGATTGGCTCCCATTCAAATGACATCTTGGGGACATCCTCAGACTAGTGGGCTACCGACGATTGACTACTACTTGAGCAGTGACTTAATGGAACCAGAAAATGCTCAAGAATCCTATACAGAAAAATTAGTCAGATTACCTAATCTTTCGATTTATTATACTCCTTTAGCAATTCAACCTGAAGTCATCAATAAAACAGAGATAGGCGTCAAAAATGACGAAGTCATGTTCTGGTGCTGTCAATCAATATTCAAGTATTTACCGCAAAATGATGATGTATTTCCTCGAATTGCCAAAGATTTAGGTAGTTGTAAGTTTGTATTTATTCAATATGACAAAGGCGAATATGTGACGGAGGTCTTTCAGCAGCGGTTAAGTCATGCTTTTCAGGAATTAGGGCTGAATTATCAAGACTACTGTATATTTTTGCCTCCTCTGAATAGCAAGAGGTTTGCTGGAATAGGAGCGATCGCGGATGTCTTCCTGGATAGCATCGGTTGGTCGGGATGCAACTCAACCTTGGAAGCGATCGCCCAGAATCTACCAGTCGTCACCTTGCCAGGAGACCTAATGCGGGGACGCCATACTATGGCCATGTTGAAAATGATGGGCATAGAAGAGACAATTGCCGCGACGAAAGATGAATATGTGCAGGTGGCGGTTCGTCTCGGGCAAGATGCTGAATATCGTCAACAGATTAAGAAACAAGTCGCTGAGAATAAATATAAGTTATATCGCGACTTAAAACCAATCAAAGCGCTAGAAGATTTTCTGTTAAATGCAGTTCAGAAAAAATCCAGAATCCATCAATCGAATCAAGACAATGTTTTAGAATCAGATGTTCAATATCTCATCAACATAGCTGTTGAAAAACATGCGTTACGTAAATTGCATGAAGCTGAATCTCTCTACAAACAGGTACTACAAATTCAGCCCAATCATATTCTCGCTCAAGTCTCCTTAGCAGAAATATTGCAAGCGCAAAATAAATCGCAGGAGGCAATCATTGCTTTCCAAAAAGTTTTAACTCTTCAGCCAAATCCCCTAATAGCTACTTTAACACTGAATAACTTGGGAAATCTGCTCAAGGATCAGGGCGAGTTAGATGCAGCGGTAGAATCCTATCAGCAAGGGTTACAACTAGATCCTAACAATGCGCTACTGTACAAGAACTTGGGAACGACACTCTGCGACCAGGGTAAGCTAGAGGCTGGAGTAGACGCCAACCAACAAGCCTTAAATATTCAACCTGACTATGCTCCTGCCAAATTTGGCATTTGTATGGGTCAGCTACCAATTATTTATTCCAGTGTTGACGAAATTCAGTTGAGGCGAAATAATTATCACCAACGTCTCCAAAATTTAGCCTACCACTATCAAGTCGCTACTTCGGAAGAAAGAGCAGAGGCGGCTAAAGCTATCGGTTTATTGCAGCCTTTTTATCTGGCTTATCAAGGCTTAAATGACCGAGATTTACAGCTTCTTTATGGGCAAATGATTGCTCAACTGATGTCGAGTCGCTATCCCATTACACTGCCGCAGTTAGCAGTCAATGAAAGAATTCGCATTGGTTTTGTTTCCAGATTTTTTTACAATCATTCTAATTGGAAAATCCCCATAAAGGGTTGGGTAGAAAACCTAGATAAGAGTGAGTTTGAATTGTTTGGATATCACACTCACTCACAACGAGATGATGAGACTGTCAGAGCAGCGAAAGTGTTTGACAAATTTACTACTGGACCACTGCTGCTTGAAGAATGGTGTGAGTTAATTCAACTCGACAAGTTACACATCCTGATTTTTCCGGAATTTGGGATGGACCCGATGACAGTGCAGTTGGGTTGCTTAAGATTGGCTCCCATTCAAATGACATCTTGGGGACACCCTGAGACTAGTGGGCTACCGACGATTGACTACTACTTAAGTAGTGACTTAATGGAACCGGAAAATGCTCTTGAGCATTACACCGAGGAGTTAGTTAGATTACCGAATCTCTCGATTCATTACACGCCGTTGGCAATTCAACCGCAAGCAATGAGTAAACAGGAAATTGGCATTGCTGAAGACGAAATCATGTTCTGGTGCTGTCAATCCTTATTCAAATATTTACCCCAACACGATGATGTCTTTCCTCGAATTGCCAAGGACTTAGCTAACTGTAAGTTTGTCTTTATTGAAGCACCACACAGCGTATATGTTACCGAAGTCTTTCGCCAACGGTTAGGGCGGGCTTTTGAGGAATTCGGACTCAATTCTCAAGACTACTGCATATTTTTGCCGCGTTTAGATGTCAAGAAGTTTGCAAGCACCACCGCCATCGCGGATGTCTTCTTGGATAGCATAGGTTGGTCGGGATGCAACTCAACCTTGGAAGCGATCGCCCATAATATACCAGTCGTCACCTTGCCAGGAGACCTAATGCGGGGACGGCACACTATGGCCATACTGAAAATGATGGGCATAGAAGAGATGATTGCTGCAACCAAAGAAGATTATGTGAAAATTGCCATCCATCTGGGGAAAGATGCTGCAAAACGTAAGCACATGTCCAGGCAAGTTGCTGAGAATAAATCTAAGTTATATGGCGACTTAAAACCAGTCAGAGCACTGGAGGATTTTTTCTTCAAGGTGGTCAATAAGCCAAGACGATTTGACGCTCTTGAAGTAGCCCAAACTCTTCAACTTGCAGTTCAACATCATCGAGCTAATCACTTAGACGACGCTGAGCAACTATATCGTCAAGTTCTGGAAAAACAACCTGACCATCCAGAAGCTTTATATAGTTTAGGTATGCTGGCGCAGCAGTTGGGGCAACCCGAAAACGCTCTTGAGTGGCTAAGTGCTGCAACACTTGTCCAGCCTGACTCTGTTAAGACTTGGTTTAGTTTAGGTAATTTGCGTTTAGCTCAACAGCAGTATCCAGAAGCAGTCATCGCTTACCGTCAAGCTCTTGTCCTACGACCAGACTCGCTACCAATTTACAACAACTTGGGCTATGCTTTGCAACAACTTGGACTATTGGACGAGGCAATTAACTGCTATCAAAAAGCCCTAGAGTTGAAGCCAGACTTTACAGAAGCAGAGGCGAATTTGGGCAATGTCCTGTATGCCCAAGGCAAGCTCTCACCAGAAAAACAACTCTACTATGCACAATTGAATCACAAGTTGGGTCTTTCCCGGAAAAAAGCTGGTGATTTGAAGACTGCTGTTGCTTATTACAGGCAGGCGATCGCCCTACAATCCGATTTGGTAGAGGCTCATGACAATTTGGGGGCTGTGCTGCAAGAACAGGGTGAGTGGAAAGAGGCTGTTACCTGTTATCAAACATTAATAGAACTTCATCCCAACTACGCAAAAGGCTACTTTAACTTAGGCAAAGTTTATGAACAAGAAAAGCAGTTAAAGAAGGCTGCGGCGGCTTACCGAGAATGGTTAAAGCTGATTAATCCCCACTTCGCCCAAGCTGTGGAAGCTTACCAGGATGCTGAAACTACTCAGGAAGCATCAGTAACACCACCAATTCCCCAAACAGAAGTTACTGTCGGAGCTTATCAGTTTCCAGCTATTCCACCCGTATCTGACGGTGAGAAAGGGCGACCCTTCTGGAGTGTAGTGATCACAGTATATAACCGCACCGACTATGTGCTAGACTGCATTACTAGCGTACTAGCACAATGGCCAGGAGAGGAGGAGATGGAAATTGTGGTCACCGAGAATGCTAGTACCCTGCCCCTGTTTGAACTGTTCAATGAGATTGGTAGAGGAGTGGTGCGTTATTACCGAAACCCGCAAAATATTGGTGCAGTGAGAAATTTCAACACAGGTATTGCCCTCAGCCGTGGCAAGTGGATTCATGTACTCAACGATGATGACTGTGTCCTCCCTGGTTTTTATGCCCAGCTTAAGCAGAGTCTAGAGGGGTGTCCTGATTCAATCGGTGCTGCTTTTACAGGATATGAAAATATTAATGAGCAGGGGAAAGTAATTTTCTCTCCACCGTTGTACGAGGAGCAGGGAGGAATTGCTCAGGATTGGCTACAGCGAATTGGAGTATTGAATCCATTGAATATGTGTGCAGTGGTCATTCGTCGGGAAGCCCATGAACGATTAGGTGGATATCTTCCTGAGTTGACGCACACGCCCGACTGGGAACTCTATAAACGCATTGCTACTTTTTATGATTGGTGGCATGAACCAGGAATCTTAGCTCATTGCCGTGAACATTCCCAGACTCTAACAATTGAAACTTTGTTATCTAGCGTTCACCCGGCATCCATCCGCCAAGCGATCGAGATATCCGAGAGCTATTTCCCGCCTGAGCATTGTGCAGAAATTACGGCAAAAGCTCGTAGCCATTACTTTAATACAAGTCTTGCAAGTGCGGAAATACCCCTAAAGGCTGGCAATATTGGTGGTGCTTTTCGTCTAATCCAAGAGATTCTCAAACTTGATGAGTCTCCAAAAGCGGTGGCAAATTTATTCGCCTGGTTAACTCAAGAGGAAGCTGCTCCACTGCGAGCAAAAATCGTTTCTAAGTTGCTATCAATAAATGATGGTTAATGGTTAATGGCTTATCGACATCTCCAGAAATGATGTTGGGTCGCTCCGCAGGAGCGACCCAAATACGGATTTCAACGAACGTATAATGAATCTTCATGACTATGTCTAATGGTTAATGGCTAACTGGCAATAAACAATTATAGGAATCCTAAATCATTCATGAAAAATTTTAAGTAGTTACGTATATTTCAAAAATCAAATATGATTCCTATAGCCATTAGCTATTAGCAGTATTCATCTAGGCCTGCTATCTCTTTGATACTCATAAAATTAGCCAAAATTTGACAATGCAACAGCATCAAAATAATCCCTACTTACATCAGGGAAATTGTCTATTCTGCAATACAGAGTTACGTCATACGTTCGTGGATTTGGGAATGTCTCCTGCCTGCGAAAGCTATCGCCAGCCAGAACAGCTAAACGAAATGGAGCCTTTTTATCCACTCCATGTTTATGTTTGCGAAAAATGTTTTTTAGTTCAACTTCAAGAATATATTCGTCCTGAAAATATCTTTAGTGACTATGCCTATTTTTCCTCCTACTCTGATACCTGGTTAAAACACGCCAAGAACTATGTTGATATGGCAGTGGATCGCTTTCAATTAACCGACCAGAGTCAGGTAGTGGAAATAGCCAGTAATGATGGTTACTTGCTGCAATACTTTGTTGCCAAAGGTATACCTGCACTAGGAATTGAGCCAGCTGCAAATATTGCTAAAGTGGCAATTAAAAAAGGTATTCCCACCCTTGTGAAGTTCTTTGGAGAAGAGACAGCCAGGGAACAATTTGATCAAGGACAACGAGCTGATTTATTGATTGGGAACAACGTCCTTGCTCATACCCCCCATCTTAATGATTTTGTCAAAGGAATGAAAATTCTACTCAAACCACAGGGGGTCATTACAATGGAATTTCCTCACCTGATGCGGTTAATGGAGGAAAATCAGTTTGACACTATCTACCACGAACACTTTTCTTATTTTTCTTTCATTACTGTTGAAAAGGTTTTTGCCTTTCATGGTTTAACTATTTTTGATGTCGAGGAATTGCCTACTCATGGTGGTTCTCTGAGAATTTATGCTGGTCACACAGAAAACTCTTCCACATCTATTAGCCAAAAAGTATTAGAACTTAAAACTAGAGAAGAATCGGCAGGTTTTACACGCTTAGAACACTATTGTTCCTTTAGTGAACAAGTCAAAGAAACCAAACGCAAGCTGCTGGATTTCTTGATTACAGTTAAACGAGAAGGAAAATCGATAGCAGGTTACGGTGCGCCTGGGAAGGGAAATACTCTCTTAAACTACTGCGGTATTCGCTCTGATTTTCTTGACTATACAGTAGACCGCAGCCCTTACAAGCAGGGTCAATTTTTACCCGGAACTCATATTCCCATTTTTCATCCCGATAAGATTCAGGAAACCAAACCAGACTATGTGTTAATTTTGCCCTGGAATCTGAAGGATGAGATCATGGCACAAATGGCTCATATTCGCGCTTGGGGTGGTCAATTTGTTGTCCCAATTCCAAAAGTGAAGATTTTTTAAAGAATTATGAATTATGAATTATGAATTATGAATTCTTAAAAAAGAAGAGTTATTTTTAGGTTTTTTTGATTCTGATTGTGATAGGTTAATTTGGAATAGGCTTGATGATAAGCTTTTTCCCCCCCCTCCCCCCCTCCCCCCCTCCTCCCCTCCCCCTCCCCTTAATGGATAAACTTTCTTAACTGATTTTCATGAGTTTTAAAAGGAGAATGGAAAGATGAAAGTGGTTTTATTTTGTGGTGGACTTGGAACCAGAATGAGAGACTATTCAGAAAGCATCCCTAAGCCAATGGTGAATATTGGTTATAGACCCATATTATGGCATGTGATGAAATATTATGCTCACTATGGACACAAAGATTTTATCTTGTGTTTGGGTTACAAGGCTGACATGATTAAGAGCTATTTCTTAAACTATAATGAGTGGCTATCCAATAACTTTACACTATCAAATGGCAGTAATATCAAATTATTTAATCGAGATATTCAAGATTGGAATATCACTTTTGTAGATACGGGCTTAACTGCTAATATTGGTCAACGTTTTAAGGCAATTGAAAGGTATCTAGAAGGAGACGATGTTTTCCTTGCTAACTACAGCGATGGCTTAACAGACTTGCATCTACCAACATATATTGATAATTTTTATCGGCGTGATAAAATAGGTAGTTTTTTATGTGTAAGACCAAGCCAAACCTTTCACTTAGTTGAGATGGATGAGGAAGGTTTCGTGACGGATATCAAGGATATCAAACAGCGCGATATTTGGATCAATGGCGGCTATTTTATCTTTAAGAAGGACATTTTTAAATTTATTAATCAAGGAGAAGAACTTGTCCTTAAGCCTTTTGAAAGACTGATTGCCAGAAAGGAACTTTTTGCTTATAAGTACACTGGCTTTTTCGGGGTTATGGATACGTTTAAAGAGAAACAGCAGTTGGATGATATGTATGCTCAAGGTGAAAGACCTTGGGAAGTATGGAAAGAGCAAGAACTAGAGGAATCCCATGTATAGCCTTCCATTTAAGATTCGGACAAGGGGGACAAGCCGCTACGCCGAAATTCAAAAGTCAAAATTCAAAATTCAAAACAATTTTGACTTTTGACTTTTGACTTTTGACTTGCCCTTTGGGGCGGGTGTTTGTAATTCCTACACGGTTTGCTATATGATGAAAGTCTGTTTTGATAAATTTGAGTACAAAATCCTCTGTCTTGGTGCTCATTGCGATGATATCGAAATCGGCTGTGGTGGTACATTACTAAAGCTGATTGAGAACTACAAAAACGTCATCCTTTATTGGGTAGTTTTTAGTTCCAATGAGCAAAGATTGCAGGAAGCAACTGAAAGCGCCAATCTTTTATTAAAAGAAGTACAGGCAAAGAAAATTATCATTAAAAATTTTCGAGATGGCTTTCTGCCTTTCCACGGTATAGAGGTGAAAGAATGCTTTGAGCAATTAAAGCAAGAATTCGCGCCAGATATTATTTTTACTCATTACCGAGAAGACCGCCACCAAGATCATCGCTTAATTTCTGATTTAACCTGGAATACCTTTAGAAATCATTTGATTTTGGAATACGAAATTCCCAAATACGATGGCGATTTGGGAATTCCCAATTTCTTTGTGCATCTAGATGAAGCGTTATGTCGTCGTAAAATCCAGTACATTCTGGATGCCTTTCAAACACAAAATAATAAACAATGGTTTACGGAAGAAACTTTCCGCTCAATCCTGAGAATCCGGGGTATTGAGTCTAATGCACCGAGTAAATATGCTGAAGCATTTTACTGCCGTAAAATAGTTTTATAATTTAATACGCTTGGTGTTAAGATAATTTACTTACCGTCAACCTATGTAGAGACGCGATAATCCTTGTCTCTACACGGTCAAAATTTGGCGTTTTTAAGCCTCAGCGGCTACCTTGGTTTCCAACGAGCAAGGTGAGGTTGTTTCTTTGCGTCTCTGTTTTAATAAAGCAACGCCAACTACGCCACCACAGATGAGTAAAGCTAAGGTAGTTGAAGGTTCAGGTGCTACAACCCTAGCCTGAGTCCTCTTAAGTTCAACTAAAGCTAAAGTTGTTTCGTTAGCAAAAGAACGTTGCAAAGAACCGTGAACAGAAGCTGTAGCAGATTCTTGATTTCCGCCAAAATCAGACTTGGTGACTGGTGGATTAGTTAAGGTAACATGATCGCTGTTTTGAAAGGCGATAAAATTGCTATCCCCTGGGGTAGCTACATTTCCCGTGAGGCTAAAGAAGTCTAACATATCGTTATTAGCAGTGTTGAGTAATGCCAAAGATATATTTCCGGCTGCTCTTGCATTTTCCCCTGGTGGATTGTCTATGGATGTTTGCAGATTTAAGTTAGCGTTGAAGTTAAAAGAAAAAGATGTATTTGCATTCACATCAAAGAATCCGAGAAATTTAGCCTCACTTTCTGCTAGTCCTAAGTAATCTGTACCTTGACCGAAGGCTTGGCTTAAAGATGAATTCGATGCTGTTGGTGGAGCAACAATAAAAGTTGGTTCTGCTACAGCCATAGCTCCCACTATGCCATTCTTGGCAACGGTAACGGTGTTAGTGATAGTCTCAACGGAAGTGTCCGAAGGACTTTGACTAAAGTTTATCACCTCTAAGTTTGCGTCAGCTAAAGCCAAAGTAGCAGCCTGACTGGGTGACATTGCTAACACAGAGCTAGCGATCGCCGGAGTAGCCAGCAGCAAAAAGCACTTTACAAATCTGAAGTATTGCTTCATATTTCTATTTGTCCTGTTGTAAAAGTTGTATCGTCTACTTATCAGACTTGCTGACTTGCTTTGGTAGTTAGGTCAGAACCAGAATTAACAGCTAGGACTACTGAGCTTGATAAATAATCAAGCCGCTTTTGCTGTGTTTGGAGGAAATTTTTTTGAATGATAAAGTCTGTTCTTGACTGTCTTCGCACCCAGAAGGTTGTAAGAATTACATGTTTGAACACCCAGAATACGTCATTACTACATCAGTAGTATGACTAGACATTCTGAGCAGTAAATTTTTTCCTCTGGGAATATACTAGAATTCTCGAAGACTATTCTATATAAATTTTATGTAAGCTTTTGTCAAATTTCTGCAAAAAATGTCAAAATATCGGGCGCAACAAACTATTGAATTATTAGTAGTCCTATGATATAGGATTCCTCCGCAGATTTTTGAAGCCACAGGTAGGGTGGGCACTGCCCACCAGATCCGGGTAATGGTGGGCAGTGCCCACCCTACACTACTTAAAATTTTTCATGAATAATTTAGGATTCCTATATATAGCAATCCTATTTGAGATCTGAACAAAGGGGACAAGGAAGATTTGGGGGACTTGGGGGACTTGGGAGAAGTGTTTATAATTCCTCCACGGATTGCTATAGCAATCCGTGGAGAGATCTCAACAAAGGGGACGAGGACTTGGGGGACTTGGGAGAGGTGTTTATAAATCTGCGGAGGATTGCTATATAGTAGTAAGATTATATTTGAGTCGTGAGGGTAGGTGGTGTGCCGATGTAGAGACGCTACATGTAACCTCTCTAAAGGATTTTCACGACTCATTAAGAATTGCTATATAATGAAACAGGTCACTAAGAAGCGACGCGACAATAGCGCTCTCGCAGTGCCTAAACTTGCTCTTTGATGTAGGGGCGAAGGGCCCGAAAGCCCCGAACAAGGGTTTTAACGAACGCATAATAAATTTTACCAGATGTGTGTAATAGGGTATTAATGTTGTATTAAGATTTGTGCGGTTGTTGTACTTGACGTTAGACAATAATGCTACAAATCCGATTCCGTCCATATTACTTGTAGCTGTATGAGAATTTTTAATTCTTCCCCACCCTCAGAGACACAAACCCGCGACCGTATTTTACAAGCGGCACAGCGGTTATTTGCCTCCCAGGGATTTGATGGCACAACAACCCGCGATTTAGCACAAGCCGCAGGCGTAGCTGAAGGCACTCTATTTCGTCATTTTTCCAATAAAAAAGCTATTTTGGTGGAAGTCGCATCTCAAGGATGGGTGGAGATTCTTACAGATTTACTGACAGAATTAAGTGAAATGGGCAGCTATAAGGCTGTAGCACAAGTGATGCGTCGCCGGATGTGGAATATGCAAAAAAATGCCGACATGATGCGGGTTTGTTTTATGGAGGCGCAGTTTCACCCAGAGTTGCGCGATCGCATCCAATCGGAAGTCATTGACAAAATGACCGATGTTGCCGAAGCTTTCTTTCAAACTGCAATGGATAATGGTGTTTATCGTCAGATGGATGCAAAAATTGTTGCCAAAGTTTTCTTGGGAATGTTTGCGATCGCAGGCTTTTCCAACAACACCCTTATGGAACCCGAAGCCTCCCCCCAACAAATGCACTTAATAGCAGAAGGTCTCGCTGACATCTTCCTCAATGGCGTGCTTGTAAAAGAGTAGGAATTATGAATTATGAATTATGAATTATTTCATCATTCATAATCTATAATTCATAATTTTCTGCGCTTGTTGACTCCACTGTTGTACGAGATCAATTCCAGGACACAAATCTCGCCGTTGCACAGTTGCTACAAGCAACCGCAAAACTTGTTGGTGTAGTTTGTGAGGGGGTATAGTCGCCAGCTGTGCCACAGAAGCAACACCTGCATGGAGCAATAATCCACAATATTGCGTTCCTATACTAGGAATACGAGCTAAATCTGCCAATGCCACCCATTTATTGACATACTGAAGATGAATCTGTAATTTATTTGCCAGCGCTAGCCTAGCATCTGGGGTTTTACCTTGTTGAATAAGGGCTGTTGTGGTTATAATGCCACAGTTTTGGAGTTGAGATTGTTCCTGTTGACTTAATCCTGGTAATTGCTCAATTTTCCAGTCACAGGATGGGATATTGCTAACAGTAAGTTTATGTTTAGAAGACATTTTTTCAACAGAGAAAAGGTATGGCAGTCCTAAATGATTTGTGAAATCTCGGATAGATACTGTTGACTGTCAACTGTTAACAGTCAACAGCCACCACTGAGTTGATCTTAATCCTTATCCTCCGTTTTCGTCATGTTGATACAAAACACCTCTAGTTCCCTCATTGATACCCTACGCCACCGACGGCAACAACTAGCTACCCTCATAAATTTTCCAGCAATTCTCTGGTCAGGAAATAGTAGTCCGCGTAACTATCCAGCAAATCTTTTTCCCTTCCGCGCTAGCAGTCATTTCCTCTACTTTGCTGGATTACCATTGCCAAACGTGGCAATTCTCCTCCAATCAGGGAAACTAGAACTATTTATGGATGATCCTCAACCAAACAGCGCCCTTTGGCATGGAGAAATGCCTAGACGTGAGGAAATTGCTCAGATGATTGGAGCGGATGCTGCCAGACCAATGGCAGAATTAGAGTTGTGGGTGGAAGGTGCGGCAACAATTGCTGTGCAGGATGCTGCCACTTGCACGCAACAATCGCAGCTACTGAATAGATGGATTTTACCGCAAAATCTACCGCAAGGAATTGACTTGGAGTTAGCCAAGGCTATTATCTCTCTACGCCTCATCCAAGACGATGGCGCATTAGCGGAATTGCGAAAAGCAGCACATGTCACTGTAGAGGCACACAAAGCTGGCATGATGGCTACAACCATGGCGAAGATAGAAGCAGAAGTCCGCGCAGCCATGGAATCCGTCATGATTGCCCATAACATGACCACTTCCTACAACAGTATTGTCACTGTTCACGGCTTCGTGCTGCACAACGAGCAATACCATCACCCACTGCAACCAGGCGATTTAGTACTTGCTGATGTCGGCGCTGAAACTTCCATGGGTTGGGCTGCTGATGTCACCCGTACTTGGCCTGTTTCTGGTAAATTCTCATCTACCCAAAGAGATATTTATGATGTGGTTCTGGCGGCTCATGATGCTTGTATTGCTAAAATAGTCCCTGGTGTAGAGTATCAGGATATTCATCTTTTAGCTTGCACTGTCATTGCTCAAGGCTTGAGAGATTTAGGGATTTTACGAGGATTACCCCAAGATTTGGTAGAGATGGATGCCCACGCGCTATTTTTCCCTCACGGTATTGGTCATCTGCTGGGTTTGGATGTTCATGATATGGAAGATTTGGGAGATTTAGCAGGGTATGAAGCAGGACGACAAAGAAGCGATCGCTTCGGCTTAGGCTACTTACGTTTAAATCGCCCCTTATATCCAGGAATGTTAGTCACCATTGAACCTGGTTTTTATCAAGTTCCTGCAATTTTAAATGATCCCCATCGGCGAACAAAATATCAGGGTGTAGTCAACTGGGATCGCTTATCTCAATTTGCTGATGTAGGGGGAATTCGCATTGAAGATGATGTTTTGGTAACAGCAGAAGGTAGCGAAGTTTTAACAATTGGGTTGCCTACGGATGCTAATGAAGTAGAAAAACTTGTGAGTAACGGCATTGACCGCCACAGGTGGACACCACCCCCAGGTGCAAAATCATCACTCGAACTCCTCCGTGAGGATCGAGACAGATGACAGCAATCTATGTGGTTGATACCAGCTTACTCCTGTCCCGCCCGAAGATTACCTATATAACGAACCGCCAAGACGCCAAGGACGCCAAGAATAAGATAGGTAATCTTGTAGTGGTTCGGGAGTAGTCATGCAGTATTTGCTCACAGAGGCTTACACCTCACAAGCAATAGTTTTGATGCAGTAGTTGCACCAAGGTGTTCAGTTGTGTGTGTCAGGCGCTGGAATATGACATAATAGGTTATGTTCGGTAGACCTTTGGGTAGGCTTGTTAGAATCATTAATACGCTCACCAAATCCAGTACCCTGTTTTCACCCGGCTATAATCCTCCACCTTCATGAGGTGTTAGTATTACCGTGAGCTTTGGGAAAGAGCGCATTATCACTAGCTAACTGCCTGTAACCTATATTATGTTTGATGCACTTGCTGATCGTTTAGAAGCTACCTGGAAGAAACTGCGGGGTCAGGACAAAATTTCCCAGTCCAATATTCAAGAGGCTTTGCGGGAAGTGCGCCGCGCCCTGTTAGAAGCAGATGTTAATCTCCAGGTAGTTAAAAATTTTATTACCGAAGTTGAAGCCAAGGCTCTTGGCGCTGAGGTAATTACCGGTGTGCGCCCTGACCAACAATTCATCAAAATTGTTCACGATGAGCTGGTGCAGGTCATGGGGGAGGTAAATGTTCCCCTAGAAAGCGCATCTCAACCACCAACTGTTGTACTGATGGCTGGGTTGCAGGGTACTGGAAAGACTACCGCTACTGCTAAGTTAGCTTTACATCTTCTGAAATTAAATCGTAGCTGCTTAATGGTGGCCACAGACGTTTACCGCCCAGCAGCTATTGACCAGCTAGTGACGTTGGGTAAGCAAATTAACGTACCCGTCTTTGAACTGGGAAGTGATGCTGACCCAGTAGAAATTGCACGACAGGGTGTTGAACATGGCAGAGCCGAAGGTATTGATACTGTAATTATTGATACTGCCGGTCGCCTGCAAATCGACGGAGACATGATGGCGGAGTTAGCCCGCATCAAAAAAACTGTCCAACCCCAAGAAACACTCTTGGTGGTGGACGCCATGACTGGTCAAGAAGCAGCAAATCTTACCCGCACCTTCCACGATCAGATAGGGATTACAGGTGCAATTCTCACCAAAATGGATGGCGATAGCCGTGGTGGCGCAGCACTGTCGGTGCGGCAGATTTCGGGAGCGCCAATTAAGTTTGTCGGCGTTGGTGAAAAAGTCGAGGCTCTACAACCATTTTATCCCGAACGGATGGCATCGCGGATTTTGGGCATGGGAGATGTGCTGACCCTAGTTGAAAAAGCCCAGGAAGAAATTGATCTGGCGGATGCCGAGAAAATGCAGGAGAAAATCCTGTCGGCAAAGTTTGACTTTACCGACTTTCTCAAACAGATGCGCCTACTGAAGAATATGGGATCCTTCGGAGGTATCATCAAGCTGATACCAGGCATGAACAAGCTAACAGATGACCAACTTAAGCAAGGCGAAACCCAGCTTAAGCGCTGCGAAGCGATGATTAATTCCATGACACAGCAAGAACGCCGCGATCCCGATTTGTTGTCAAGTTCCCCAAGTCGGCGACGGCGGATTGCTGGTGGATCTGGCTACAGGGAGACGGATGTCAGTAAGCTGGTAAGCGACTTCCAAAGAATGCGTGGTTTCATGCAGCAGATGGGTCAAGGTCGCTTACCCGGCGGTATGCCTGGAATGTTCGGTGGTATGGACAACTCCCTCGCCACCGCAGGCAATAATCGCGCTAACCCTGGGTGGAGGGGCTACAGTGGCGGTGATAGTACAAAAAAGAAGCCAAAGAAAGACAAAAAGAAGAAAGGCTTCGGTACGCTTTAATTATAAGTTAATGGAAGACTGGCTAATGGTAATGACCAGACTGGTAACAATTGACAACCAGCAACCAGCAACTAACCACTAACAAACAATTAGTAGCGGTTAATGCTCAACAGGTGCTAAGATTAGCATTTTAGCAATGCTAGTTGTGTGCCTCTTAAAGGAGGAGCTTAGGCACACGAACGGACAGTTTCTGTCCTCACAAACACCGCCCTTGAAACTGTCCTCACAGAAGACGCCGCGCCGTCGCGAGGTGCCTTCCTCATCAAGTAAGTACAAACCGATACCGACTAATAGGAGAATGATTTCTCAACCATGATAAAATTGCGCTTGAAGCGATACGGTAAAAAGCGCGAAGCGAGTTACCGTATAGTCGCCATTAACAGCCTCGCTCG
This sequence comes from Stigonema ocellatum SAG 48.90 = DSM 106950, assembly GCA_016903675.1. Taxonomy (GTDB): domain Bacteria; phylum Cyanobacteriota; class Cyanobacteriia; order Cyanobacteriales; family Nostocaceae; genus Stigonema; species Stigonema ocellatum. Next base: position 30,128 of record JADQBA010000067.1, on the reverse strand, counting down.
CCGCGATGGTCGTCCTCTAGAAGAACTCGGATTCTACAACCCCAGAACAGATGAAGTGCGATTGGACGTTCCTGGTATCGTCAAGCGAATACAACAAGGCGCTCAACCGACTGACACCGTGCGTCGCATCCTACAAAAAGCCAATGTTTTTGAACAGGTCAGTGCAAAAGCCGTATCCTAAGATAGGAAATAAATACCCCATAACCAGTCCTGACTATGCTGGGCTAGTACGATTTTTAATACAGCCGTTCTTAGATTCTCCGGAGTCTTTGAGAGTTGATTGTGAAAATTCTCACACCCGTAAACGGGTTTGGATTCGGATCGCCTTTGAAAGTACAGATAAAGGGAAAGTCTTTGGTCGGGGTGGACGCAATATTCAGGCGATTCGCACTGTGGTAGCCGCAGCGGCTGAAGCTGGTGGACAATCAGCATACCTGGATATCTACGGTAGCACCGTTGGTAGTCGGGAGGACTTGTCTTTTGATGAAGATGACTCAGAGCGACTACCACCACCGAAATCGAGAGAAAGAAGCCCAAACGACGCTTCTAGACCTATTGTTAAGCCCCGCTCCCGCTTGGTGTAAACTTGAGTGAACAACGACCAACTTTGATATGTTTGCTTGACTTGGCGTTCAGAGGTTTGCGTTACTGACTCGTTTTGGGAATAAAAACATAGCTGTTGAATTGAGAAAGTGTCTGTTTCCTATCAGAAAAAGTCAGCGCCATGCTACTTGACGTTGGCTAGTGTTGTAAGAGACTCTGATAATCTCTGTAAGGAGGAGGTGAAACCTGGGAGTGGCTGAAGTCCGTTTGGGTGACAATGAATCCATTGACTCGGCGCTAAGACGTTTTAAAAAGAAAATCCAAAAAGCCGGGATTTTATCCGAAGTCAAACGCCGAGAAAGATACGAAAAACCCAGCCTGCGTCGTAAGCGCAAAGCGGAAGCCGCACGCAAAGGTGGTCGCTATTAATTCAGAGCAATGTCTGTAGTAAAAGTGGTTAACCAATGCCAGCTAAAGTTAGGGTTTGAAAGTAGTTGTAGCTCAAACCTAGACAAAGTAGAGATGCGATCGCGTCTCTACTTTTCATATTTTTTGAATTTTGGATTTTAAATTTTGAATTTCTTATGGCAGATGCCTTAACAATTCAGCTGCTCAATATTCCTAGCGCCATCGCCCTTGCGGGAGATCAAGAACAAAATCTCAAAACCCTATCTCAGCAAACAGGTGCCACCCTAGTTCTACGTGGACAGGAACTACGCATTTCTGGCAACAAAGAGCAAATAGACCTTGCTTTTCAATTAGTGCGATCGCTTGAAGACCTATGGAGTAAGGGCAAGAGCATCTCCAATACAGATATTTTAACAGCCCGTCTCGCCTTGGATACCCATCAGGAAGACGAACTGCAAGAAATCAGGCGCGATATTCTCGCCCGCACTCGTAAAGGTGAAGAAGTCCACGCTAAAACCTTTCGACAGCGACAGTACATCAAAGCGCTACGTGAACGCGACCTTACCTTCTGCATCGGTCCTGCTGGCACTGGTAAGACTTTCCTGGCTGTAGTTGTCGCCGTACAAGCACTCCTCGCCAACCAGTTTGAACGCCTAATCTTAACTCGTCCTGCCGTCGAAGCAGGCGAAAAACTCGGCTTTTTACCAGGCGACTTGCAGCAGAAAATTAATCCCTATCTCCGCCCTCTCTATGATGCCATCAATGAATTCATTGACCCAGAAAAATTACCATCATTGATGGAACGAGGCGTGATTGAAGTTGCTCCTTTAGCTTATATGCGGGGACGCACCCTCAACAACGCTTTTGTCATTGTGGATGAAGCCCAAAACACAACGCCGTCCCAGATAAAAATGGTTTTAACTCGTTTGGGTTTTCATTCTCGCATGGTCATCACAGGTGATATGACACAAACAGATTTGCCATCCAACCAACAATCTGGATTAGCCGTGGCAACACATATTTTAAAGGACGTTGAAGGCATTGCTTTTTGCAAATTTTCCCAAGAAGATGTCGTACGCCATCCACTCGTGCAGCGCATTGTTGCTGCTTACGAAAAGTATGAACAATAGTTAGGAGTTAGGAGTTAGGAGTTAGGAGTTAAAAACAAACAACTAACAACTAACAACTAACAACTAACAACTAACAACTAACAACCAACAAACACCCATGACCACCTTAAAAGAATTTTTGGAAGCTTGCCATAGCCTTGGAACTTTACGTTTAATTGTGACTAGCAGCGCTGCTGTTTTGGAAGCACGCGGTAAGCTGGAAAAGCTGTTTTATGCGGAATTGCCAAAGGGTAAGTACGCGAATATGCATACTGAAGGCTTTGAGTTTCACTTAAATATGGACAAAATTACTCAGGTGAAGTTTGAAACAGGTGAGTCTAAGCGAGGTAACTTTACCACTTATGCGATCCGTTTTCTCGATGATCAACATGAGCCAGCTTTAAGTTTGTTTCTTCAATGGGGTAAGCCTGGAGAATATGAGCCAGGTCAGGTAGAAGCTTGGCAAGCTTTAAAGGAGCAGCATGGGGAAGTATGGTCCCCTGCACCATCTGAAATTTAACTTGCCAATGTACTTAATTCATTTCTGTAAACTCAAATACATCATGAGTGCTACCACGAAGCACGGATTCAGTGTGTTTGCCTTGCAAGCGTTTATTGAGGGTCTGCTCTAAGACTCCCCAAACAGCTCCTAGTGTGTAAGTACATTTACGCTCGGAACCTTCGGGTTCATCAGCAGAACATAGGGTTTCTTTAGTGTAAACTTTGATGACATTCCCGTCTTGGATGATTTGCTCAACTATACATAGACGGGTGCCTTCTTTACCTAAAGCTAAACCTATAATGCAAGTCAGCTCATCAAAGGACAATTTTGAGCCTACCAAACCTAATTCTTCTGCCAGATGTTTGCCGCGAAGACGACCTGCTCTAGTCAACGCGATCGCTGTCGCCTTTTCACCTAAAGCATCTTCCATGCCGATAATTGCTGACTTAAAACAGACAATACTACTGAAATCTTCTAGTGTTGGGCGTAACATGAATTGTCCTCCCGCAAATCAATTTCAATTGGTGCAGCCATCTCAGATTCTTATCCCAAATGTAAAATCTATGCAGCCGGAGTGGGTCGATTTTTAAGCCAGTAGGGGAGATAGCCTTCCCACAACCCGTTTTGCTTCTAGAAACAAGACGCCTTGCTTGACAGCAGCACTGGCTAGAACTAATAGAACTGCTTCTGTACCACAACCTACTAACACGCCATAACCTTTCTCCCCTTCTACAACAATACGGTCAACAGTGCCCCGAGCAAGTTCGCGTCCGATGCGTTCGCCCAAAGAAAGCATAGATGCAGACATGGCAGCCGTACGTTCTTCATCCATTCCCACAGGAAGTACAGAAGCTAAAGCTAAGCCATCAGGGCTGGCTAAAACTGCACCCTGAATGTCAGCGCTACCAGAAACAAAGTTTTGCAGCTCATCTTGTAGCATGGAAACGTTTATCATGAATTTTTCCTCCAAAATTTTAGGTAAAGTTGTTTCAATCTTTGCCGTTGTTATTGCTAACGGCGCTGGTGCCCTTGTCCCTAAGTCTAATCTGTTTGTCGGATCAACAGGTATTTTTTGAAATGCCCTCAAAATTAGGCTCAGGAAATTGCCCAAATGCATAATAATTCGTAATTCGTAATTCGTAATTCGTAATTGAAATCTAAGAGACTGAATTCATTCATGGAAAAGAAAAAACTGAGTAGCATAATTGTTTTAAGCCCTAACGTTAGTTCTGGGTTAATTACGAATTACGTATTACGAATCATTGAGTTGGCTTTGGTAGTAGTTAGCAATTTCTTGGATCAGTGCAATTAACGCTGCGATCACAGAAGTGCGATCAGTAGCATTTACTATCATGATTTGCGGTCGAGAAAGCTGATCTACTAGCCCCAATGCGATCGCCACATCTTCTGCTTCCCATGCACCGGGACAGTCTGTATGAGTCAGCCCGATGAGATACGGAATTTGCACCCTTTGGTTAATGAAATTGAGAATCCGCCGACCATAGCGCAAATGTTCTGGGCGGTGTGCATCTACAAGCAGAATATAGGCATGGGCTTTTGCAATCAAAATCTCCCACATAAACTCAAATCGCCTTTGTCCTGGTGTGCCATAAAGGTGCAGCGATTGATTTGGTGCAATACCTAGTCGCCCAAAATCCAATGCGACTGTGGTTTTTGCCTTTATTTGCCCTATTTCGTCTGTCGCTGTTTTGTCCGTATCCACCACTTCTATTTCACTGATTGTGCGAATCAAGCTTGTTTTCCCTGATCCTACGCCTCCGGTCACTACTATACGTAGGGTGTCCATCTATAGCACCACAGTATTAATATCAAAGTGCTTCGGGCTAGGTGTAATACAAATTTAGTTGTAAAATTTGAGCTTGTGGGTGGGGATGAATTCTGTAAATACACTTTTGTCCTTTCTTAGTTACAATTACATCCGGTATTGCGCACCCTGAAATATAATAATCAGTTTTTATAATTTTACACCAGTCACTAGTTACTTTACAAACTTACGCACTTAGTCATGAGCATAAATAATTGTATTAATTTTCGGGGTTGATGCTGGAGGTAAGACTTGGAATGCACCCTGTCACGCTAAATGCACGAAGACTGTGGCGCTGAAATTTCTTTACATAGAACGAGCACCAGTAGCAATTAAACGCCTAAACAGAGCTTCTGTCCAGCCAGTTTCACTCAGAATAGCAGAAGAACATACCTCTACATAGGCTTGCTCAATAAACGCCAAGTCAATCATACAGATGCGACTGAGAGCATTTTTGAGAGATTGGTCTTTCCCATCGGTTTCCAGGCGCTTACCTACTTCATGTATTACCGTTGCCATAGCTGGGACAACGTGTTGAGGACCAATACCAAGACGGACATGAACCAGACCTATTTTCCATCGGCGATCAGCGTAGCTATGACCCCAGTCATCCATGCCTGTGAACATCTCGTGGAACCACTGAACAAAGGTACTATGCAAGCGATGGATGCGCCCATCTTCAATGTGTAAAATTGTATTCATTTCTTCATCGCGCCCTAGGTAAGCGTAAAACTGGTCAGCCATTTGTGGCGCAATTTCTAACCCCCAGTCTGCTTGAGATTTCAGCAGTGCTTTGTCGTCCTGTGTCAAGCCCACGCGCTTGGACAGTGTTGACATAAAAGCTTTTGGTTCTAAAGCCATTATTTCGCTTCTCCCAGTATAAATTAGAACAACATATCTTGGATATGGTTCACCGAATTATAAGAGATACCAAAGTTTATGTCTTTAATTATTCTTTTGTCACATTTCTTAACTAAGTAAAAATCCTGTTAAGCTTTGCTCTTTAAAAATCCAACAAGGTTTTGCAGAAATGAAGTGCTTACCTTGAGCGTTTCTGGTTCTTTGGATTTTTGGAGTCCAAAATTAGGGGAATTTACTAAGCTCCAATCGATTGAGTCATCATTGAGACTGAGTATAGGCACTTCTTGTACTAAACCAGCAACTATCAACCGAAAAACTGCTTGCTGAACTAAAGCTATTGGTTGATTGAGTTGACAAGCGATCGCCTTGACAGAAACACTACCATTAGCAAACTCCCACACCTGCCACTCCAAAGGATGCAAATGAAGCTGTGGTTTGTTTTGAGTAATACTTTTTATGGCAGAACCAACATCTGGGAGGACATCAGCCAGCAGTTTCCAGTTTTTCAGCACTCTCAAAGCCATAAGAGCCACTTCCGTTGCCCTCAAGCTTAATCCTGTCATCTCAATCATCGGCAAGGTAGCCTTGCTATCCAGTTTAAACACACCCTTTTGGATTTCAAAAAGCTCGCGAATTTGCTGGAGTTGGCTGGCGAATAGTAAGTTTAGCTGCTCAGGACTCAAAAATCCTTGAGTTTTCAAATTTAATCCCAAGGGTGTTGCTCTAGATGAGCAAGTTAAATTTTCTTCTATAACTTGCTGCTTTGCCCAGCCGCGTTGGATGATTTTGCTGGCTAAATTTTGCCCATTTAGGCGATTGGTCGCAGTCACGACACGCCCTTGTTTAAACCAAATGTAGAAGTATTGGGATTTAGAGCCGGTGGCATGAAGGTCCGGTAAAGTACACACAGTTAAACAACCTGACTTTCTTCCCTGGTCAATTAGTTGGAATAATTCAGCTAAGGAAAAATCCGTAAAAGAACTAGATAGACTCATTAGTTAAACAATTACTACACAAGCAACTCATCAAATTCCTCCCAGGAAATGAGGATTTACGCTTCCCCTTTTCTTGGCTCAGTCGGTCACACGAACTTGCACCCTCTAAGTACTTCTTTTTTTGCAAGTTTGATACTTGCTCTATAAAAGCGCTATTGACGGTGTGCTGTAGCTATACCACTATCAGCAGGCTATTACGTTGCTTTTATTATAATAACTAATCACACTAATTAAAAAATCTAATGTTATTTTTTTGCTTCGTCTTTTTCTCTGCCAATAAAGTAAAAAATAATACTTCTGATTTTGAAGTGAGTGCGTAATGAACTATCTGTCACATTTCTCTTACGCACTCCTTAATACAGTTCGGTTATAGCGATTTGCCATTCAATGAGCTAGGTCTTTTAGGGCGCAAGACTTTGCGCCCCTACATCGGGGACTGATGTTTTTGTTTAGTTTGTTGCTGAAAATATTAAATATTGTGAAAAAATATGACAATATATAGTTTTTTCATCACATGAAGATTAATTGTTGTTTTATGAAGGCGATTTGGAGTTTTTGCCTAATTATTTTATTTCTTTTACCTTGTGGTGACGCAACAGCTGGAGAGTTGGCTGAGCGATTGATGAATTTTCCACAGTGGGATAAAATAAGTTCTGCTCCACCTGCTACTGGGGATTTGGTGTATCCTGACTGGATGTTCGGTTCTTGGGAGGTTAAGAGTACCCTCGTGGATTTAGTTGCGCCTTTGGCACGCGTGCTTGTGACGCCTGGATTTGAAGGTAATCGTCAGTATCTCAACCAGCCGATAAATTTCCCAGTACGATTTGTTGAAGCGTCCAAGCCTGTTTCTCGGTTCAAAATTTTTCCGACGATAAACCCTAAACCTTCAGTTGTCGTCGTAGCAGATAGAGCATTTAATGGCTTAAATTTGGCGCGGGCTTATTTAGGCGATGGTGCTGTGCTATCGGTCAAAGTCGATCCTAATTCTCCCAATCGTCAGATTACGCTGCTGCGCGGCGATCGCCAGCTAGTTTCCATTGTCACTGCACGTGCTACAGAAACTACGAAGTTCGGCAAGTTCATTACCACAGAAGTTTTTCAACAACTATTCAACGGTGGTTCTCGTCCCTATTTCAACATCGTAGAATCCACTACCGCCTACCACCAACTACCTACATCCAATCCTGCTATAGAAGCATCGCAAGTTACCGCTGTCTACCTTTCACCCCAAGATCCAGATTATTTTACTGCTGGCAATCGCCCAGTTGCCCTTTATCGTTATCGTTTGGAATTTTTTCCGCTACACCCCTACACCCTTAATTTTTCTACTCCTAAAGAATGATTTATTCGTTTAAGGATGGCTTTTGTAGTATATCTGTAGTATAATAAGTGAGGTGCTATAGGCTGGTTCTCTAGACAGAGTGCATCATGGCGAAATTCAAAGATATTATCAGTTACTTTCGTCCCTACTGGAGGCTGAGTATTTTTACTATTGCAGCAGCCAGTGTTTACGAGATTATTGATTTGGTTGTACCTTATGCCACCGGGCAGATTTTAAATATTTTGTCCGATCAACCCTTGGACAAAGCACTTCAATGGGGGATCACAGTATTTGCACAGACCATCAATTACCCAGTAAGTAAGCCTCTATCTTTGGGCATATTACTGGGTTTAATTTTTGTGACAACCGTATTGAGAGCGCCGACACAGCCTTGGTTAACTAGTTGGTTTCAATGGGATATAGCGTTGAGGGCGCGGCGGGATCAGAGTCAAAAAGCTATAGAAAAAATTCTCACTTTACCACTGGAATTTTACGATGAAAATAATCCCGGACGCATTGCGGGAAGAGTGGCTAGAGGTCTTGCTAGCCACACTTTTTCTTATCCCGAAGTCGTAGGACAGTTAATTCCTAAATTTTGCCGGGTTCTGGCAATCTTTGTGTTTATCTGGTTTGTTGAGTGGCAGATTGCGATTTTATACATAGTCTCCTTTGCAGTTATCCTTGTCTTTAACTTGAGGAAGTTACAGCGACTGGTTTGGCATGATAACCGCTTGGATAAATATATGGAAGACACCGAAAGTCGCACATCTGAAATCATTAGCAACATCAAAACAGTCAAAGCGTATGCTACGGAAGCAAGTGAACTCAAACGGCAAAAGCAGCGTTTAGCTCGTGAGTTAACCGTGGTAGACTATCGCATCCACAAAGGTTATGTGCAACTGGGTACTTTGCGACGGACTATTATTCAGTTGAGCGTTTTTAGCATACTAGGTTTGACTCTAGCGGCGACATTCGATGGCAGGATTAGCTTGGGTCACTTTATCATGACATTAACTCTTTCCAGCATGGCTTATGCGGAATTGGAACCTCTGAGCATCATAGCAGAGGTTTTTGCCCGTCGCTATCCTTCAATGGTGAGGTTTCACGAGTTCTTAAAACTGGCACCTGGCGTTGACTCAGATGGTCTTCTAGAAGAGCGAGAGGAGCAAGAAATACCAATAAAATTTACAGGCAAAGTCGAGTTGTCTCATGTTAGTTTTGGCTATGATGTCAACCGCCGAGTTTTGAATGATATCAATTTATTAATTGAGCCATATCAGACTGTGGCGTTGGTGGGGCGATCGGGTTCTGGTAAATCTACTTTAGTGAAGTTGATGTTGCGATACTTTGAACCTCAAACAGGTCAAATTCTGATTGATGGTCAAGACATTCGCACCTTGGATGTCGGTAGGTATCGACGGAGGTTAGCCATAGTTCACCAAGAGGTAGACGTTTTCAACGGTACTTTGCTGGATAACTTGAAATATGGCAATGCTCGTGCCACTTTTGAGGAGGTAGAGGAAGCCTGTAGAATAGCCAGACTTGACGAAGTTGTGCAGCACCTACCCAAGGGTTATTACACCATGGTAGGTGAGAGAGGCGTGAGATTGTCTGGTGGACAGAGACAGCGCTTAGGAATTGCTAGGGCGTTGTTGGTCGCGCCAGACGTGCTGATTTTTGACGAAGCCACCTCTAGCTTAGATTACGAGTCGGAGCGTTCAATTCAGTTGGCGATGCGATCGCTTCAGGGAACCCGCACCACAATTATCATTGCCCACCGTCTGAGTACAGTACGGGAAGCAGATAAGATAGTGGTTCTAGATCAGGGCAAGATTGTAGAAGTAGGTAGCCATGATGAACTTTTGCATCGCCAGGGTATTTACCACCGCTTGCACTCGTTGCAAGAAACAGGTGAATTACTCAGTTAGCGCTTGAAAAACCGGGTTTCTCCAACCCACCATCTTTTTTTGAAAAAACCTTGGTATTTCAAAAAACTTGTGCTAACATAACTAGCAGTGGGCAGCAAGGGTCGATGTCCGAGTGGTTAATGGAGGCGGACTGTAAATCCGCTGGCTTACGCCTACGCTAGTTCGAATCTAGCTCGGCCCACCTCTAATAAACTTCGCAGTTACGAGGTTTGAGTTATGAATAAAAACTCCTAACTCCATGATTTCAACGTATGTTTCGCCCGTGTGGCTCAGTGGTAGAGCATACCCTTGGTAAGGGTAAGGTCACGAGTTCAATCCTCGTCACGGGCTTTTAAACGTATGTGTCAAAACGATGATTTTACAAGGGTTCTGGCTTGCAGGGTATTTCAGATCATAAAAAGTCTGGGTCTTGTGCTTGTGTTTTTGGCTATGATTTGGCTATGATGACGAAATTTTGGATATTAAACTTGTGTTTTTGGCTATGATTTGGCTATGATTTTGTAGAGCATATTATCTTCATAGCCAAAAACCACCCTATGAACACAACACAGAAAGCCGCTAAGGGATCAGTAAGCGTTGAGTCTTTCCAAGGTCGATTACGGCTGAGACTACCAAGACAAATCTGTGGTAATACTAATAGGTATATAACGCTGGGTTTAGCCGATACTCCAGAAAATGTGAACATAGCCGAACAGAAAGCAAGTCTAGTAGAACTAGACATTGAAGCTGATTGCTTCGATGAAACTCTGGCTAAGTACAAGCCACAGAGACACTTATCCATCGTCAACCCAGAGGAACCACAGAAGGTATTAACAATTTCAGAACTGTGGGATAGGTATATTGAGTACAAGCGCCAATCTCTAAAACCCAGAACCCTAGATAAACTAGCTATACTTGAGAAACACATTAAACGTTGTCCTGATCAATCATTGGATGAAGCCATTAGGATTCGTCTTTCGGTGTTGCAACAAACCACCAACTCACAAGCTAAAGATGTACTAATGTACCTTTCAGCAGCCTGTAAATGGGGAATTAAACGCGGTCTAGTTACTTTTAATCCCTTTGATGGGATGTATAACGAACTTCCAAAGCACCAATGGCAAGATAATTCACAACCTAATGCTTTCAGCGAAGAGGAAAAGCAAAAGATAATCCACGCTTTTAGAAATCACAAACCATCTAAAGGGATTGGTTATAGCCATTATGCACCCTTTGTTGAGTTTTTATTTCTTACAGGGTGTAGACCTTCAGAAGCAATTGGTCTTCAGTGGAAGCATATTATGCCAGATTGTTCTAGGATTTTTTTTGAAGGCTCGTTAGTACAGGTGGGTAACGGTGAAAGGGTGAGAGTTAATGGGTCGAAAAATAATAAAAAGAGAGTTTTTAATTGCCATGAACAATTACAGAAAATCCTGTTAGCAATTAAGCCAGAAAATCCTGATATAGATTCGTTAGTATTTCCATCTCCTGAAGGATTATCAATACATTACAGAAACTTTTCACGTCGTGCTTGGGATAAAATTGTAGACGGATTAGTTGGACGTAAAACAACTCCTTACTCTTGTCGTGATACTTTCATTTCTGAGCAAATTGCTAAAGGTGTTCCTACTGCTGTAGTTGCTAAGTGGTGTGATAATTCTGTAGAGATGATCGAACAGAAGTATCTTGATTCTCATGTTTTAGAGCAACTTAAACCTCTGTAGTATCTTTAAGGACTATCTCCATCACCATGATAAGTCTTAGTACAGGGCAAACGCACCTTGTCAAGAAAAATGCCATATTCTCAATAAAAACCTAATATTTCGCATTAAACCCTATTTATTGAGAATTGAGGGCATGATAATTTTTACCTTCGGTCTACGGTTAAAAAAATAAGATTAACGAAAAACCTTATTTATACGTCAAATGCACAAACTAAGTTTTTTGTCCATTTATTTTTGTGAATTTTAGATGCGTTTCTCCTGAGTGTTAGTATAAATTATATTTTGCACCACACCCTACAAGGGTGAGCTAGTCAAAATACTATTTAAGTGTATCGATGAACCTTGGTTTGCCCGTTACTCAATTAAAGAAAAAGCCGATTTCTGTAGAAAAAATAGCGCTGGTTGCGATCGCACTCGCAATCGTGCTAAGAATTCTGAATTTAGGTAGCCGAGAATTTTGGTACGACGAAGTTTTATCATTACTACTTTCTACTGGACAAAATAGTGCATACCACACACCAGGAAATGCACCAGTAGTATTGGCAGAATATACATCCTTGTTGAACTTACCTGTTGAGTCAGGTGTGCGCGATGTTTTTTTAACTATTAAAAACTTACTTCTGAGTTTGGTAGGAGGGGAACCCCACCCACCACTGTTTTTTTTAAGTCAGCATATCTGGCTGCGTCTTTTCGGCAATAGCGAAGTGGCAATGCGAAGCCTAAATACATTGTTGAGTATTGCAGCTATTGGTAGTGTTTACAGCTTAGGCAAAGTTGTCTTAGGACATCGAAGTGGACTATTCCTGGCAGCATTACTGGGTATTAATCCCTTTTATTTATTTCACTCTCTTAATTATCGGATGTATGCGCCCCTAGTTTTGTGGCAAACTCTAAGTGCATCGGCACTTGTGCATCTGATGTGTGAGATCAACACCCCAACTATCAAAAGTCGTCGCAGTCGGTTCCTCTGGAATGTCCTTTTGATTGGATCAGTTGCTGCTGGTTTACTGACCTTTTATTTGTATGCTTATTGGGTAATTACTTTAGCCGTCTTGGTACTTTACCTTGATCGGCAGCATTGGTGGCAGCATAGCTTGCGTTTGGGGGCTGGAGTTATGCTGACCATTCCTTGGATGCTATGGGGTGCTCTCAAGCAACTTCGCAATGCCGACTTGAAACGTTTTGGATCAGTGAAAGAAGTTGGATCTGCATTGTTTATCCACTTACAAGATGTAGCTCAGACTTTGGGTAGCAACTTACTTCTAGGAGACTGGGTAACGAGTCTACCACCAATTAGCGTAGCTATAGCTGGTATCCTGGTCATCCTGTTACTTTTGACCTGTAGTATTAGCCTGTGGCAACAGGGTGAGCAGAAAAACTTAGGTTTAGCTTTGATATTAGGAATTTTACCTCTGTTGCTAGCTTTGGCAGTAGACATCACAACTCAAAGCTTTACCTTGGGTTTTGGCTGGGGGCGAACTATGATTATTATTCTTCCTGGCTGTTTATTATTGTTGGCTTTGTGGCTAGAACGGGCACTTGCTTGGCAATGGCGTATACCTGTAGCATCTGCTTTGTTGGTGTTGTATCTCACCATCAGTATTGGAGATTTTACCCTGCGGCAACGCTCGGTTTTTCATTCAGTTGCAGAATTGCTATCAAAAGATGTGAATCAACCAAGTTTAATTGTTATGAATTCTAAAGCTTGGGGTCATGTGATGAGATTAGCTTATTACATTCCTCCACAGTTTCCTGTGATGCTACTAGCCGAACATCCTGCGGATATCGCAACTTCTTTAGAAAAAGTTCTCAAGAATGAAGCTAGACAATATCCTCGCATTCTCTGGTTAGACAGTAGCGAACCTCTCTGGTCTCCGTTGAAAACGCAAGCAGAAATAGACACTGAAAAACAGAGAATTCAACAAATTTTATCACCCCAGTTTCAACTAAGACAAACCCAAAATCTTGCTGGTACAATGAATCTTGATAGTTTTACTATCAAACTTTATCACCGCTCTCCTGAAACTTAAAATTTACTCCTGTCCCACAACTGCGTAGGATTTGCAAAAATTAGAAACCCGGTTTCGCCAAAGTTACCGGGTTTCTGGCACCTCAACTATTCAAAACCTACGCAGTATTGACTTGTTACCTTCACTTTTGACTTCCCCGAAGGGGCTGACTCCTGTTCCACAACCCTTAGCGCTTCTTTAACTGCCAAACTGTATTGCTCGTGTGGGGGATATACTCGATATTGTACTCATCACTCAGCCTTGATTGTAAAAATTCCGAAGGCTTATACAAAAATACATCGGTGAATCCATTTGGAATATTAGTCAGTTTAGTTGCAGCCGCCTGAGGGAAATTGTTGCTACATGAGGTGTAGCAACTAGACTGTACTTTAAGCTGCACCTTTGGTTCCAAAAGATAGCTCAGAGCTAGCACATCACCAGCATCCCCATCACTAATTATAATTGGTCTTGTGGCTTGGTTAATTAATTCAGCTACTGAGAGGGTATACCAGTTTTTAGACTTGTTCCACCATATGTGAGCACGGGAACTAGCTGCACATGATAGAATACCCAAAGTAATCAGGACAATTATTATTATTCGCCATAGATTCTGAAATTTGACTGGAATCGAAATTGAGGTAATTTTAGTTCCGAAAAGATAAGCAACAGCTAGCTGAATCCCTAGATAAGAGGGTATTAAATACCTATTAATAGTAGAGCGTTGTCCGCCCAAAATTAAATCTGGTAATATCATGCTTAGAGATGTCAGCCCAATAAGTAGCATGACAAACAACCAAATTCTTTTTTGACTGTAACGACATATATAATAAATTGCATAGGCAACAAGAATCAAAAGGATGGCCGTAAAACCTTCTAATTTCTCATACTGATATTGGAGGTCACAGAAAACATAGCTTAGATTACGCATCCACAACGCCAATAATTTTGTTAATGCTATTGGCTGTTTCACCCAATCTGTTGTGTGAGCGAAACTAGGTATTCTGCTCACAATAACCCACAGCCAAGGTGCGAAAGCGAGTATACCTCCAATAGATACAAGTATATAAGACTTTAATGTTTTATTCCAGCTAAAATTTTCAATCACAAATACATATATTCCATGACCAACTGCTACCAAAAAAGATAATGGCAATGCATAGTAGCTTAATGCCATCGTTACGGCATAAATTGACCAATTCAATCTATTTTTCAATCGCATGGCTTGCAGCAATGATGCGCTAGATAGTATGATTGTCACTGTCCACAATGAATACTCTCTTGCTTCCTGAGCAAACGCAAGATGAAATGGTGATACACATATTAGTGCAATAGCTAACCATCCAATGAACGGTAACTCAAATAGTTCAAGACAAAGCCAGTAAACACAAGGAAGAGCAAACAAGCTAATTAGGGCAGATACACCTCTTGTTGTCGCCATAGAATTACCAAATAATTGCATCCCAAAGCGAGCTAGTATGTAATACAGTGGTGGATGCTGTACATCTTCTAGGGCTAAAGAATTGATGGTATTTATTAGCTGTTTTTCAGGATTAATTTGCCGAAATTTTTTGATATCCTCAACTTTAATTAAATTCCCGTTAAATACTTGCTGAAGCATTTCAGCTTCAGTATATCCTGAAACTCGTAATAATGTATAGGTTTCATCAAACCAGTAAATTTTACGGTCAAGATTCACAAAGCGAAAAAATATCCCCATGACTAATAAAATCACGATTAAACATCGCAGCCATATTTGGGAAAAATTTTTGAAAATTAACGATTGTCTATTGTTTATCATAGCTTTCTGCCTTTTTAAATTCAAGCTATATAGCCCAATACGGTTCAGTTAAGCCCGAAATCCTTGTTCTGCGTAGGTTGGGTTGAGGAACGAAACCCAACATTTTCGCGTTTTGTTGGGTTTCGCAAAGCCTCAACCCAACCTACGATTCTCCTTAACTGAACTGTATTGCTATATAGCCATCCTATTTGAATTGTGAAAATGCCTTTCCCTAGAAACCCGGTTTCTTTAAGAAACCGGGTTTCTCTACGTTCATAAATGATTTAGGATCGCTATAGCAATCCGTCATGTAAATGTGAAATTATCGTGAATTTTTTCAAAATAATTAATTAGCTATTTAACTTGTGTTACCTGCCAACTCAATTTTAAGTTCACCCAGAAGTTCCAGATGGTAGCAAATGCGATCGCAATTAGGTTAGCAATGTAGGGGTTGGCAATGATAAAATTAAACACCAGATTTAATACCAGCAAGTTTAATACCAATCCGGCAAGGCAAATCATGTTGAATTTTAAAAACCGCTTCAGGCGTTGACGCCATTCCTGTTGCCTCATAGCAACATCTGCAAAGGTCCAAGCATCATTCCACAAGAAATTATTGAAAATTGCAATCTCACCAGCAACGATTTTACTGCGAGTCAAGGGCAAAGCCAGCGTCGTTGGGTCACTGAGCAAGTAAAGCACTGCCATATCCACAAACACCCCACTGAGTCCCACCAGCCCAAAGCGGATAAATCGACTGATGGGAAAATCGATTGTTTGGCTAAATCTTCCCCATCTTGTGGTAGCAAGCCTTAAGCGCAACAAGTGATAAATATACTCCACATATTGCTTCCAACTAACTTTGCTTTCACCCTCTTTGCGCTCACAGAATACATAACCGACTTCGGCGATTTGATCCACATTTCCCCGCCCAATCACCTCCAGCAAAATTTTGTATCCTACGGGATAGAGTGTTAAACCTACGATACAGGAGCGACGAACCATAAAATAACCGCTCATGGGGTCAGAAACTCTACCCAATACCCTTGGTAGAATAATCAATCCCAACAATTGCGCACCACGAGACAACAAACGCCGAGTAAAACTCCAACTACTCACCCCACCGCCTTCTATATGACGGCTAGCCACTGCCAAATCCGCTCCCTCTTTTATGGAACGTAACAGTTGCATCAGCACCTCTGGTGGATGCTGTAAATCGCCGTCAATCACTCCTAAAATTTGTCCTCGCGCCGCTTGCCAACCGCGAATCACCGCTGAGGAGAGTCCCCTCTCATGTTGACGTCGCATCACCCGCATTTGCGGGTATTCAGGCATCAGTGACTGTGCTATTTCCCAAGTGCCGTCTGGACTATCATCGTCTACCACAATCAGTTCGTAGTCTCCTGGCATCAATTCATCCAGCAATTGTGATAATATCCTGACAACATTCTCGATATTGTCACGCTCTTTGTAAGTAGGAACAACTAGAGAAAAGTAAATTGATTCACAGTTTTCTCCCCCGTTGGTATGAGGAAATTCCGAAATTTTTAATGTGCCAGTTGGTACAGATAAAAGTGAATTAGATTCTGCTAACATGCTGATGGAAAAATAATATAGGATAGTTGTTTTGCCGTTGGAGTTTGTGACTTGAAGTCACAATCACACAGAGAGGCTGAAAATTTGCAATGAATGTATGAGAAAAAGGTTAGTGTTAATGCTCACAGGAGAAGCCAGCCGCAAGGAATCACGAAAAAATAATATAATAGCGTGAAGTAGCAGCAGTTTAAGGGCGATTACCACTGGCATGTAAGACCAGAAGTCTAAATATTTGGTAAGTCGCCTTTTTTGCAAACTAAGAAAGCGTAAGTGTAGATTAGATAATGCATGAATAAATCTTATCTTTACTTAAGAGCCGATATACAGAGGAAATTTACGGAAAAAATTTAAAGCAATTTACTGTTACTACTGTTTCGGTCAGTGAATAAACCTAGGAATTACGCATTGACAGAAATCGTCAGATATGTATTAGGTATTGTCTACCTTTGACGCTAACTTCATCTGAGTCAATTGGACTAGGACGTTTCAAGCATTTTTGGATAGATTGAAGTATACCTTGCTATTCTTTGTTTAATAGTCGTTAATTCGTACTACCTAAAAGATGCAAAACAAGAAAGATGTGGTGTTAGAAACTAGACGTTTAATTTTGCGCGAGATGACGCTTGATGACTTAGATAATTTGCTTGCAGTCCTGTGTGATCCCGAAGCTATGAAGTTTTATCCGAAGCCGTTTGATCGTCAGATGACTCAAGGGTGGATTGTGCGGAGTATGCACAACTATAGTCAACATGGTTTTGGTCTATGGGCAGTTGTTCTCAAACACAGTGGTGAACTTATTGGCGATTGTGGATTAGTTATGCAAGAAGTTGATGGCGTTGAAGAGGTAGAAATTGGCTATCATGTTCGTCGTGATTTGTGGGGACAAGGTTTAGCAACTGAAGCAGCTCAAGCCTGTCGCGACTATGGGTTTAATCACTTAGGTTTTGATAAACTTATTTCATTGATTCATCCTGCCAACATTGCCTCGCGTCGAGTAGCCCAAAAGAATGGAATGACATTGGTTAAGAAGACGGAGTGGAGAAACAAGCCAACCTGTATTTATGCAGTTGAACGCAGTAGTTTATCGACATAACCTGTGTTGAGAACGGCTGAACAGAAACAGGTGATATAAATTATTATGAAGCAAGGCAGAGTATTAATATTCACGCTACTATTTATAGCAATACTGGCAATAAGTAGGATCGCAGGTCTTGGCAATTCCCTACAAGCAGCTTCGTCTGTAGGCAAAGACACACTGACGATGGTTACTTCCCCCGACTATCCCCCTTACGAGTATTACGACACTCAGGGCGGTGAGAGAAACATCGTGGGCTTTGATATTGATATTGCTAACGCGATCGCTCAGCAACTAGGATTTAAACTCAAGGTGATGGAGTCAGATTTTAACGGCTTGATTCCCGCACTCCAAGGAAATCGGGCTGATTTTGTCATGGCTGGGATGACTCCTACAGAACAACGCAAGAAAAACGTCGATTTCTCCATCACTTATTACGAAGCCAAAGATACTATTGTCGCTCCTAAAGGCAGCAATATCAAGAAGCCACAAGACCTATCAGGGAAAAAAGTTGGCGTTCAACTGGGGACAATCCAAGAGCAAAATGCCAAGAAAATTGCCCAAAAAGTTGCGGGTATCCAGCTAAAGCAACTCAACAAAGTGCCTGAAGTCATTCAAGAGATTAAATCTCAGCGAATTGATGCGGCGATAGTGGAAGATACTGTGGCGAAAGGATTTGCCCAAGCTAACCCCGAATTAGAGTTTAACATCATTCCCAAACAAGAGGTTGCAGGTTCAGCGATCGCCTTTCCCAAAAGTTCTCCCCTCGTGGAACCCTTTAACAAAGTCCTTCAAAAGCTGAAGGACAAAGGCGAACTAGAAAAACTTGTCACAAAGTGGTTCTCGCGATCGAACACAGCAGGGACATCGTCAACAGCAGCCGTTCCTAAAGGCGGATTCAATCTAGACTTCACCAGAATCATTCCTGATATTCCTTTTATTCTTCAGGGAATACCCTTAACACTGTTGTTCACTGGATTATCAGTATCATTAGGTTTAATTTGGGGGACAGTACTATCCTTATTAAAAATTTCTGGCATTAAGCCTCTGGGCTGGGTTGCCAATGCCTACACTTCCATATTCCGAGGCACACCATTGCTGTTACAACTTGCCTTAGTTTACTATGCAACACCCCAATTGACAGGCTACGACATTTCAGCATTACAAGCAGGAGTGTTCACTTTTACCCTTAACTCTGGGGCTTATATGTCGGAAACCATCCGGGGTGGAATTCAGGCGGTAGATAAAGGACAGAGTGAGGCGGCGATGTCTATGGGTGTTTCTTATTGGTTGATGATGTGGGATATCATTTTGCCCCAAGCATTAAAGAATATTTTGCCAGCCTTAGTTAATGAGACAATTGGACTGTTGAAAGATTCTGCTTTGGTATCAACCGTTGGTGTAGTGGAAATATTACGCAGTGCCCAAATTGTGGGCGCTAATAAATATATATACTTTGAACCCCTACTGTTTGCTGGGTTAATTTATTACGTTTTGGTTATGGGTTTAACGAAAAGTGCATCTGTACTCGAAAGGAGGTTAAGGCTAAGTGAATAAAGATTTTGAACCGCAGATAAACGCAGATGAACGCAGATAAAAGTCTTTTCTATCTGCGTTCATCTGCGTCCATCTGCGGTTACATTTTAATTTTTAAGTAACTTCAACAAAAATTATATGAGTCAAGCAATCATTCGCACAGAATTCTTATGTAAATCTTTTGGTAAACTCAGTGTACTTAAAGATATTTCCACAGAAATTTACAAGGGTGAAATCGTTGCTATACTAGGACCAAGTGGTTCTGGTAAGTCTACTTTCTTACGATGCATGAACTTGCTTGAACACCCCACGAGTGGACGAGTTTACTTTAACGAGGATGAAATCACCCATCAGAGGGCAAATATTGCGAAAATTCGGCAGAAGTTGGTCATGGTGTTTCAACACTTTAATCTGTTTCCCCACATGACAGCGCTGCAAAATGTGACCTACGCCCCTATTAAGGTGAAAAAGGTAAACAAAGAAGAGGCAAAGCAAAAGGGGTTGGAGTTGCTGGGCAAAGTAGATTTGGTGGAAAAAGCAGATGTCTACCCCTCGAAACTATCCGGTGGACAGAAACAGCGAGTGGCGATCGCCAGGGCTTTGGCAATGGAACCAGAGATGATTTTATTTGATGAACCCACCTCTGCCTTAGATCCAGAAATGGTAAAAGATGTGCTAGAGGTGATCAAAGCTTTAGCCCAAACAGGTATTACAATGGCGATAGTGACTCACGAAATGGGATTTGCCAGAGTTGTCGCTAGCCGGATTATGTTCCTCGACCAAGGGCGTTTGGCAGAAGACACTACCCCAAGTGAATTTTTTATCAGTCCTAAGTGCGATCGCTCGAAGCAGTTCTTAGAAAAAATGGTTTAGCTTCCAGCTATTGACTTGATTCTTAGCCATCAGCTTCATATGATTGTCACACAAAATTCACATTTGTTCGCTACAGTGAGATCAAGCAAACTAAATGTTTGCTCCTCACACCATATCACAGCTCTCTTGTCGATTAAACTGCGAGAGAGCTTTTTTTTGCCACGAAAAATTTTGGTTAAGTAAGTCGCTGAGAATAAACAATTATCTGTTAAGCTAGGGCATGGGGGATTGGCAGAAAAAAAGCCATAAATATTCCAAAACATGGTTTGCTTTATTTGGGTCTACGTACTTACTCCTGTCCCGCCTAAAGAATACTTATTTAACGAACCGCCAAGACGCCTTCGCGCAGCGTCTCCCCTTGGGAGAAGGACGCCAAGAAGAAGAAGAAGAAGAAGATAGGTAATCGAACAGCGGTTCGGGAGTCATTCAAATTGGTAATGGGTAATGGGTAATCGTTTCAATTATCCATTACCCATTACCAACAAAAGCTGAAAACTTGGGTGTGAACAGGTAATTAACTAACTTTGTCCCTGTGGAACCTGTACTACTTCTGCGTTCAGCTTCTCTTTATCGAGCCTGCGTTTTTTGGCATAGAGTTGAGTAGTAGCTGCAATAGCAATAATCATGGCGACAATGCCCCAGACGGTGATATCTGTGGGTAGATTATTCTTGAAAACAGCCAGCAACACTATCACCACCAACATCACGGTGGGTACTTCATTCAAAGCACGTAACTGCTGACCACTCCAGGCGCATTTATCTTCTGCCAACTGTCTCATCAGACGACGGCAGTAATGATGATAACCAATGAGAAGGAGGACAAACAGTAGTTTGATGTGTAACCAACCTTCTTTGAGAACTTCTGGTTCAGTGGTTAGTAACCCAATCGCCATTGCTACAGTCACCAGCATCCCTGGAGTGGTGATGATACTGTAGAGACGTTTCTCCATTATCTCATACTGTTTCTTCAGTATAGTGCGTGCTGGTTCAGGTTCTTGGTTGGCCTCAACGTGATAGATAAAAAGACGTACCAGGTAGAACAAACCAGCAAACCAAACGACTATGCCGACAATGTGAAACGCTTTAAACCATGAATAAGCCATGAATCATAACCTGCCTTTCTAAACTTCATCGCTGCAATCGCTGTAATTACTCTCATATCAGGTTACGCCAAAACGCCACATAGCAATTGAGCTTACTAACCAGTTCAGCAAATCATCTATCGTCATGTAGGAATACGGTTCAGTTATTGCAACTTTTGCACCTCCATTTCAGGTAATCCAGTCAGTTGGCTAACTTGTGTGATTGACATCCCAGAGTCGAGTAAATTGCGTGCTGTTTGTAGCAGTTGCTCTGTTGCAAGCGAAGCCCTTGTTTGTTCCAACTCCAGTTGCTGTAGCGCAAGTTCAGCTCTTGTTCGTTCAAGTTCAGCATCAGTGAGTATCCAATTGCCTTGAGCATCATACCAGCGTAGCCAAAGGCGAGAAATCCCAACGAACTCTCCAAACCACAAGCCCAACCCAATTTCCAACTCCCGAATCCAGATGCGGGGATTTTCCAAATCTAGCGGTTGTTCTTGGTAGTGCCCACCCTCTAGTTGAAAGAACCGCACACGATTCGTATAGCGACTAAAGACGATGTAATAAGGCACTCGCAGCAGTTGTTCATACACAAACCATTTAGAAGGCGGAGTATCTTTTGTCAGTATCCCATTATTTTCCTCAACACAAGGCAATTCTGGGCTGGCTTGCGGTTGCGGTGATTCAATCATCTCTGCTTCTTCTTCAGCGTATCTGCCTAGGTCTTCCTTTTGCGTACCCGGAGAGAGGAGTTCCACAACGACGAAAGGGTTTCTCCCCTCAATCCACGTTACGTAACTACTTCTCAAATCAAACCCTGCGTATAAGCGTGGTACACCCACAGCCAAGAACCAATCGGGGCGTTTGTGCCACCGGGCATGGGTGACATCGTAGTACAGATTTAAATCCGTACCTGTAAAGAATTCATTTTGATGATAGTTATTGAGGCGCAGGGTCAGACTCAACAGTTGGGGTTGGAGGTCATGAAATTCATCTGGCAAACCGGGTTCCTCTGGATCTTCACTGGGGAGATCATACATCGTTGGGAGCGTTTGCTCTGGGGGGAGGGGTGGATCTGATTGAGCAATCGGAAACGAAAAGCGATTCATAGCGCGTAAATCCAGATATTTGTAATCCTCAACCTCTATACCCAATTCTACTCAATAGTACTCGGTTAAGGAAATTGTAGCTTCAGGAGCCACTTGCGGTGCTATATAGGACTACCAGTTACAAGCTGCGCGGGCGATATTACCTCCTATCGTCCCTTCGGGATAACCACCACCGTTTGCTATCCACGGACATTGGTAAAAAGGGGCTTTAACTTGATAAGGGCTACATGCAGCGATCGCACTATGCCAGTATTTGTCTCCAATGGTGGAAACGCGAAAGCTGACGTGACGCCATTCAGCATCGGTGTAATACTGTGTGCGATTGTCTAAATCAATCATGTAAACGTCGCTTCCGTCTGTCGTTACCTGAACCGGTTGCTCTGCCGCTGAAATGGGAGTAAATCCTACAATAGAGGCTAAAACGAGCAAGGTACCAGTAATAAACTGTTTCATATTCTTGAATTCTCCTGATACATAAAAATTGAATGAATAATTTGTTATTTGTATAATCGAAAAAACAGCTAGCAAAATCCAGGAATGTTTCGGCGACATTGGTTGTAACTCTAGACTCAGCTAATTGCAAGCTCATGTAACTCATATTGCACAAAACCGCACCCAGCAATTTCATAAATCCGTATCTGATTGTTATGCATTTTTCGGCAAATTGCCTTTCTGAAATTTGCAAGTCAGTCATCAAAAAATAGAAACCACACTTGCATAAAACGTGAATGCAATCAAAAAAACTTTCTTTTATATTGAAAAATAACAACGAAATTCGGAATTAAAGTTTACCTAACTCTCAACTTATTTATATCAAAAAAGCATCTTACTTAGCATGACTTCAATCTCTGGCATTTAGACCTGAGCTAATAATTACGAATGACGACTTCTCAATTAGCAATGAATTATATAGGATTCCTCCGCAGATTTTTGAAATACACGTAGCACTGCCCACCATATCCTGGTTTTGGTGGGCACTGCCCACCCTACACCACTTAAGATTTGGCGTTGCTGAATCGGAGTATGAATTGACATTTTTCGAGTTGATTAAACAACGATTCTTTGCGCCTTTGCGCCTTTACGCGCGTGTAAATTCATACCGTGATTCAGCATGGATCGACGGAAATGGCTACGTGTGATTACCTTAAGCGGTGTTCGCTTGTCACTCTAGAAGCAATTCGATAATAGACATCTCCAGAATGATGTAGGGGCGCAAGGCATTGCGCTTAACCGAGTTTATCAATGCAGATGCAGTAGTCCGACGATCGCTGACGCTGGCGCGAGGTATCGCGTAATCAAGCCACGACAAAAGTTGGAGTGTCAGGGCAAGTTGTTTTAATTACTCCTTCTACTTTGGTAAAATCCACTCAACAGCAGATCATATAACAAAATAAAATAATCAATATGTACTTAATATTGAGAAGCATCGCCATCGCCACCTCAATTTTTTCTACCCTTGTTTATCTATCTTCTTCTACATTCGCTCAATCTGCGCCACCACCAGGCGTGATAGAACGCACCCTTCCCAACCCAACAGAACCATCGCCAACTCCTTCCATTTCTCCATCCCCTCCCCCTGTCTTACCCTCTCCTCCTCCCCAAAACCCGCCTAATGTCACTTTTCCCCAAGACAATCTCATCACCATCAAAAAAATTGAAGTGTTGGGAAGTACTGTCTTAAAAGACAAGATAGCAGACCTAGTGAAATCTTTAGAACAGAAGCGTCAAGTCACTTTCGAGCAATTGGTCCAACTACGCTCCGACATCACCGAATTATACATTAAAAACGGCTACGTCACCAGTGGCGCATTTCTGCCAAATAATCAAAACCTTAACAGTGGTATAATAGAAATCCAGGTAGTAGAGGGTGAACTAGAAGGAATTGAACTGAGTGGGTTAAAGAAATTACAAGCAGGATACGTGCGATCGCGTCTTAAAAGAGCAGCCTCCACACCATTAAACCAGAAACACATAGAGGAAGCCCTACAACTCTTGCAACTCGACCCTTTAATTAGTCGGGTAAACGCAGAGTTAACCGCAGGTAGCACACCAGGTCGGAATATTTTGCAGGTCATCGTGAAGGAAGCACCAATTTTTCACAGTGAGGTGTTCGCAGAAAATAATCAATCTCCTAGTATTGGCTCAGCAGAACTTGGCGCGTCTGTTTCCGATTATAATCTATTAGGTTTTGGCGATCGCCTCAATTTCGATTACGGAATCACGGAAGGGCTTAATATT
Source organism: Stigonema ocellatum SAG 48.90 = DSM 106950 (assembly GCA_016903675.1). Taxonomy (GTDB): domain Bacteria; phylum Cyanobacteriota; class Cyanobacteriia; order Cyanobacteriales; family Nostocaceae; genus Stigonema; species Stigonema ocellatum. Next base: position 5,641 of record JADQBA010000067.1, on the reverse strand, counting down.
TACAATATCAGCTATACTATCCCCGTCAATTCTCTAAACGGTACCCTGGGCTTTCGTTATAACAATAGCGACAGCCGCGTCATTGAAGCACCTTTCCAAAAACTAAATATTAAAAGCGAAATTGAAACCTATTCCCTCAATCTCCGTCAACCTTTAAACAGGTCGCCAACCAGTGAATTTGCTCTTGGTTTAGCCTTAGATTTGCGTCGTAACCAAACCTTCATACAAAACAACATTCCCTATTCCTTTTCCGAAGGACCGTCCAAAGGCAAATCAAATCTGACAATCTTTCGATTTTATCAAGATTGGTTCAAGCGGAATGCAAATAGAGTATTAGCAGCACGTTCTCAATTTAGTGTGGGTGTCGATGCTTTTGATGCAACAACCAACAACATAGGTACTGATGGAAGATTTTTTTCCTGGTTAGGACAATTTCAGTGGGTACAGCAATTATCACCAAAAACTGTAATGCTAGCGCGACTCTCTGGACAATTGACACCAGACTCTTTACTCTCCATAGAGAAATTTAGTGTAGGTGGTCTAGATACAGTGCGGGGATATCGCCAAAATCAACTAGTTACCGATAATGGCATTGTCGGCTCCGTTGAGATTCGCTTTCCGCCCATATCGAACTATAATGCATTCCAGGTAGCGCCTTTTTTTGAAGTTGGGACAGCTTGGAATAATCGTGAGTCTGACCCTAGGACAAACACCATAGCCAGTCTTGGTTTAGGGTTAATTTGGCAGCCTAGCCGCAATTTGAATTTGCGTTTAGACTATGGCATCCCATTAATAGATGTTAACAACCGTGGCGACACACTGCAAGATAACGGTCTTTTCTTTTCACTACGCTATCAACCGTTTTGAGGGGAGTGGGGAGTGGGGAGTGGGGGAGTGGGGGAGTGGGGGAGTGGGGGTGTAGGGGTGTGGGGGTGTGGGGGAAACACATGAATGAATAGAAATATATTTGCTTGTACTTTGTGGGTGCAAGACCAGGGTGCGACTCAAAAAAATTTTTCTTAAATCCCCTACACCCTTACTCCCCTACACCCCCACTCCCCCACTCCCCCACTCCCCCACTCCCCCACTCCCCTACTTTTCTATCACAAGTATGAGTCGCAGTGTACTACTATCTGCAACGATGGCTTTGGAGTACTCTAAAAACGACTCATGCAAATTCAAACACCAGACTGGGTTAAACACGCTGTTTTCTACCAAATCTTTCCAGACCGATTTGCTAGAAGTAAACAACCACGCAAACGGCTTTTACATGAAGCGCGTTGGGAAGATTGGGAAACTATGCCAACACTGCAAGGTTATAAGGGAGGAGATTTGTGGGGTATTCTAGAGCAATTAGATTATATACAGGATTTGGGAATTAACGCCATTTACTTTACGCCCATCTTTCAATCAGCAAGCAATCACCGTTACCACACCCACGATTATTATCAAGTTGACCCCATGTTAGGGGGAAACCCGGCTTTTCAGGAATTGCTAGATGCAGCTCATCAACGGAATATTAAAGTTGTTCTGGATGGGGTGTTTAACCACTCTAGTCGCGGTTTTTTCTTTTTCCACGACGTTTTAGAAAATGGTCCCCACTCACCTTGGGTCAACTGGTTCAAAATTGAGGGTTGGCCTCTTTCTGCCTACAATGGTGACTTTCCCGCCAACTATGTGGGTTGGGGTGGAAATAGGGCTTTGCCAGCTTTTAACCATGATAACCCAGAAGTACGGGAATATATCATGGAAATTGCCGAATATTGGATTAAATTCGGTATTGACGGTTGGCGGTTGGATGTTCCGTTTGAGATTACAAGCCCTGGTTTTTGGCAGGAGTTCCGTCAGCGAGTCAAAGCCATCAATCCCGATGCTTACATTGTGGGGGAAGTTTGGGGAGACTCCCGTCAGTGGTTGGATGGTACTCAGTTTGATGGGGTGATGAATTATTTGTTTGCTGGACCTACCATCGCTTTCACTGCTGGCGATCGCGTAGTGATGGAACAAGTGCAAAGCCGCGACTATAAACCCTACCCACCTTTGTTTGCTGCTGAGTACGCCCAAACAATTCAGGAACTCCTGCAACTTTATCCTTGGGAAATTCAGTTGACTCAATTGAATTTGCTTGCCAGCCATGATACAGCACGGTTGCTTACCATTGCGGGGGGCGATCGCGCTAGTATCGAACTAGCAACTTTACTGCTACTAACTTTTCCTGGTGCCCCTAGTATCTATTATGGTGATGAAGTGGGTTTACCTGGTGCTATAGATCCAGACTCACGTCGTGGTTTTCCTTTAGAATCCGCTTGGGATCGAGACATTCTCAATATTCACCGCCAATTAATTGCCCTACGTCACTCTTACCCATGCTTACGTACAGGTAATTACCAAGTCCTCTTCGCCGAGGCAGGACTTTACATTTTTGCACGAATTTTGGCAACCGAGGAATTGATCGTTGCGGTTAATATTGGTACAGCACCAGCAAAAGGTCATGTAGATACAGCCAGTTTGCGTACCCAACCCCACAAGCTTTTATATGGCACTGCTGAGGTTGAGTGGAATATTGAAGGAGAAACTAAACATCTGACTTTAAGTCTTCCCCCACGCACTGGCTGTATTCTTGGTAGGGAGTAGGGAGTGGGGAGTGGGGAGTGGGGAGTGGGGAATAGGGAGTAGGGAGTGGGGAGTGGGGAGTGGGGAATAGGGAGTAGGGAGTGGGGAGTGGGGAGTGGGGAATAGGGAGTGGGGAATAAGGAGTAGGGAATCCCCATAGTTAAAACTAGGGGATTTAACTTGTGTGATTGGTTTTTGTTAACTCCCCATTCCCCATTCCCCATTCCCCATTCCCCATTCCCCATTCCCCATTCCCCATTCCCCATTCCCCATTCCCCATTCCCCATTCCCCATTCCCCATTCCCCATTCCCCATTCCCCATTCCCCTTTTATTCGCTAGCAACTAATCCGGGTATCAAAACTTTGTCTATAATGTGGATTACGCCATTGTCGGTAAGAATGTCGGTTTTCAGGACATTGGCGTCATTCACCTTAATTTTGCCGTCAGCAGACTCAATCCCCAGAACTGACCCCTCAACTGTCTCGGCTTCGTTAATTTGCACCAAGTCATCAGACCTAACATCCCCAAAGACAACATGATATGCCACAATTCTTTTTAGCTTGGGAATGTCTTGGAGTAGGGAATCTAAAGTACCAACTGGTAGTTGGGCAAAGGCGTCATCAGTGGGTGCAAAAACTGTGAATGGACCAGGACTCTTAAGAATTTCTCCGAGGTCGGTGGCTTCAACAGCTTTTACCAGGGTTTGGAAGTTTCCAGCTTTGACAGCAGTTTCAACAAGGTCAGCCATGAGGTTGCGTTACTTTATTGTGTTATAAAATACTTATAAAGTGAAAAGAGGCGTTCAGCTTCTATCAATAGAGAGGTTGCTGGCAAATAATATCATGTCCGTTTGAATACCCATTGTTAAGATTGACGTATAGACAGACTCCTTCGCACCAGAGGTTTTTATTGTGGGCAATTAGACGGACTTGATATAAAGGGTTATTCGTTGTTACAGCAATACCAATTCCCCAATCAACTTTCCCAGTACTGCTAAACTGGTGAATGACCCCAAGAACCAGTGATTATGCTCAAGCGTTCTAAATTCGAGACGACTCAATCTCAGATTATGCACCGTGCAGAGGATCTGATTAATGCAGCCTCAAATCGCTACCGCATTACGGTTCAGGTGGCAAATCGTGCTAAGCGTCGCCGTTACGAAGACTTTGACAGTGCAGACGATGCAATGATGAAGCCAGTACTACGGGCGATTATCGAGATGTCCGATGAACTGACTCAGCCTGAAATTATTGGCGAAGGCTAAAATAATTCGTAATTCGTAATTCGTAATTCGTAATTCGTAATGAATGGTGGCAGAGCAACTAATTTTATTTATGGGAAGGAAAATATGCTGTGCAACAATATTTCAAGCAAATGCCCTGAGGTCTAGGGTAAAAATTACGAATTACGAATTAGCAATTACGAATTATGTTTAAGTCTTGGCAGGCACTTACTGCTTTAATTCTTGTGGGTGTAGTTCTTTTGGGTTCAGGGATGGGGAAATCAATCCACACCAGTTTACTAGGTTCCCAACCCGCCATAGCTCAAACATTCATTCCTAGTGATGTTTGGCGGCAAGTTTATCAACAATTGCCAGATTTTCCACGGGAAAACAAGTACGTTAGTAAAGAAACTGGGAAAGTTGCCGAAAACAATACCCTGGTGAGTCGCTTAATTAGGTATCATGTTTATGTAAAGGGACGTGCGCCAAATTATCGGCTGGATTGGAAGCTGACTTTGGCTGATTACCTAGGAGCTAATGAAATTATGTATGATAATAGCTATCCGGGGAATGACACATTGAGGCAAAATCCCATAGAAGGCGATCGCGCCGTTATTAAACGTCTCAACCGTCAGCAACGAGAAGCTTTGGTACAAGCCTTGACAAACGCTTATAATCCCAATCAAAAAACATCAGCCCCCACCCCAGATTCCTCATCCCAGCCACAACAAGCCCCCCCAACTCCTCCACAGCAACCCAAACCAGGGGATGCGCAAAAATTGAGGTAGTTTTGCTTAGCGTCCTAAATTCTTTAGCGCAATGCCCCGGTTGTACCAAGCATCGTGGTAGTCTGGTTTGATTTTGACTGCGGCGTCGTAAGATGCGATCGCTTCTTCTAAGCGTCCTAAATTCTTTAGCGCAATGCCCCGGTTGTACCAAGCTTCGTGGTCGTCTGGTTTGATTTTGACTGCGGCGTCGTAAGAAGCGATCGCTTCTTCTAAGCGTCCTAAATTCTTTAGCGCATTGCCCCGGTTGTTCCAAGCTTTGTGGTCGTCTGGTTTGATTTTGACTTCGGCGTCGTAAGATGCGATCGCTTCTTCTAAGCGTCCTAAATCATCTAGCGCAATGCCCCGGTTGTACCAAGCTTCGTGGTCGTCTGGTTTGATTTTGACTGCGGCGTCGTAAGAAGCGATCGCTTCTTCTAAGCGTCCTAAATTCCTTAGCGCAATGCCCCGGTTGTACCAAGCTTGGTGGTAGTCTGGTTTGATTTTGACTGCGGCGTCGTAAGAAGCGATCGCTTCTTCTAAGCGTCCTAAATCATCTAGCGCAATGCCCCGGTTGTTCCAAGCATCGTGGTAGTCTGGTTTGATTTTGACTGCGGCGTCGTAAGATGCGATCGCTTCTTCTAAGCGTCCTAAATTCCTTAGCGCATTGCCCCGGTTGTTCCAAGCATCGTGTTTGTCTGGTTTGATTTTGACTGCGGCGTCGTAAGAAGCGATCGCTTCTTCTAAGCGTCCTAAATTATATAGCGCAATGCCCCGGTTGTTCCAAGCATCGTGGTAGTCTGGTTTGATTTTGACTGCGGCGTCGTAAGAAGCGATCGCTTCTTCTAAGCGTCCTAAATTCTTTAGCGCAATGCCCCGGTTGTTCCAAGCTTGGTGGTCGTCTGGTTTGATTTTGACTGCGGCGTCGTAAGATGCGATCGCTTCTTGATAATCTTGTGCAGCAAAAAGCAAATTTCCCGATTCTCGGTATAAATCAGCTTGACGAATATCTGTTTTGTGGTCTTCTGCGAGTAATTCTTG
>JADQBA010000495.1 GCA_016903675.1 Stigonema ocellatum SAG 48.90 = DSM 106950 | reverse complement strand
TGTGACTTAAAGGAACAGTTTGCCGTTTATTAAAGTATAAGTTTGCCGGATTATGGCTTGAAAGACTTATTTTCCCTTATAGCAATGAGCGCGGTATTTAATATTAAGTTTGCCGAAAATACAATTTATGGGCATAAGCTTGCCGTTTGTGCATTGAAATGTGGTGAGTTTTAAGGATTTAACTTTTAAAGCTCAAACCAAGACCAGTTATTGATTTTGACGGAAATAGAGTTTTGAGCAACTAGATTACAGCGAACGCCTGAGTCAAACGAAAAAGTCTTACGGAGTAAAGGTGGAACTTAAATTTAAAATAGACGAACTACTTAAATTAAGTATAAGTTTGCCGGGGTATAAATAAAGTGAAAGCCTGCCGTCGCGGCAAAATTATCCTTTAAGTCACA